>JBHAJK010000088.1:0-3969 GCA_041826605.1 Lachnospiraceae bacterium | reverse complement strand
CTGAAATGTCCCTATATCTCACGGTTAATAGTATCCATTGGTTTTAAATCGTTTACTTTTAATTCAATCATTTTGTTCTCTCCACACCTTTTCATTTTGTCAGCCCTTTACTCCACCTAATGTAATTCCCTTTACAAAATTGCTTTGTATAAACGGATATACCAGCAATATTGGTAACACACCCACTACAGCCATTGCCATTCGTACCGAAACTGAGGGGATTGAAGCAAGCCCCACCCCTGCATCCTGTACTCTTGAACTATTCTGACTTAGATATTGAATATTCTGTATCATTCTGTTTAACAGATTTTGTACCGAATACAAATCAGATCTTTTAGTCAGATATACATAGCCGTTCATCCAGTCATTCCAATATGCAATTCCTGCAAATAGCCCTATGGTAGCAATTATAGGCTTTGAAAGAGGTACTGCAATTCTGGTAAATACCTGAAATTCACTGGCTCCGTCAATATATGCCGCATCCAATATCTCTCCCGGAATACTGCTTACAAAATAGGATTTCATAAGCATTACATTGAAGCCGTTCATTAATAGCCCCGGAAGCAGAAGTGCAAAAAAGGTATTCTTAACATTAATCAAATTGGTATATACCATATATGTAGGTACAAGTCCTCCATTAAAAAGCATGGTAAATACCACCAAAAACATTAATACCTTTCTGCCCGGCAATTCCTTTTTTGAAAGTGCATATGCCAACAGTGTTGTAATCACTATGGACAGTGTTGTACCTACAATAGTCAGTACAACGGACACCCCATAGGCATGCAGCACTGAGTTTCCCGTTTTGAAAATATATTCGTAGGCATAGGTGCTCCACTTAGCCGGCGTAAATGAATATCCATTGGCAATAAGCATATCATTATCCGTAAATGAAGATATCAGCAAAAGCACAAAGGGAATTATTGCCAGTAATGATAGCACAATCATAACTATATGGGCAAATATTTGAAATTTCTTTTCATCTTTTGTTCTCATTATCCACCCCCATTAAAACAGTGCATTCTCAGGGTCAATTTTACGTACCAGTAAATTAGAGCCCAGCACAAGCACAAAGCCCACCAGAGACTGATAAAGACCGGCAGCCGAAGACATGGACATATCTCCCAGCTCCAAAAGTCCTCTGTATACATATGTATCCACAGTATTTGTAACCGGGAACAATGCTCCCTGGTTTTGAGGTACCTGATAAAAAAGTCCAAAATCAGAATAAAAAATTCTTCCCAAAGCCAGCATAGTCATCATAATGATGGTAGGCTTTAAGAGAGGAATTGTTATCTTGAAAATCTGTTGCCACTTACTTGCTCCATCAATGGCCGCCGACTCGTATATGCTTCTGTCAATTCCAAGAATGGATGCCAGATAGATAACACAGTTGTAGCCTACACCTTTCCATGCACTTACAAATATAAGTATAAAAGGCCAATATTTAGGTTGCATATACCATACAATAGGCGCCCTGCCCATGCCCTCCAAAATAGTTTTATTAATAAAACCATTTTCTGTAGATAAAAATCCAAACACAAGATAGCTGACAATTACCATTGAAATCATATAGGGCAGCAATATAAAGGACTGATATGCCTTTTTAATTCTTGAGCTCATTTCAGCCAAAAGAATAGCTACAAAAATTGCTAATACAGTATTCACAATAATAAATGCCGCATTATATAGCAAAGTATTTCTTGTAATTATAAATGCATCCTTTGTGGCAAAAAGATATTTGAAATTTTTAAGTCCTACAAATTTAGAGCCAAATATACCATGTCTGGCATTGTACTTTTTAAACGCCAATACCAGTCCCGGCAGTGGCATATAATTATTTATAAAAAGATATATAAGCCCCGGCAACGCCATTATGTACAGAGGAATATATCTTTTAAATTTTCGTTTTTTCTCCATCATTCTTCCCCTTTTGGCTTGGAATGGTAATCTCAGCCCCCATGCTGGCAGGCTGAGATTAAATTTAACACAAATAGTTATTTACTTATTATTTAATTCCGCTTTCAGAAGCCCATTTATTAAGTGCCTCCTGCTTTGCGTCCATATAGGTTTCAAGTCCTGCGGCCTTTAGGGCATCCTCCAACTGATTAATACCCTCATCAGGTGCCACAAATCCAAATACTACCTGCTTTGCATACTGGTCATAAGCATTCTTAAGAGCTGTATATTCAGAAGCATAGTCGCTATTATCCCAGGTAAATCCAAGTGCCTTTGATTTACATTCACAATTATCATTGAAGTCTGACATAAGCTCGCCAATATTGAGAGGGTCCCCTGTCCATACATGTGCTACATAGGGATTTGGCATCATCCAAAGTACATTGGGGTAGTACTCTGAAGTATTGGCATCCACACCGTCCATATATGTAATAGTGCCATCCTCTAATACCTTATATTCCTTGCCCTCTTCTCCCCAGCATACGAGATTTGATACAACCGAGTCTGAATAAAGAGCGTCAAGTACCTGCATAGCTGCCACAGGGTCAGCGGTATTCTGGTTAATGCACCAAGGGAATGCCGATACTGATGAAGATGACATAAAGCTTTCGCCTACATTAAATACTGCCATATCTCTGCCACATTCGCCTGATATCTGGGTCTTATATCCGGGCTTTGAACAAGCCATCATAGCCATATATGAGCCTGACTTAACCTTTGCAGAAGCACCGGTATCATCTGTCATAGCATCCTTTGAAAGATATCCTGCCTGATTCCACGCATATGCTCTTTCACACCACTCTCTAAACACATCAGAGGTATATACATCCGATACTTCAAGGGAGTTTTCAGGGTCAAGAAGTGTACCGAAATAGTCTCCGCCCACATTGTCCACAGAGCTTCCCTGTGTAAGTCCATTATCCTGAATAGCCATTACATACTTATCAGGAAACTTTTCATGGAGTTTGGCAAAGATATTGTTAATCTCATCCCAGTCAGCTATGTAAGAGCCCATAGCATCAAGCTTTAAAGCTGATGCATCATATCCGATAGCATCAAGATACTCCTGTCCGATACATATTGCACTTGTCTGGATTGCATAATCCTTAATGGGTGGAACACCGTACAGCACATCTCCTACGCGGCAGGCGTCCAGATAAGATGCTCTGACATACTGCTTAATTCCTGCACCATAGTTATCTAAAAGTCCGTCCTCTTCCAGGTCCAGGGTATATCCGTTGTTAATCATAGAGTTGTAGCCAAGAATACAGGTACCAAATAAATCCACCTGCTCTCCTGATGACAGCATAAGTGTCATATTATTGGCATATGAAGCTGAGTCCATAATAAGAAGTTCCACATCCAGTCCCAGAGTCTCTCTGGTATGAGCGCTTAACGCTGCATTCACACGGTCAATACCCGCAGGAGCGCCTGTCCAGTCAAAGAATGAAATAACAATCTTTTCGTACTTTCCATCCTTTTCTGCCTTTGCCTTACGCTCTTCAATGGCTTTCTTTGCCATATCGCTGACTTCCCCATTAGCCGCAGCCGTTTCATTGCCACCTGCCTGTGATGCAGCCTCTTTGTCCGAGCCGGAAGCTGTGCCATCTGTAGACTTGCTGCCACAGCCCACAACCAATGTTGCGGTCATTGTAACTGCCAGTAACGCCGCCAGAATTTTCCTTTTCATAGTTTCCTCCAATTCTCCCTTAAGAAAACAATAGTGTTTTCCGTAACCATTTAGTTATTTTTTTAGTAATGCCGCGCATGCATTTACTATTTTGGTAAATCGATTTACTTATCTGATATATAAAATCTTACCCTTTTCCAATATTTTAGTCAATCGTTTTTCCTAATAATTTTATTTTTCTATATTTTCAATATTTTTTAACTTTTCAATTTGTGCATTTTTCACATTTTATATATTGCCCCCTAGTGCATCGTTTTCTAAATAACTGCACCATTTACGCAGAATATTTTTCTGAGAGTGCCAGTCAAAAAACGTAGGCG
>JBHAJK010000087.1:0-152852 GCA_041826605.1 Lachnospiraceae bacterium | reverse complement strand
GGATGGGTCGTGGACAGAAACGCCCGAAGATATATTCGCCGTTACAATATCCCTTGTACTAACTACATAGTCCTTAGGGATATCGCTTTTCGACGAATTATCAGATTTTACTTCAGATTTGCCAAAATCCAAGTCTGCACATGCCACCAGAGAATATCCACACAAAGCCAAGAGAGCGCATGAAAATAGCGCTTTCATGTTTCTCACTTTTAATTCCTCCAATATACACCAACCAATGCAAGCCTCGTATTCAGCAAAAAGAATACTTCATTGTTTGAATAATTTTATTTGACTATAGCATATGCAATTTAGTTTTTCAATAATTATTTTAGATTGTTTTAAAATAATTCGACTTTTTCTATAGTTTTCATTTATTATAGCTATATCCAAGCTTAATATTTATATTTCAGCTATTTTTACCCTTATCAGGTCTGTGGCTTATTTCTACATCATCATCCTCGCTCTCGCGCCTTTCCACCATACGTTCGTACAGCCAGAAATTAATCCATAAAAATACAGGTATGATTATGGTGGCACCTAAGCAGGCAAAGAAAAATCTCTGCCAATTAGGAATATCCAATACTGCAAACACAAAGAGCAGTACATACATAAGCACTAATATTATTGCTCCAACTATAGCTAACGCCTGCTTCATTTTTTTCTTCATATTACATTGACCTCGAGGCAATAACATTTACGCCTAAATCACAAACATTTTCTATGATTACATCCCCTCTTTTTATTGGCGCTTTTACAGACGCCACTGACAGCTTTTCCATTACATCAAACATTTTGTCCTTTGGTATATCTCCTGATAAAATCACAGGCAATCTCTCATACAAACCACCCTCAATTACTACTGTAGAGGTAAGCTGACGCATGGGATTTGTAAATTCATTGCGCGCATATACCTCTCCCCTTTTACAGGTATTTCCTGTAATGGAATTTATTTTTCCGTCCTCCCCCATGTCTACTGTAATTTCACAGCCCATAGGGCAGACAATACAGGTTAATATTTTCTCCATTTAATCCTCCATTCCCGGCGAACACTCAGGCTTAATATAGTGCCCGACTTAAAACTGCATACGGCTCTCACACTACTCTTTTTTTCTTACTTCTACAGTCAGTTCTCCTGAAATATTTTCCAGCTCTTCCTGCTTTACAATAATCTTTTCCATTTCGCTGGGAGCAATTCTTATTTTCTTTGCCTCTTTAATAATCTTATCATCCTGCCTGATAACAATTCTGACATTTCTGTCATTTCTTGTGACACGCATTTTTATTTCCAGCTTAGGCTCCATAGCCTTAGGATTTATACGGCTTGGAAGAGCATAGCCTATTCCATCTCCGGCAGTTAAGGTAATCACTTCCCTGTCGGCTGCCACATCATTTTCCACAGCTAAGCTTTCCAACACATATTTAGCCGCAGCCAGCCCTGCTTCTTCCCCCTCCATACTTACAAAATCCACTAAATCATGAACATGGAGTCCATTTCCACAGGCAAAAATTCCGGGTACATTTGTCATTAAATGCTCATCCACCACAGGTCCCTTAGTCCTTGGATGAAGCCTGACACCTGCCATTTCAGGCAATACTCCATCAGGTATAAGACCAACAGACAAAAGCAAGGTATCTATTTCAAATTCCTTTTCGCTACCCGCTATGGGCTTAAAGCTTTCATCTACCTGACTTAGAGTTATTCCCTCCAGCCTGTCTTTTCCGCGTATTTCTGTAATGGTATGACTTAAAAACAAAGGAATATTAAAATCATCAAGACACTGCTTTATATTTCTGGGCAGACCGTTTGAATAGGGCATAAGCTCAGCCACCCCAAGTACAGTCGCACCCTCCAAGGTCATTCTTCGCGCCATAATGAGACCTATGTCCCCGCTACCCAGAATAAATACACGTTTTCCTACCATATATCCCTGCATATTTAAATATTTCTGAGCAGTACCTGCCGACCACACACCCGCCGGTCTGTATCCCGGTATTGCAATAGCTCCCCTGGTTCTCTCACGGCATCCCACTGCCAATACTACAGCCTTTGCACCTACTGTTACATACCCCTCCTCAGGATTTACATAGGTAACCTGTTTATCCTCTGTTAATGCCGTTACGGTAGTATTTGTTTTTACAGTGACAGATGTGTCATTTAACATTTCTACCCATTTTTCCGCATACGCCGGACCTGCCAGCTCCTCTTTAAATCTATGAAGTCCAAATCCATTATGTATACATTGAAGCAGTATACCCCCTAATTCCACATCCTTTTCTAAAAGCAGAATATTTCTGCATCCCTTGTTATATGCGGAGATTGCCGCCGCAATACCGGCACTTCCTCCACCTATTATTACTATTTCATAATTCATTATTTTTGCCTCCGCTATACTGATTTTGTTCTGTCCGTTAATATAACGGATTTTTTCGAGTCAAGTCTTACCTCCGTCATGGGTATCCCCAGTTCTTTTGATAAAATCTCAACTACCAACGGCTCGCAGAAGCCACCCTGGCATCTTCCAAATCCGGGGCTTATTCTCTTTTTCACACCCTTTACGGTTGATGCACCGGCAGGAATATTTATAACCTGTCGTATCTCCCCACGGCTTATATTTTCACATCTGCATACAATATCTCCAAAGTCCGGATTTTCCTTAATAACCTTATTTTTTTCCTCGTTGCTTAAGTTTTCCATTCTAAGGTAGGGTTTTCTATGAATATAATCCTGCTTATTAGCAAAGTTCCATTCCTGCCCCATTATCTCATTCATCACATACTCTGCAATTGCAGGCGCTGAAGCCAGTCCCGGAGACTCTATGCACGCCACATTAACAAAGCCGGGCACCTCTTCTGACTGTCCAATCACAAAATCTCCCGTACTGCCTGTAGCTCGAAGCCCTGCAAAGGTACGTATTACCTTATCAAAGGGAATATTGGAAACTGTTTTGTTTACTCCCTTTTTGACTGTCGCTAAAGCATCACTTGTGGTACAATTAGCAGTCTTATCATCTATGCTTTCCGAATTAGGCCCTAAAAGCACATTGCCATATACTGTGGGTACTACTAATATTCCTTTTCCTGTTGCTCCCGGTACCGGATAAATTATACGATTTACTACAGGCTTTTCCTGCTTATCCAACACATAGTATTCCCCGCGTCTTGCCGTAATAGAAAAGTCAGGTGCTTTTCCAAGCACCATGGCATATATATCATCTGCAAATACACCTGCTGCATTTACTACATATTTTGCTTCATATTCACATTCAGATGTCTTTACCAAAAATTTGTTATTTTCCTTTTTAATATCTAAAACTTCTTCATTAAGTCTAAGCTCAAGACCATTTAATACCGCTTCCTCCACAAGGGCGATTGCCACATTCCATGGGTATACAACACCCGTTGTAGGAAGCTCCATTGCCCTTATAACAGCATCACTTAAATTCGGCTCCAGCTCTCTTGCCTCTGAGCCTGTAAGCATATTGAAAGGAATGTCTCTGTCCTTTGCCTGCCCCATAAGCATATCCAAGACTTCATTTTCCCCATCATCTGTTGCTACTACAAATGCTGAGCATTGCTTATAATCTACCCCAAGTTCTTCGCAAATTTTAGGATACATCCTGTTTCCCCGTACATTAAGCTTAGCCTTTAGGGTGCCGGGCTTCGGGTCATGCCCCGAATGGATTATGGCACTGTTTGCCATAGTGGAACCATCCGCGATATCTCCACATTTATCAAGCAGCATTACCCTGCATTGCTTTTTTGATAATTCGTGGGCGATAAAGCTTCCGTTTATTCCCGCACCGATAACTATTACATCATACATTTTGCAATACCTTCCTTTTTCGCAGTATACCACTACTATATCAAAAAAAAGGGATGCACGCTATAATGCATCCCTCTTAAAACAATAGTTATTTTTTTATCACACTAAACCTCTAAAAGCTCGTCAAATTGCTGTTGCGGAATTGGCTTTGAATAGAAATATCCCTGGGCATAATCACAGCCCACATCTCTTAAAAATGCCACCTGTTCCTTGGTTTCAACACCCTCACATACCACTGTGAGTTTTAGCTTTTTAGCCATGTCTATTACACTGGGAATAATAATCTTCTCATCAGGATCATTTTCAAAATCCTTTAAGAATTCCTTATCCAGCTTAACCACGTCCAAAGAAAGCTTTGTAAGAGCATTTAGGGAAGAATATCCCGAACCAAAATCGTCCATGGATATAACCACGCCCAATTCTCTAAGCCTTGTCATAAGCGAAACAGTGTCCTCCACCCTATCTGAGAATACTGTTTCCGTAAGCTCAAACTCCAGATAATGTGGTGGTATCTTATACCTTTCAAGCAGCGACTTTAAATGATTTACCAGTGAATCAACGGAAAACAGATGGACTCTGGAAATATTCACGGAAATACGAACCACCTTTTTGCCTGCATCCAGTCTTGCTCTTAAATATTTGCACACCTCTTCATATACATAGAAGTCAAGCAATGTAATGCTCTTATTCTTCTCAAATACAGGAATAAAATCATTGGGGAATATAAGGCGTCCATCCTGCTTCTTCCAGCGTACCAGAGCTTCAGCTCCATCGATTTTATTTGACTTTAAATCCACCTTGGGCTGTAAATAAACCACAAATTCATGATTTTTAAAGGCATTTTCCATATCGGTAGCATATGCCACCTCATTCATAAGCTCTCTTCCCATTTCATCATTGTAAATAATGCATCTGGGGTTATTAGGCTTTTTAGTAAGCTTACGTGCCATATTTGCATTTGAAATAATATTTTTCAGTGGCACAGGCTGACCGCATATATCAAAGGTACATACGCCAATATCCACCACCAGCTTACTGTCAATATATTCCATCTGCATTCTGTCACTAAAACGCTTGCTTATTTTTTCAAACATAAGAAGACGTTCTTCATCAGTAATTTCACTGAGTCTTACAAAGAATACCATATTATCGGAAAATACACGGCTACCATGTATATAATATTCCTTATATCCCGCCGCCTCTTCCGCCAGATTTCTTAAAATTCTGTCTCCTGTCTCATATCCATATGTTTCATTTACATATTTAAAATTGCTGAAATCAATATATATCATGGCATATTTTCCATGAGGGGCGTTTTCAATATATTCTGCCACAAGATTTAAGAATTTTTCGTAGGTTAACAGACCTGTCACACCATCATAGCCTGTCAGACGCTCCACCGTATTAGAAGCATCTTCATATGCTTTCATCTTTAACAGATATGAAGAAATAACATTGGATACTGCCCGCATTACAGTCAATTCATCATTATTCCAGGCTCTGGTATTATCAAAGTCCACAAAATCTATACTGCCTGCAAACTCTCCCTTATCAAAATAAGCACAGCCCACATAAGCCTTTGCCCCCATAGAAAGCAATAGCTGTCTGTCTACTCTGCTCTCTATATCCTCCACATTACTATATGCCACCAAATTGTTATTTACCCTGTAGGAGTCCAGAATATCCGCCCACTGGGACAGAGAAAAGGTCATATCAGCATTGTCAAATTCCAGTTCGGGAATGGTGGTACAGCTATAGAGTGTTGTGGTACTAAGATCCTTTGCCACCCTTGCCCTTATCCTGATACCACCTAAATTAAGCTGCTTTGCAACTCTTCTTATAAGGAGATTAATAGCACTGTCCGTATCCTTAGAATCGTCCATAAGCTTAAAGGCAATTTCAATAAGCGAGTCGGATGTAATAGCTCTTGACTCCTCCTCCATATTGGTCTGTTCCTTTATTTTACGTTTTTCTTCTATCTTATATTCGGAATATACCTCTTCGTTTTCGGCTCTATAAAATTCATAGCAGTTTTTACCAATGCTCTTTGCGTGATACATAGCCTTTTCCGCATTTATAAGCAGTGTATCAACATCAGTTCCATCCTTTGGATAAACAGCTATTCCCATACCCGCGGTACTGCCATATCGCATATTTTCGCCCACATAGGTACGGTTCATAACCCTTTGCATTTCCTGTATTTTTTTCTCAATATCGGAAATGCTGTTAATATTTTCCATTAAAATTACAAATTCATCGCCACCCACTCTGCCTAATACATCTGACGGATAGAAAATAGAGTCCAGCTCTGAAGCAATATTCTTCAAAATCTCATCGCCAAAGGATTTTCCCATGCGATTATTTAAAAGCCCAAAGCCATCCATATCCAAAGTGATAATACAGGCATATTTGTAATTTTCACGGGATGTCTGATTGGACAGAGATTTACTAATCAGTGTTTTTGCATAATCAAACTTATACAGCTTTGTCAGGGGATCTCTCATATCCTCATCCGCCTGTCTAAGCTCCATACGCTTTACTTCATCAATATTTTCCAAAAAGCCTATAATTTTATCAGGCTTACCATCCTCATTTAAAATGGAGCTGGCTTTAATCCTATACCACTTATAGTCGCCATTGCCATCTCTTAGACGCATCTGATATTCAAACAGGGGCACTCCCCATTTACAGTCATTCATAAATGCATCAAAAATTTTCCAATCAGCATAGAGTATATATCTCTGTTGCTTAGCCACCGCACTGAAATTGTCTATAAATCTTTCACTGCGTTTGTATTCTGCTGAGCCTCTGACTGTCATCATCACATCTTTTTGTACGTCATATTCTATAATTCTTCCTATACCCAGAGATACAAGATTTTTAAGTCTGTTTCTTTCCAGCTCAATCTGTCTGCGTCTCCCATTTTGAATATCTTCAATCAGCCTTACCACAATGTTCACGAAGAATACTGCAAAAATCACAGCCATGCTTGAATAAAATCTATATATATCCAGATTGCGATAAGCACCATCTAATGCCGGCGAAAAGAAATGGCTCGCCACAAAGATTACAGTACATATGCTTATAAGCAAGGTAAAATGTGAATCCCCGTAGGACATGGTTAAAATTAACAGGGGAATGGCAGTAAGCACCGCCACAGAATTCTTACTGGTGTATACCGTAAAGCCATAGAACAATAGAAAAAACATAAACAGCAGCACCCGGGTGTCCCAGCTTTTATCCGTAGCGGCAAAAAAATTAAGGGAATAAATAAGAAATGGCAACCACAATAAGGAATAATAAATAAGACCTGTAACCGCCAAAGAATACCCCTCCTGTGAAAGGATTGGATAACTAAAAGTACCAAGTACTGATAAAGTAATGCCACAAAGAGCGTAGCAAACCAGTACCACTCTGTTTATTTTAGTGATTTCCCCTCTGTCTGCACTCTTTTTATGTAAACTCTTTTTATGTTTCATCAACCACTACCCCATCTTAATTAGTTCCCTAAATTTTAACATCTTGTAAAAAAAGACTCCATAGCCTAAAAGTACCACGAAGTCTTTTTGTTGTGTTATTGCTTTATTTTTCAGTTTATTTTGAAAGTTTACTTTCTCTGAATATTATATCATTTCTTCCGGGGCCATTTGATACCATTGTAATAGGATATCCAATCTGCTCCTCCACAAACTCCACATATTTTCTGCAATTCTCTGGAAGCTTGTCATATTCGGTAATTCCCCGTATCTCGCAGTTCCAGCCGGGCAATGTTTTAAAAACCGGCTTAGCCTTTTCCAAAAGTCTTGTAACCGGGAAGTCTGTTGTCACTTCTCCATCAATCTCATAGCCTACACATACCGGAATTTCATCCAAATATCCAAGTACATCAAGGACTGTAAATGCCACATCTGTAGTGCCCTGCATACGGCATCCGTATTTACTTGCCACACAGTCAAACCACCCCATTCTTCTGGGACGTCCTGTTGTAGCACCATACTCGCCACCGTCTCCGCCTCTGCGTCTGAGCTCATCTGCCTCTTCTCCAAAAATCTCCGAAACAAAGGCTCCGGCTCCCACAGCGGAAGAATATGCCTTACATACTGTTACAACCTCCCTGATTTCATAAGGCGCAACTCCTGCACCTATGGCACCATAGGCTGCCAGGGTAGATGAGGATGTAACCATTGGATAAATTCCATGGTCAGGGTCCTTTAAGGTTCCAAGCTGACCCTCCAAAAGCACTGTCTTACCCTCTTTAATCGCCTTATCCAAAAACAGTGATACGTCACATACATAGGGAGCAACCATATCTCTATACTCATGAAGAGTTTCAAGAAGCTTGGCCTCATCGATTTTAGGCTTATGATACATATGCTCAAACATAATATTCTTTATTTCACATACTCGCGAAACCTTTTCCTTTAAAAGCTCATCATCAAAAAGCTCGCTTACCTGGAAACCGATTTTTGCATATTTATCAGAATAGAAAGGAGCAATTCCTGACTTTGTAGAGCCAAAGGATTTTCCGCCCAGTCTCTCCTCTTCATACTGATCTAAAAGTATATGATAGGGCATTACAATCTGCGCTCTGTCCGATACTAAAATCTTAGGTTCAGGAACCCCCTTATCCACAATGGATTTAATCTCATTAAACAGAATGGGAATATTAAGTGCCACACCATTACCTATAATGCTTGTGGTATGGTCGTAGAAAACACCACTTGGCAATGTATGAAGCGCAAATTTACCATAATTGTTTACGATAGTATGTCCCGCATTTGCTCCACCTTGAAATCTTACAATAATATCAGCCTTTTCTGCCAACATATCCGTAATCTTTCCCTTGCCCTCGTCTCCCCAATTTGCTCCAACTACTGCTTTAACCATTTTATTCTCCAATTCTTCGCAATGCGAAATATTTATACATTAATCTCTGCCGTAACACCCAATAGGTCTTTATTTTCCTCTAATATAGGATTAACCACATCACGTAAAAAGACCTCTACCTGATACCTGCTGCGACCCACATATTTGCCCGGTTCCATACTTGCTTTAAGCTCTTCTATGGTAAGTCCAAAGGATTCATCCGCCGCAATAAGCTCTAACAAATTATTATCCTTACCCTCTTCCTTTACAGCCTTACCTGCCTGCATTGAAAGAGTACGTATTTTCTCGTGAAGCTCCTGTCTGTCGCCACCTGCCTTTACTGCATCCATCATAATGTTTTCAGTTGCCATAAAGGGAAGCTCGGCCAACATATGCTTTTCAATAACCTTGGGATACACCACAAGTCCGTCCACTACATTAATACACAAATCCAGTATTCCGTCTATTGCCAAAAAACCCTCCGGAATGGAAAGACGTTTATTGGCCGAATCGTCCAGCGTTCTTTCAAACCACTGGGTAGCCGATGTTATAGCCGGATTTAGGGCATCGCAGATAACATATCTGGCAAGGGAAGCAATTCTTTCGCTTCTCATCGGGTTGCGCTTATATGCCATAGCCGAAGAACCAATCTGGCTCTTTTCAAAGGGCTCCTCCACCTCTTTTAAATGCTGAAGCAGTCTTATGTCATTGCTCATCTTTGTAGCTGTTGCTGCAATTCCCGCCAGCACGTTTAATACCCTTGTGTCCACCTTACGGGAATAGGTCTGACCCGATACTGCCACACAGTTCTCAAAGCCCATTTTCTTTGCAATCATAGGGTCAATTTTATCTATTGTTTCATTATCTCCGTTAAAAAGCTCTAAGAAAGATGCCTGAGTACCTGTAGTACCCTTGCTTCCAAGAAGCTTCATAGTAGAGAGCACATATTCCAAATCTTCCAAATCAATTAAAAATTCCTGTAGCCACAGGGATCCACGCTTACCTACCGTTGTAGGCTGTGCAGGCTGAAAATGAGTAAATGCCAGTGTTGGCTGGTCTTTGTAAGCATCAGCAAACTTTGCAAGCTCATTAATTACATTCACAAGCTTTTTCTTAACCAGTTTTAAAGCCTCTGTCATAACAATTATGTCAGTATTATCTCCTACATAGCAGCTTGTAGCTCCCAGATGGATAATGCCCTTTGCCTTAGGACACTGTACTCCATAAGCATAGACATGGCTCATAACATCATGGCGAACCTCTTTTTCCCTTGCCTTTGCCACATCATAGTTAATATCATCTGCAAAAGCCTTTAGCTCATCAATTTGTTCCTGAGTAATATCAAGTCCTAATTCCTTTTCTGTCTCTGCAAGAGCAATCCATAGCTTTCTCCATGTACGGAACTTCTTGTCAGGAGAAAATATATACTGCATTTCTTTGCTTGCATATCTTTCCGAAAGGGGGCTGTTGTAACAATCTGTACTCATTTATTCCTCCATAGAAATCTGTTTAATTAATATGTGTCTGTGGGCTAAATAAATGCCCTATCTAGTATACGCTATACCTTTATCCGTTTCAAGGGCAGGAGAAGACTTTTAATACCATTTTAATACCATCTTTTAGTAACATTTAACACTGTTTTCGCATTGACTGTATTAGTCATTCCACCCGGCAAACCCTATAAGATTCTGCTATACATTAAATTTTCCGATAAATTCCTTTATTCTGGCATTGCCTGAAGAGAATATATTTTCAGGAGTATCATCGGTCACTACCACTCCGTTTTCAATAAACACTATTCTGTCAGACACCTCTTTGGCAAACTGCATTTCATGGGTAACTATAATCATAGTCATATGCTCCTTTGCCAACTGCTTTATAACCTTTAGCACCTCCCCTGTAAGTTCAGGGTCAAGGGCAGAGGTAGGTTCATCAAAGAATAAAATCTGAGGCTGAAGTGCCAGGGCTCTTGCAATAGATACTCTCTGCTGCTGTCCACCCGACAGCTCACAGGGATATGAATTAGCCTTATCCGAAAGTCCAAAGCGGCTAAGAAGCTCCATACCTCTTTGGGTTGCCTCTTCTTTTGATAATTTATCCACCAGCATTGGAGCTTCAATAATATTTTTTAATACTGAATAATGGGGAAAGAGATTGAAGTTCTGAAATACCAGTCCAAAGGTACGGCTTATCTCCTTAAGCTCCTTTTTTTCAGCATACACAGCCTTTCCGTTTACACTTCTTGCCGCATATTTTCCCATATAGATAATATCCCCATCATCTATTTCATTAAGCATTGCCGCACAGCGAAGCAGTGTGGATTTGCCGGAGCCTGATGGCCCTATTATAGATACCACCTCTCCCTTTTTCACATTCAGAGAAATATTCTCAAGCACTGCTTCTTCCGTAAAACTTTTTTTTATTGATTTAAGCTCTAATAAATTTTCGCTCATACCGGCTCCCTTTTATTTATAATATGAAAGCTTTTTTTCCAGGGCTTCCATAATAAATGCCACCACATAATTAAATATAAAGTAAAATACTCCCGCTATCATAAGTGCGTTTACAGATGCCTGCTTGGCAGATATCTGCTTGGCAATGGTAAACATTTCCGCCACAGCAATAACAAAGGCTAAAGAGGTATCCTTTACAAGAGTAATTGTCTCATTAGTAACCGGAGGTAAAATCCTCTTTACCACCTGTGGAAAAATAATACGATAAAAGGTTTGGGTCTTGGAATATCCCAATACCTTTGCCGCCTCATATTGCCCCACCGGCATTGACTCAATGCCGGAGCGATAAATTTCCGCAAAGTAAGCAGCATAGTTAATGGAAAAAGCAATTATTACCGCAATAAATCTATAGGACTGGGAAATTTTAATTCCAAATACATAAAAGGGGGCAAAATACACCACAATCAACTGGAGCATAAGAGGCGTTCCCCTCATAATCGCAATATATATTTTCACAAAAAAACGTAAAATACCGTTTTTAGACATACGCCCAAAGGCAACTAAAAGTCCTAAAGGCAAAGAAAAAAGGAGGGTAAGAATAAAAATTTCTACGGATACTCCCATGCCTGCCAAAAGTTTTAAAAATGTTGACCCCATAAATGCTCCTTGTAATTTGGAATAAGTAATAGGAACGTACTTCCTATTTAACAAAATTATAGGGTGCTGACACGCAGCACCCTTGACTTTACTTGCCTAAGCAAACACTATCTGTCAGACCAAAGTCTCCATAGTTTTCGGCAATCTTCATAAATGTGCCATCCTCTGCCATCTCAAGGAGAGTAGTCTCTACCTTATCTCTAAGTGAAGTATTTCCAAGTAGGAAGCCTACACCATACTGCTCTAATGAAAGAGGGTCATCAAGGATTACATATGCACCCTCTTCTCTTGAAGCTATCTGGAATTTTGCAACTCCTACATCCAGCGCCAATACATCAATAGCACCGGCCTCTAAATCCATAAATCCTGTATTGTAATCAGCATACTGTGTAAGACTTGCAAATGATGCTGCAAGCTCTGCATTTTCCTCATCCTCAAGGGCTGCAAGAGCTGATGAATCTTTCTGTACTCCCACATTTTTATCTGCCAAATCAGCCTTTGAAGCTATACCTGAATTTGCCGCAACTACAAATACCTGGCTGTTATCCACATATGGTATTGTCCATGTGTACTGTTCCTCACGTCCATTGATTGTAAATCCATTCCAGATACAGTCAATCGAGCCTGAAGAAAGCTCCATATCCTTTGCATCCCAATCGATAGGCTGCTTTACAAGCTCCCAGCCATTACGAGCGCAAACCTCTGCTGCCAAATCCAGGTCAAAGCCTACATATTCGCCTGTAGCCTCATCAATAGAGCCATAAGGAGGGAATTCTGCATCAAAGCCTACCACAAGCTGAGTTCTCTCTTCCTCTGCTTCCACTGCCTCTACAGTATTCTCTGCTTCCTCTACTACAGCTACATCTGCATTATCAACTGCTTCATTCACTGTATCTGCCGCCTTGTCTCCACAAGCCACAAGACCAAGTGTCATCACTGCTGTCACAGCCATTGCCAAAATCTTCTTCATAATAATCTCCTCTTAAAACTACTGCCGCAAAGCCCTAGACTTTGCTAATGTGTTACTACGCTAAAGCGCATAACTATACTACCTTAAAGTAATAAGAGTGTCAACCGTATTAATATCAGGAATATCTCTCCAGCATATCCATAGCCTCTCTTGAATATTCAGGATATTTTTTTACAAATTCCTTTAATTCCTTTTGTCCCTCTTTTGCCAGGCGTTTATTATAGTCCATCCTTGCTCTAAGCTTCTGACGCTGAATAATATGGGCATGGCGAAGCTCCACCATCTCGTTCTTTTCCAATATGGCTCTGGGATTATTAAGCCAGGCATATACATCACTTAGCTGATAACGTCTGAGTTTTTTCAATAAATCCGTCTGGTAGAAGCTCATTTCCTGCTCATTAAACGCCTGCTTATCCCTAAGCTGTTTTTCCTCTAAGTAAGCCTCCCAAATCTTCCATAGCTCTTTAGAGCCTTTAGTATTATATTTGGCGCAGAGATAATCCAGCAGATTTGCATTGTTTACATATCTGATTTTAACTGTATTCTGCAAAAGGATAATCCTGTTAATACCCCTGTAAACCTTGCTAAGCTCTCTGTTACTGTCCTGATGCTTTACAAACCCAAAGGTAATTGCTATAGCTACTGCAAACACCGTAATAATGTAGCCTATTTTAGTTTCCATCTCAAAGCCGTATTGTAAAATAAGAAGCATAAGTACACATAATATTGCAGCAAATACACATATAATAACCATTCCTCTTAAATTTACAATATCCCTTTTCAGCTCTGCCTGTCTGTATAAATAGGCGTGTTTTTCAGCCTCCAGCTTTCTTAAATCCTCTTTTATAACGTCCTTTAATTCCTCTGACGCCTTAATATCCTCATATGCCTTGGGCATTTTATCCTCAAAGCGCTCCATAGCATGATACTGGGCATCAGTCATCAGGCTTTTTTTAGTATCATATTCCTTGGTTTCGCTTTCATAAAACAGGATTTTTCTGGCACTGTCCATAAGCTCTGACTTTTCTTCAAAGGGCAGAGCATCAATTTCATCCATATCCTTTAGATTTGCAGTAACCAGATTATATTCTCCCGACAACTTATCCAGTTCGGTGGAGGCATCCTTAACCTGCTCTACAAGGCTTCTTAAATACCTTTCCCTTTGCAGCTCATCGCTCATTCTAAAGAGATGCTTTTCTTCTATTATATGGTCCCAGTCCCAATTAAATTCCTCTTCTTTTCTCTCATCCAGTGCCAGGTCATTAAAATAATCCTCATGACCCTTAAACAGCTTTGAGAAAAACTTACCCTTAAAATTCATTCAAAACCTCGTTTTCTTGAAACACAGTCCCTATAATCCTCCCTGGCTTCCCTTGCCATGCTGATTATCCCATCATAGTAAGCGCTTCCCTGCTGCCTCAAATTTGTAATTTCTTCAAAAAATTTATATGCAGGCTGTCTCTTCCAGTCAAGCTTTAAAAGCTCGCATTTTCTCTCTACTTCAAGGGAGTCCTCATAGGACTCCTTATGCTTCGATAAATAGTCAAGATATTCCGTAGGCTTCATATAAAATTTCATTGCCACAAGCATACTGACATAGGTGTCAGTATTTGGCAGCAATTCAAATGACTTTTCAAAGGATTTTGCCGCATTTTCAAAGGAAAATAATTTTGCATGGCATACTCCCATATTATGATATACCTTAGCCCGAAGCTTAATATCATCAGCTCTTGTCTCTCTGATAATAGCTTCATACTCCTCTAAGGCAGGAATATATTTCTTACTGTTTAAAAATCCGTCAGCTCTATGCTTTTTTCTCTCCTTTGCAGAAAGCTTATTATGCCTGCCTATTTCATAAATAAGCGTCTCCCACTCCTGCTTTTCATAGTAGCCTACATTTTCTGACAGTAGCGTCATAAGCTTGGACAGGGCATCCGGCTTGCCGGCCAGTTTAAAAATCTCCTTGCCCAGAGCTGAAAGCTTTAGCTGCTCTGCTATCCATTCCCCCAGCTTCTGTGTTACAAAGCTATCCTCCATCAAATATGCCTGATGATAGAGGTAGTAGCACAGTTCCTCAATTGAATAGATATTTCTTCCATCCTCTTCTATATAATATGGAGTTTTTGCATATTCGCCCAGGCAAAGCAGCACATTACTCATCCTTTATAACCTCATTAGTATTAAGTGATATCTGCTTTGTAAAAATTCTATCCGTAGCAGGAACAAATTCTCCAAAGCCTAAATCCGTGGCATTTACCCTTAAGCTGTCCTCGGATTCCATTATTAGCTCCAACCTTATGCGGGTAGTCTTTCTTTCCCGCTCATTAAGCCCCTCTAAGACTATTTCTACATTTCTAACATTACGTCCGTCCAAGGGAGTCAATATAAGTACAAATGAATTCCCCTCATCCAGGATTAAATCCACCGTCTTTTTGGACTCAAACCAGCTTTCGCCTCCATCCAAAAGAGCTAAATAATTTTCTTCTCCATTTTTTATAACATTTAATCCTATATTTGCTCTAAGCTTATCCTTACCCAAAAAGATTAGGTCCTTAGCCACTGATTTTTTAGACAGCTTTTCTAACATAGAGTAGCAGGCTCCACGACTGTAGAGGTTATTTCCCTTAAAGGCACGACGGTTTCTGCAAAGCTCCTTTAAGGAGGCATTTGCCCAGTCTCCATCGAAGCCTCCCCCCAGTAAATAGGCAAGACTTATAATATGCCCCCGGGTATTTTCCTTTACTATTTCTTCAAAACGCATATCTAAAGAGCTTTCCGTAAGTCCGGCCACATCATAGCGTTCCCCATTTACAAAGGCAACCTTAGGCTTCGTCATCTTATTTACATGAAATCTATAACTTAATAAATTGCTTCTATTAAAATCATATACTAATACATCATAATTCCACAGTGCCCTGTCCTGGTAAAGAATATAGTAATATATACTCTCTTCCCGCCCCTGCAAACCTATGGAAATATTGCCTAAATCGATATTCGCGGAAATTTCCTCCATTACCTCCAATGCCCGCATTGTAAGCTCCGGCACCGTAAACATTATCCCCTTAAGTCTTTCCTTTTTTATTTCGCTAAAAAGGAGTCCCAGGCTTCTTTTTACATAGAGGGACAACAGGGCAATAGGGTCAAAATCCTCGCCCCCAATGCTTACAGGCTCTCCAATAAGAGCTCTCTCCCAGAGCTGCCATATCATCTCTCCCTCTTCTACTGCCGCGAAATTAACAGCGTCCTGTCCCACGAACCATTGATTGACCTCATTTCTTTTAAAAAGACAGACCGGTATATTATACTGCTCCTGCCCCTTTATGAGACTAATGGTTTTACCGGGCTTTTCTCCGTTTTCACAGTAGCTTATCTGGGCATATTCATTTGACAAATCGTAGCCTGCTACGACAAAATCTCCAATTCCAAACATAAGTATCCCTATCCTATAGGTAGTATGATGCTGCCTATTGTGGACTAAACAGGTTATCCGTAATATACAAACGATATTTATAATCCTCTAAAAGCTGTAATGCTGTATCGTAATCTTTTAAAGTCACTGAAATAGCAATATCATTTACCAGAGAATATCTGTCCTCATACATATCGCCGTCCACATCATTTTTGCTTAAATTTCCACTCTCTGTAAGCTTGGAAGTACTGCCATTCTCTTCCGTAATATAGTATTGTACGCTTTCTCCAAAAAATATCAGGAATGATTTTACGAATACGCCACCATAGACATTTGTCATTTCATCCCTGCTATATCCATTATTCTCATCATCATCCTTTTCAATTATGTAATTAATATAAACCTTGGAGGAAGCATCTCCCCTGTATTCTACAAATACATAATCGGAAAGTGTGGCTGCTTCGCTACAGAAATTCTTAAATTCTTTCATAAAGGGCATTACAATATTTTTGCCCCTGTAAAGGATATGAATATACCTTTTAATATGTTCTTTTATATTCTCATCCATATACTCCGGCTCTTCCGCATAATGCTTTAAAAATGCCAGCATACACACAATTGGCAGGGTATTTTCATTTTCATAAAACCTTGCCATTTCCCTAAACATATAATCATCTGTCAGCTTATTCTCAACAAAGTATTCTTCTGCAAAATAAGTCAAATATTGCAATACCGGTTCAGGCTTGGCACCTCCTGCCACATATTCCCTAAGAATAAGTGCCTCTTCTCCCATATACGCTCCCGTCTCTAATGAACGGTTTATAAGCTTTTCGCATATGTGATAGGTATCAGCATAAAATCCTGACGCCGCTTTCCAGATATTCCTTAATGCCTTTATACTGCCCTTATAGAATTGACCTAAGTAGTCAAGAGAAATTTCGTTATATTTTCCCTTTTCAAAGGCACTCATAAACATAGAGGTAATAGGCAGCTTCTCAATAAATCCATCCCGCTCTACCAGTAGGGTACCAAGGCGCAGCAAAATCTTTGGTTCTACCGACTCTATGCCATAATGCACCGCAAAATCATATGCCTTATCATGCATCCCCCTAAGCAGCATAAGCCTAAGAAGCTCATCCCTCTCCTTGTAGGACACGTCCTCATAGCCTATTTTATCCAGCAGCATATCCAACTTAACAGGACTGTCATTATCCTGATAATATCTTAAAAGTGGCATCCTGATTGATGCTTTATATTTAGGGCTTATCTCATCTATTTCCTCTAAATAGGCGTATCTGTCAGCATTTCTCTCTGACACCATAATATGTTCCTCTGCCGCATCACATATATAGAGATTGAAAAAGAGCATATCGTCAGTATGATTTTCTACCTTTGGCAGAATTTTTCCTGCCACAAAATATCGTTCTGTTATATATTCCTTTGTCTCATAAAAGCGATTTCCAATGCTATCCTCTAAAAAGATGGCATAATCTGTGCCGAAAACAGGTACATAAGCCATACCGTTTTTCACGGGACAAACTAATTCCTGCTTCAGTCTGAAATCCACCATTATCACATTTACAATGCTGGGGTCACTAACATTGATGCCATGCACCAGCATAAGCTTTGCAAACTGACGTAAATTATCGGGTGTATCCATATTTTTAAGCAAAATCTCACTATAAAGATATGCCATATCCCTGTTTATTCTGCCACCATAGAGCTGTTTTACAGTAAAACGTTCAATATTACCTAAGTAAAGAGCATATATTTCAGGCATATTATCCCTGTTCTTTACCACATAGGAATATAAAAAGGCTATTTTGGAAGCAGGTATTCCATTGCCCATGGCATAGGAAAAGTACATAAGCACTTCTTTGGGTATCTCACATTCCTTTGAGGTGTCTAAAGAAAGCATATAGCTCTCATAGAGATTGGTAATTGAGAAGTTCTTTGAAACTCCCATCTCATACCATTTAAAATGCTTTTTGCCAACAAGGCCGCCTTTCATAAGCTGGGAGCATATGGCAAAAAGTACATCATCCGAGGGCTTTGCTTCATAAAGGCTGCATAAAATCCTATATGTGACAGCATCATATTCTTTCTTTCTGCCACCATGGTATGCAATCTGACCTCTGAGAGTATCCTCAATCAGTCGATGCCTTGACGCAAATAGCAACAGCTTTATCTCTTCATCATCAAAGTGCACCAAGAGCGTGGGAATTTTATTTAACAGTCTTATAAGCTCTACATATATTAAGGGACTATTGCTTCCCAGCTTTATCTGCCTTATTCCAAAAGCATACATTCTGGCAGGATTTTTCTTGAATTCTTCAGAAATATTAAGTAGCACCCAGGCTACTTTCCAATTATCAGGCTCTCGCTCATAAATATTCTTTATTCTATCCGCAGCCTCTCTCATATAATACTCATCCGCATTATACAGGGCTGTCAGATAAATATAGTAGCAATATAGCTCCGTGGCTTCCTTTTCTATTATGTCTGCAATTTTTTTATCTAAAATCCATTTTGCCTCATTATATCGTTCCTGAATAAGGAGCAAATGGGTTCTGTATAGATTATTTTCAATATCGCTTCCGTATGCAAAGGCTTTATTGCTTAGAAGCTCTTCAGCAATGCTAATCCACTTTTCGCGATTTATCTTTCCGGTAACATAATCTATATAATGGCGCACCAAAAGGAAACACACGTTTTTCTTCTTTCCTGCATTTACCGCACGTGCGGTTAAATCCACATTGGACACTGTAATATCCGTATAAAAGGTATCATACAGACTTTTAAAGGTAATTCGCCCTAAATTCTTGCCCTTGTGTAGCTTCTCCTCATCAATATAAAACTCTAAATCATATATATTACTTTCAAAATTGTTATTTTCAATACGGTTATTTTTAAGCTCTATAAAATCTCCATCAGCCTTTAGAGCAATGCCGGTATATCCCCAGCCCTTTTTCTCTATTCTAATCTGCAGCTTTTGCTTTCCGTTTATATCCGCCAAATGAATATTCTTTTTATCAATAGAATATTCCACCGCCTGCTTTTTATGTATTCCGATTAAAAATTCTTCCAGATTATAATTTTTATTTCCTCTAACAGAAAGTCCCCTGTATAGTGGAAGAAATTTTGCATCATTTCCTACAAGCAGCTCTTCAAAATCATCGCTGTTAAATACCTGTACTGCCTCCTCCCAATTTGTTTTGGCAAGATTTGTGAAATGAAACAGATTTTTTATAGCTCCTAAGGAAGTGTCTATTGCAGTGACCCCCACCATTATGGTATAAGGAATTAAATATTCTCCTGCATTTGATACAATAATAAATTCTCCTCTGACTGCATCTCCCTGTCTCATTCCCTCAGAATTGAATTTATATTTTATGGCAATCCGTGCTCCGTAGAAATTTTCTTCCATTACAGACATACGAACAGAGGAAGAATATACATATCCCTCCACAAATTCCCCATGCTCCTCTTCAATTTCAAAATATCCCTCAAAAACCTTATTAGGTCTTAGGGTCATTTCTATTTTTTCTGTTGAAAATACCAGATTGCCTCTCTTATTACGGAGTTCCACAATACTTCTCCTTAGATGTTTTAGAGTATAAATACCCACGCTTAGTATATCTTAAAATGCATCAAAAATAAAGATAGCAAGGTGGGGCTGGGAGGATATATTAATTCTTTTCTATACGCAAAAAACAAGCGGGGATGTAAGTCCTCGCCTGTTTTTTGTAACACTATTATTGTTTATTTTTCTGCCAAAAGCTCCAGTAAATCATTACTTCTTTCAATAAATTTACTCATTTCCTCCGGCTGTAGCGGTGCATGCTGTAATCTTGCCAGGTCATAAAGCTGCTCACAGATAACCACAGCATTTTTTCTGTCATTATCCTCGGCAATGGTTTTTACAAGAGGATGATTATAATTAAGCACCAATGTCTCTCCGTCCTTACCCATATCTCCCATGCCCATACCTGCCATGCCATACATCTTCATCATATCCTGCATACGGCGTGAGTCCTCGGAAAGAGTAATCATAGAAGCTATCTTTTTATTCTTTAGCTTCTTAATCTGCACATTAATCTTTTCTTTCTTAATGGCTTTTTTGAATAGCTTAGAAACTCCTTCCAATGCCTTTTCGATTTCTTCCTGCTCCTTTTTGCTGGTCTTTGAAGCAAAGTCATCTGTAAGGTCAGCGTCAATTCTCATAAATTTAACGCCCTCATTCTTGCTCTCAAGCTGAGATACAAAAGGCTGGTCAATATTATGTGTGAGAATTACCGCGTCCTTTTTTGCCTTTTTGAACATTGCTATATACTGGCTCTGCTGTTGCTCATCAGTAACATAGTAAATAATCTTTTCCTTAGTCTCTTCTGTAGCCTCGGCTTCATCTGCTGCAGCATCCGTATTTTCAGAAGCTTCAGATTGATTGTCCTCATTTTCTTCATCTACGTCAATAGGCTTAACTTCCAGGCACTCAGGCAATGTCATATATTTTCCATCAAGATTTTTAAACAGAATATAATCTGTCATTTTCTCACAGAACTTATCATCCTTTAAGCAACCAAACTTAATGAATGGACTGATATCATCCCAGTATTTCTCATACTCCTCTTTTTCAGTCTTGCACATACCTGCCAGCTTATCAGCCACTTTCTTGGTAATGTATTCTGAAATTCTATTGACAAAGCCGTCATTCTGCAATGCCGAACGTGACACATTAAGAGGTAAATCAGGACAGTCGATAACACCCTTTAAAAGCATTAGAAACTCCGGTATTACTTCCTTAATATTATCCGCAATAAATACCTGATTATTATAAAGCTTAATTGTTCCCTCAATAGACTCATACTCAGTATTTATCTTGGGGAAATATAAAATACCCTTTAAATTAAAAGGATAGTCCATATTTAAGTGTATCCAGAAAAGAGGCTCCTTATAATCCATAAAGACTTTTCTGTAAAAATCTATATACTCTTCTTTGGTACAATCATTTGGATGCTTTGTCCAAAGAGGATGGGTTTCATTTAACAGCTCAGGACGCTTTTTAATCTTAAGACGGATTGTCTTATCCTTATCCTCCTCCTTGGGAACTATTGTTTCCACTATTTCATCTGTAGGAAGCTCCTCTCCCTTATCAATAGTCTGGGTTTCATCAGTATTGAATTTGCTTAAGTAAATTTCTACAGGCATAAAGGAACAGTATTTCTTAATAACCTCTCTTGCCTTATAGATATTGCAGAACTCCAGTACATCCTCATTAATAAATAATGTAATCTCAGTACCTACCTGAGTTCTCTCTCCGTCTTTCATAGAAAATTCAGTACCACCGTCACACTCCCAATGCACAGGAGTTGCCTCCTCTTTATACGAAAGTGTATCAATATGTACCTCATCTGCTACCATAAAGGCTGAATAAAAGCCTAATCCAAAGTGACCTATAATCTGGTCGTCATTTGCCTTATCCTTGTATTTTTCAATAAAATCAGTTGCTCCTGAAAATGCAATCTGATTAATATACTCTTCTACCTCATCTGCGGTCATACCCAAACCATTGTCTATGAACTTCAAGGTTTTATTTTCAGGATTGCAAATAACCTGAATATTGGGTTTGTAATCCTTTGGAAGAGAGTATTCTCCCATCATATCCAGTTTCTTTAATTTTGTGATTGCGTCACAGCCATTGGAAATAAGCTCCCTGTAAAAAATATCGTGGTCTGAATACATCCACTTTTTAATAATCGGGAAAATATTGTCGCTGCTTATGGAAAGACTGCCATGCTTCTCTGCCATATAAATCGCCTCCTGTTGTATATTTATATCATCCCTGCGACACAGCGTATACTACTCGTACCTATCGCATTGATGTTTTTTACTATCTGATTTTACCATCTAAATAGAAAGTTTAAGACCGAAGATAAATAAAGTCAATACAAAATTAGCACTCTTTTGCCAAGAGTGCTAATCATTCTTTGTTAAGCCTTATAAATTCAGGCTTTCTACAATTATTAAACTTTTATAAACTACCTATTTATCAGTCACATATTCATCAAATATCTTAAAAAAATCATCGGTAGTGACATCTTCGTCATAAATAAACGACACATTCTCCCACAGCTCTTCATTAAGATTTTTAGTAACTGTAGCTGCAAAATCATTATACCTTTCTAAAAATGCCTCTTCTCTACGTTTCTCCAAAATCTTTATTTTATTTGACTCTGTTTCTTCACGATTAAAGGTGCTGATACATTTAATTATATGATATCCATACTCTGTTTCCACAATATCAGAAATTTCATCCGTTCCAAGATTAAAGGCCGCATACTCAAATGCAGCATCCATTTCCCCTTTTCCAAAGGAATAGGCAGATACGCTATCCTCACTGTATTCTGATACAAGCTGACCGAAGTCCTCCCCTGCTTTGGCACGATTTAAGGCTTCTTTAGCTTTTTCATATGCAAGCTCCCTTGCATATTGGGTAAGCTCATGCCTGTTCTTATTTTCATCCAGAGTATAGGTTTTAATAAGAATATGCTCAACAGTTATAGTACGGGCTTCATCATCACTTATTTCAGGATGAACATCCTTGATTATCTCATTGTATAATAGCTCGGATATTGCATATTCATAATAGAGATTATAAATGACATCTCTGTCAATTCTCATAGTCTCAATTTCTTTGCTGTTCAAAGAGGTGTAATAAGCATCGGTCGCCTCTGAAATCTCGGATAGCTTACTCTCATTTGGCTTCACATCATATTCTCTGGCCAGTAAATTAATGGCCTTTACCTGAGCAATCTGGGATAGAGCCATATCCTTTACATTTTCCTCTAAGGAAATACCGTCAATATTTGTGTTCCAAATATCGCTTCCATATACCTCTTCATACTGATTTTGCATATTTGTAAGATAAACCATTATTTCAGGCAATGTACAGGTAATATCCCCTATTTTAAAGACTTCATCCCTGGCAAAGCCGGTTGTAAGTACAATTTTTGTGCTCTCGTCTTTAAGTTTTGAACAGCCTGTCATTGCAATGACTGCTATAGTCAACACTATAAAAAGGGCTGATTTTTTAATTTTATACAGATTAATCCGCATATATCCCGCCTAAAGTGCTTTACCTGTAAGCAATTCATATCCCTGCAAATAAATTGCAATAGTTTTATCTACAATTTCCTGTGGAAGTGTCCAGTTATGTCCCTCATTTGCCTTGAGCCAGTCTCTTGCAAACTGTTTATCAAAGGATGGCTGACCGTGGCCCGGCTCATAAATATCTGCAGGCCAGAAGCGTGAGCTGTCAGGAGTAAGCATTTCATCTCCTATTACAATATTTCCCTCTTCATCCAATCCAAACTCAAACTTTGTATCCGCAATTATTATACCTTTTTCAAGCGCATATTCGGCACATTTTTTATAAAGAGCTATGGTATAGTCGCGAAGCTTTGCCGCATACTCCTCGCCTTTACCCGGAAATCTCTTTTCCAGATATTCCACGCTCTGCTCATAGGATATATTCTCATCATGGTCGCCAATTTCAGCCTTTGTAGATGGAGTATAAATAGGCTCCGGCAATCTGTCCGCCTCTTTAAGTCCCTCAGGCAGTTTAATTCCGCACACTGTGCCATCCTTTTTATAGCTTTCCCAGCCCGAACCTGTAATATATCCACGCACTATACATTCCACAGGCAGCATATCCAGTTTTTTGCACATCATACTGTTACCGTCAAATTTAGGCTGTCTAAAAAATTCCGGCATATCATTTACATCCACTGAAAGCATATGATTTGGCAGAATATCCGAGGTATAGTCAAACCAAAACTTGCTCATCTGAGTAAGCACAGTGCCTTTTTTTGTGACCTCATTATTTAAAATCACATCAAAGCAGCTTATTCTGTCCGTTGCCACCATAATCAGATTATTACCATTGTCATAAATCTCGCGTACCTTACCCTCTTTCACAGGCTTCATGTTCATTTCCTCCAAAATTTAATCATTTCACTGCTTCCAGCTTTTACTGTTACAATGTCCACAGCTCACTCCATTTATGGAATAATTGGCGAACGGTTTTATTATAGCATTTGATTAAAGTGCAAAGCAAGATTTTGGTGGTAGAGAAAAACGTAGAGAAAAACTTACCGTAGAAAAAAACTTACCGCAGAAAAAAACATTGTTACTACACTACCTCTCACTGTTTTACAAAGCCTTTACACCTATAGCCTCTTCTATCCACTATAATTTCTATACAGCCAACCTCATCTGTTCTTAGGATAGTACAATCATATGCCTGCAATCGTTCCAATACCGGTAATGATGGGTGCCCATAATTATTTTTACCTACTGAAACAAGTGCTACATCAGGTTTTGCCCATTCTATAAATTCTTCACCGGTAGAAGATTTTGAGCCATGATGGGCTACTTTTAAAATATCGAAGTTAACGCCACACCGACTTGGAATTTTCGTTTTTATACCAGATTTATCAGGTTCCAGGTATTCAACTTTATAAGTCGTCATTGCATTTGATTTATTCCCATATTCATCAGTTACAGCTTTTTCTCCCACAGCCTCCACATCCCCCGTTGTCAGCAAATGAAAGTCCTTATAACCTATATCCATTACTAGAGACGCATCATTTCCACTGTAAGTGCTAAAGCCTATGGCGGGGTGTAAAACCTCTATTCTTAAATTCCCATTGCAAATAATATCCCCTCCGGATATTCCTATAACCTCTATCCCTGTCGCATACGCTTTATTAAAAATTTCCGAAAAACCATCCTCCTCCATAAAGCCTTTAAAAACATAGATTTTTCTTATTTTTATATGTTCCCTTGCCTGCTTTTCTATAAGCTCTTCAATTCCATTCATATGGTCGGCATCGGGATGGGTAAGAAAAACTGCTTCCATCTCATTAATACCATAGTATTTTAGCATAGGAATAATACAATATTTTCCTACCTCCTTTTTACTCAGACTTCCTCCGTCAATCATATATACACTTCCATTTTTATTTCTGATTACCATACCATCCCCCTGCCCCACATCCAGCATCCATATATGCAAATTTCCCGGAATATGGATTATTAAAATCAGGATGGCTAAAAATACAAATAAAAATGAACATAGTATATTCCAAATTTGGGTGCCTTTAAAAGCTTGCTTACCGCCGCTTTTATAATCTGCTGATTTTTCTTTAGTATACGGAGGCGTCATATTTACAGCCAAGATAATCAAACTATAATAAGCTATTATATGTATTACACCCTGACCTCCTATGTTATACCTGCCCGCTCCCAGGCTATCGAATACTTCACAGCCCACTCTATAAATCCAAAGTATAGACTCTGCTACGGGAACTCCCAAAACGGACAGGGGCGTTAAAACTAAAATTGCTGATACTAAAAGAATTGACATTAAAGGAATTATTAATAGATTTAAAAATATGCTATAGAAATTAGCTTCATAATATGAGCTTATAATTATGGGAAGTGTAGATAGGAATACAAACAGAGATATGAATAAGGGGCTTAAAACCTTAGGCGGCTTATATACTTTTTTAATATATGAATTGTAGAAATATCCTACTCCCAGTACTGCTCCAAAGGATAGCTGTAATCCCACATCCCTGATTATGGATGGATTAAATAAAATCAATATGGATAAAGCAAATGACAGGGATGTCAGTATATCATAGGATCTAAATATTACTTTGCCAAACAAATATAAGGAAAACATTACTATTGCTCTAAAAGATGAAACGGAAAATCCAATCATTATTCCATACAGGATTAAGGCAAACTCACTAACTGTAACAGAACCGACTATTCCCAGCCCCATACGTCGCAAAAGTTTAAATAGTCCCATGGCCAAAAAGGATATATGTAATCCTGATATAGCCAATATATGTGCCACACCGCTTTTTTGAAAAAGTTCTTTAGTATAAACATCAATATCCCCTTTGTTGCCAAAAAGCATTGCTTTAATAATGCCTGCGTTTTCGGGACTTAATTTCTCTTCTATGCGCTTCTCGCCAAGACATCGCACTTCATATAGCCTTTGCCTTATTACAGCATAATCCCTACCTGTCTTTTCCACCTCGGCTTCATATAGCTTAAAGAGATTTCCCCTTGCCCTGTTATATTCATAACGACTAAATTCTCCGGGGTTTGTAGCCCTTTTATGATATACAAGCCTGCCCTTTACGCGTATACGCTGTCCCATATAAATTTCATAACTATCAGATAAATATACACTTATGCTTTGATATGGCAGGGTAAGCATTTCCCCATCTCTTGTCTCCACAGCTTTTAATACAACGCAGAGATTATCCCGGTCCATAGCCGAAACCTTACCTACAAGTGTTACATTATCCCATTCCTTAATCTGTGCCAAAGTAAAAATATTATTGGCGTCAGGCTGATATATTATTTGTTTTTCATTTTTTATAGGATTTTTTTCAAGAATTAACGCAGATATGATAATAAATATACAGATAGCACAGAGCGGTCTGATTTTTACCGCTCTGATACAATTATTAAATATTTTCTTCATAGTTTAGATTGTAAGAATTTTAATCCACCAGCTCCAGCTTTCTTTCAAACATATTTTCGAGGCTTATATTATCAATACTGACCTCAGTATTTCCGTCTATGCTAAACTGCACCTTATTTACACCCGTCAGTTCGCAAAGGGAATTTACAATTGAATAGATTGTTACATTGGTTGATATACCCTCCGGGGTGGACAAGAAATTATTATCCAAATTTACATAGCATATGCCATCCTTTACTGTAACATTTATTATTTCAGTCTGTGAATTTACTGTGGCCTTTGCCTCCACATTCCCCATAGGTCCCGCAATAATCTGCTCCACCACCAGCTTTTCTGTAGAAATATTGCTGTTATATTCGGTGCTGCGAAATACCTTTGACAGCTTCTGCCCATCAGTAGTTGCAAAATAAAGTACCAGCTCTACCCGCTCGTAGGAGTTTATTTCATTGCCCTTATTGTCCACAAACTGCTTGTCGTCCATAGCACCCACAGGCAGCCCCAGGGCATCCTTTAAATCCTCCCCGTCGCATCTGATAGAAACACTGTCTATTCCCTCAATTTGACATAGCGTGCGCACTATTGCCCCTCTGACTAATATCTCTACGGTAGGCGATTGCGCCTTATACTCCTTACTTACTCCAAGTATAAGCTGATTATCTATTATATCTGTATTTTCTATGATAAAGCCCTTTATAGCTTCCCTGTTTTGGACATCATCCGGCTGTAGTGCCATTTCCTCAAGCATACTGTTTACAAGCTCCAGTTTGTCCTTTTTATCAGATTTCCATAGGTAGCTATTAAGACTATTCTCGTCCCTTGCCAGACAATAAATACTATATTCCCGTTCGCCCTCTTTCAGCTTATTTTTTCCGCATCCGACTATTGTAGTAAAAATAAGCAACAAAAGAATAGCTCTTATTTTTTTCATACTAATTTTACCTCTAGCTAATTTATACCTCTATATATTATTGGAATAGATATTGTAAATGTAGTACCCTCTCCCAAGGTACTATCCGTTTTTATAGTACCTCTATGCATCAACACAATATTTCTTGCCAGCGCAAGTCCCAGTCCTGTACCACCAATCTCCCGTGAATGTGATTTATCCACTCTGTAAAATCTTTCAAATATATGGTCAAATGCCTCCTCAGGAATACCTATTCCGGTATCCGCTACTGTAATTATAAAATTCTGGTGGTCACTATCCAGCGATACCCTTACAATACCATTTTTCTTATTATATTTAATTGCATTTTCAATAAAATTTGTAATAGCCAGAGTAAGCTTCACATCATCTACCTGGGCATTTACCGTCCTGGTGCTTTCAAACACCATATTTACACTGGCCTTACCGGCAATGGGCTTCAGTCTCTTTAAAATAAGCTCCAGCATATGGTTAATATTTATGTCCTCAATAGAAAGCTCGGCATTCTTTTTATCCAGCTTTACAAGTTCCAACAAATCATTAATAATTTTATCTTCTCTGTCAATTTCTCCTACTATATCCTCCATAAACTCTCTGTAAAGCTCACTTGGCACCTCTTCCTGGGATACAAGAGACTCGGCAAGCAGCTTCATAGATGTCATAGGGGTCTTTAGCTCATGGGATACATTTGAAACAAATTCCTGACGGGACTCGTCCAGTACCCTCATTCGCGACAGCACACTGTTAAATGCTTCTACAATATGCTTTGTCTCTGTATAATCAGGCACCGACAGGGCACCATCACTAAATCCAGCTCCCACATCATTTATGGCATCTGTAACTTTATTAAATGGGCGGGTCAAAAAGCCCGAAAAAAACATGGACATTGCAAGAATAAGTACCACAATAATCCCCTCTATTATCCAGGCTTTACGACTTAATATGCGAAGAGTCATGGCAATTGTATCAGTGGATACGCTGGTTAACATAACTCCACGAACTCTGGTTTGATTTTCTGCCGTATATCCTCCGCTTTCCTTTATAACCTCCGTTATGGGAATAGTCATTTCAATAAAGCCATTCTCCCTGTCATAGTTAGAACTGCTTTCTCCCTTAAAGCTCTTTATTACCTCCTTCGAGATAATATTTTTGCCCATACTTATTCCATATGTGTCCTTTATTACCTTGAAATTTCCACCTATAATAAGCACTCTTCCATCATAAAGACTGGAAAGCTGCTCCAGCTCTGCATTTACCACCTCACTTGAGGGGTCCTGCAAATAATTATAGGTAATCAGATGGTTTGCAATGATTTTAAGCTGATTTTGTACTTCCGACTCCCTGACATATATTGCTCTGGCTTCGTAATTAGACAAAATAGCATAATGCACACCCAGACTTGAAATAATACCCACCACCATTAGAACAAGAAAAATTCTTGCTCTAAAGCTTCGGATATATGCTATGTCTTTTAAGATTGGTTTTATCATTTTTTATGGTAGTACCCTGAACCCCATTTTGTAAATACATACATGGGCTCACTGGGATTGATTTCAATTTTTTCACGTAAACGTCTTACATGTACATCAACAGTTCTGGCATCGGCAGGGGAGCCACTTCCCCATATATTCTTTAGCAAATCATCTCTGCTATATATTTTACCCGGATTATTAAGCAGTAATTTAAGTATATCAAATTCCTTGGAGGTAAGCCGCACATCCCTCCCCGAAATCTGCACCCGCCTGTTTTCATTTTCCATAATAAGGTCGCCACAGGTAATGATTTCCTCTTCCCTGTCATTTCTTCGAGACACGGAGGTACGCCTTAAAATAGCTTTAATTCTTGCCTTTACCTCTAAAATATTAAAGGGCTTTGTAATATAATCATCAGCACCATATTCAAGCCCTAAGATTTTATCCATATCATCGCCTTTGGCTGTAAGCATTATTATCGGTACATCTGAAAACTCTCTTATTTGTCTGCAAACTTCAAATCCATCATATTTAGGTAGCATCACATCCAGTAAAATAGCATCAAAAGGCTGGCTCTTAGCCTTTTCTACAGCCTCTTCTCCGTCATATGCACATTCTACCTGTGCACCCTCCTGCTCCAAGCTAAACTTCAACCCTTTCACTATCAGTTTTTCATCATCAACTACTAAAATTCTGCTCATTCTACGATTATTTCATCCTTTATCTTGTTAAAACTACTTTCCTTTATACCATGAACTTTCATTATCTCATATATATCTTTAAAATTCCCATTTTTCTGCCTATACTCAATAATATTTCTTGCTTTATTCTCCCCTATTCCTGTAAGTGTCATAAGCTCATTCATAGTAGCTATATTTATATTGATACCCTTTTTAGTATTATTATTGGAATTATTCTTTATACCGAATGTGTTGTTTGTATCCGGAAAATTATCGGCATTTTCTCCACCACTAATATAGCCATCTGCAAAGCTTTCATCAAATAAATTTCCGTTTTTGACTTCGTCTGTAGTAGGAATATAGACTCTGTATTCATCCCTTAAGCATTTGGCAAGGTTTAATATTTCTGCCTGAGCATTTTCTGTCAAACCGCCTGCTGCCTCAATACCGTCTGCCACTCTGCTACCCGTTTCTAATGTATACACACCGGGATTTACTACCGCACCACATATATATACTACAATATTTTCTGTGAGATTATTAATTTCCTTATCTATGGCCATATTATCAGCCTTTTCTGTGGATATGCTGTCAGCCTCTTCTATGGCTATTCTGTCAACCTCTTCTGTAGCCCTGCCATTGGCCTGCTCTGTATTCAATTCTCCATCCAAATATACTCCTGAATTTGATTGACCACTTAAGTCATTTAGGCCTATTGCAGCAAGTTCGCTTTCCGCACCATCATATAAACCTGACTTTTCCCCTGAGATATATAATACCTCTTTTTCTTTACAGGAAGTCAAAGCAACAAGCATTCCCATCAACATAAAGAGCCCTGTGAATTTCACAAGGCTGTTTTTATATTGCTTTATTAAATCCACTATAGTATTTTTTATATTTTTCATCATCTTCTCCTTAGTAACACCCTAAGTCCCTGCAGATGATGATTTTATTTTATACCATTTGCGTGTTAATTGCAAGCAGATTTATTTTTATTCCTGCAAGCTTTTATTCCTGCAAGGCTTCCTCTCTCAATGCTTCCTCATCCAGATATTCTATGATTTCCTTTTCATTTACAGGATTTATATATTCCTCTACAACCTCTTCTCCCGTAATCTGTAGCTTTATTTGCTCTGAAAGCTCCTTAAGTCCTAAAGAAGCGTCCTTTCCTGCCCATACATCAGCAAAGGTACTTTCCATTAAAAGCCAATAATTTGATGTCTCCATCAGTTTCGGCATGGGAGTAGAGTATGTATACTCTTCCACAAAAGCATATTCCGGAGAACCTGCTTCAATGATCCCGCTTCTTGCAGGCATTTTACCTGTTTTTTCATAGAGCTCTGCCCCATGTCCTAAACACAGAAACTGTGCAAAGGCATTGGCTCTGCCTTTTTTATCACTGTAACCATTTATTACAATGGAATTAGTCTCCGAAAGGCTTCGTGTAATCATATCCTCTGTCAAATCAGGAATCATCGCAAAGCCGTATTCGCTGGTAAATTCTCCCTCGGAAACTGCTTTGCTAAGTGCTTTTAGAGCATCTGTAGTCACTGTTGCATAAATAAGCTTACCCTGTATAAACTCCTCTAGCACCTGTTTATAGGTAACATCCGAGGACTCAAAGGAGAAGAATTGGTTCATATCCTGGAATACCTGAAGCGCGGTTACTGCATTGGCATTGTATAAATCCATAACAGTTTCGTCATCTCCGTTTACACCACCTATGTCCACATAGCCACCTACAAAGAAATAGTTGTGAAAAATACTCCTTACATCCCATTTAAAAATAGTCTCAACTCCTTCCGGAGCATCAATCTTATCTGCTAAATTAAGGAGCTGCTCAAAGTTTTTAGGTATAAATTCCTCCACCTTTGCTTCAATAAGTACTTCCAGCTCTTCTTCCGATAAATCTGTATCAAGCTCTGAGATATCAATATCCTCTCCTGAATTTTCAGGAATTTCCGAGTTTTCTGCCAACACCAGATTGGTTGCCATCTCCTTTAAATAGGTTTTGTTATATAAAAGTGCAGTTGTCTCAAAATAATAGGGATATGCCACCAGCTTGTCATGATAAGTAACTGCATTTAAAGCAGCTTTGGGAAATGTATCCGGACTTACTGCATCCCCCACATTTTGGATTTCCACAGCACAGCCTGACATATATGCCTTTTCCAGCACATCACTACCCAGTAAATATAAATCAGGAGCACCATTATTATCTATGGATGCCCTATAGACAGACTCCACATAATCTCCACCGGCCTTTAGCTTTGGTATTACACGTACTCCATAGACCTCATTATATTCTACCGCCATTGCGCTTAAATAGTCGGTTAAGGTATCATCTGTATACCAAATAATAAGAGAGTCCTTATCTGCCTGTACCTGTACCTGTTCCTCCCCTAAAACCCCATTTTTTCCTGCAAAAATTGTAAATACCACCAGGGCAATACATATTATCGCTGATACAATTCTTGTACTTTCTTTCATCTAAAATTAAATTTCCTAATCTTTATTTTTTTCCATATCGGCAAATATATTATCCAGTATACAATACATTTCATCAATATGTTTTTTTTCAATTATCAAAGGCGGAAGCAAACGCAGCACATTAGTGCCCGCAGTCAGCATAAATATTCCCTGATCAAGTCCCTCCTTAACCACCTCCGCCGGGGATACCGACAGCTCCAAGCCCTGCATAAAGCCTTTTCCACGCCTTGAAAGCACACAGTCATATTTTTTAACAAGTTCATCAAGTCTTGCCTCCAAATATGGTGTAAGCTCCTTAACATGTCCTATAATATTTCTTTTTTCAAAAATATCAAGAACTGTACTTACTGCCTGACAGGCAAAAGGATTGCCACCATAAGTGGTTCCATGGTCGCCGGCTTTAAGAGATGAGGCAGCCACCTTTTCATTCATCAAAAATGCTCCCACAGCCACGCCGTTTCCCAGGGCTTTTGCCGTAGTCATTATATCAGGTTTGACATCTGTCTGCTGCCACGCAAAATATGAGCCGGTACGTCCCATACCACATTGTACCTCATCCAATATTAACAGCACATCCCGTTCTTTGCAAAGGTTATATACTCCCTCAATAAATTCCTTTGTTGCCGGATACAGACCTCCCTCGCCCTGAACCGTTTCTAAAAGTATTCCGCAGGTATTGTTATTAATCAAATTTTCAACCGATTGCAGGTCATTCATTTCGGCAAATTTCACATCAAATATAATGGAAGAAAAGGGTTCTCTATAGGCTTCCTTACCTGTTACTGCCAAGGCTCCGCAGGTCCTTCCGTGAAATGAATGATTTAGCGCAATAAATTCAAAGGTCTTTTTATTCCCTCCATCCTTTAAATATGCATATTTAATTGCTGTTTTCAACGCTCCCTCAATAGCTTCCGCACCGGAATTTGTAAAAAACACCTTATCCATGCCCGAAATATTTACAAGTTTCTTCGCCGCCATAGCCGCAGGTTCATTATAAAACAGGTTGGAAATATGCATTATCTTATCAATCTGTTCCTTTAATGCATTATTAAACTCCTTATCCCCATAACCCAGAGCGTACACACCTATTCCCGAAAAGAAATCAAGATATTTCTTTCCGTTCGCATCATAGAGATATACCCCCTCTCCTTTGTCAATAACTATTTGATATCTGTTATAGGTATGAAGTATATTTTCTTCTGCCAAATTTATTATATCGTTCATATTCATTCCTTAATCATCAATAATTGCTGTTCCAATACCATTATTTGTAAAAATCTCAAGTAACATACTATGAGGTATTCTTCCATCTAAAATATGTACTCTTGAAACACCGTTTTTAACCGCTGAAGTACAGTTGCTAAGCTTAGGAAGCATACCTCCGCCAATAAGCCCGTCCTCTATAAGCTTATCAGCCTCTTCAGAGGAAATTCGGGAAATAAAGGAAGATTTATCATTGAAATCCCTGTAAAGTCCCTCTGTATCTGTTAAAAATACCAGCTTATTTGCACCCACTGCCTTTGCAATGGCACAGGCTGCATCATCTGCATTTATATTATAGGTATTGTATTCATTATCCAAGCCTATAGGAGCTATTATGGGTAAAAAATCATTATCCAGTAAATCATAGATTATCTTAGGGTCCACATCGGTAATATTGCCTACAAATCCAATATCCTGTCCGTCACTGTATTTTTTATCACATTTTAATAGTCCGCCATCCTTGCCCGAAATGCTGACAGCTCTTACTCCCAGCTCTTCCACCATGGCTACAAGCTGTTTTCCCACTCTTCCCAGTACCATTTCCGCTATTTCCATAGTATCTGCATCAGTCACTCTGAGACCATTTACAAAATTAGGCTCTTTCCCCGACATTTCCACCCATTTATTGATTGCCTTTCCGCCACCATGCACAATTATGGGTTTAAAGCCTACCAGCTTTAGGAGGGTTACATCCTTAATTACATTTCTTTGTAATTCTTCATTGCTCATTGCCGAACCGCCGTATTTAACTACGATGATTTTTCTATTAAACTGCTGTATAAAAGGAAGAGCCTCTATTAGGACCTCCGCCTTTTTTAATACTTCATCCATTTCTCTGTTTTCCATAATTTCTCCTTTTCTGCGCCAATATAACCTTGAGTGAATTAATTGACTTCAGCCTTTATCCCAATATTTTAACATTAATTTCGTCAGTGCTTGCTTAAGCGTATTTATCAGCTTCTGTAATCCGCATTTATTTTTACATAATCATAGGTTAGGTCACATCCCCAGGCAGTAGCCTCTGCTGCTCCCTCATTTATATTGACTAGTACGGTCACTTCCTCCTCTGACATAATCTTCACTGCCTCAGCCTCATCAAATACAATAGGTACACCATGGTCAAATACCTGTAGCTTACCCGCCTTACTTTCAAAGAACAATTCTACATTATTTTGGTCAAATTCCGCTCCTGAATAGCCCATAGCACATAGAAATCTTCCAAAATTTGCATCTTTGCCATATATTGCCGCCTTGCTTAAGTTTGAGCCTACAATGGAACGTGCCATAAGCTTTGCATCTTCTTTATTCTTAGCATTTACTACCTTTGCCTCGAAAAGCTTAGTTGCTCCCTCTCCATCCCCTGCCATTTTTCTTGCAAGAAATCTGCATACAAAGAATAAGGCATTTTTAAAACTATTATAAGCCTCATTTTTCTCTGTAATCTTAATATTTCCGGCTAATCCATTAGCCATAATCATAAGAGTATCATTGGTTGAAGTATCCCCATCAACAGTAATCATATTAAAAGTGTCTGCATTAACCTCCCTTAGGGCTTCCTGCAAAAGCCGCTTTTCAATGGCAATGTCAGTTGTAAGAAATGCCAGCATTGTGCACATATTGGGATGTATCATTCCCGAACCCTTGCTCATTCCTCCCAATATTACTTCCTTGCCATCAGCCTCAAAGGAAACAGCAATTTCCTTATTTATTGTATCCGTAGTCATAATAGCCTTAGATGCTGCCTCCCCTGCCTCCAGAGTATCTGACAAAACAGGCGCCATTTTTTTTACTCCCATTTCCAGCTTTTCCACCGGAAGCTGCATACCTATTACACCTGTAGATGCTACTGCTACCGAATTATATGGAACTCCCAATTCTGCTTCAACGGCTTTTGCTGTTGCTTTACAGGCATCAAAGCCCTCTTTTCCGGTACAGGCGTTTGCAATACCTGAGTTTATAACTACTGCCTGCATGGGTCTGCCTGAATATGCCAGCTCCATATCCCACTGCACGCAGGCTGCCTTTACCACATTTGTAGTAAATACCCCTGCACATTCTGCTTCACTTTCACAGTACAGCATTGCCATATCTGTTCTATTCTTATATTTGATATTTGCCTCACAGCTTGCCGCCTTATAGCCCTTTGCCGCTGTTACGCCACCCTTTATTATTTCCATCTGCTAAGCCTCCATTCATCTATATAAACGCTCTTTTATCTAAATTTATTATAAACCTTTACACAAAATTTATCCCATTTTCCTCGTTAATGGTAAAATCATAATAGTTTAAGTCCTCCCTCTTAGTCCATCCCAGCTCCTGCCAAAAGGCATTACCCAGCTCATTGGTGGCAAAGGCTATGAGATTTACCTTACTTATTCCCTCCTCCTTTAGTGCTTTCAGTGCTGCCTCCACCATATCCGCTCCAATACCCTTACGCCTGTAATCCGGTGCTACACACACATGATAAAAGCAGGCTCTTCGTCCATCATGACCGCAAAGAATCGCCCCAACTATTCTATTATCCTCTATGGCAACTACGCTTGTAGCAGGATTTCTCTTTAGAAATTTTTCAATCCCCTCTCTGGAGTCATCCAGACTTCGTATGGCAAATCCCTTTATACTATGCCAAAGAGCAGAAACCTCTTCATAATCCTCTATCATCATTGTGCGTATCAATGTCATCTGCACCTCCGTAAATTCCATTTCTTCACTTAATATCTATTCTACCGAATACATAGCGTTGCCTGTGACAACTATGGCTAATTATCCCCTGCCTCCAGACTTAATATCTATTCTACCGAATACCCGGCGTTGCCTGCGGCAACTGCGGCTTCGAAAGCTCGGTATAACAGATATTAAGTACAGAGCCTTTTGCTTAACGCATATTATACAGTTTTATTGTATAATATGCAATTATTATCTATTTTTATGCAGTATTTTCTGTATAATTCCTTTTGCTATACACCTTTTATACATTTTAACTTCTGCATATAATAAGGACATATATTACAAAAAGCAAAGAGTGCTGCCACCCTTTGCCTTTATAAATACATTTATATATGTGATTATTCATGTCGCAGGGCTTCAATAGGACTCAGGCGCGCTGCCTTTTTTGCAGGATATATTCCGAAAAATACTCCAATACCACAGGAGAATACTGATGCCACAAAAACCGTAAATAAGCTTATTGATGCCGGCATTTTAATAATCCCCCCTATTAAAAGAGCAGTGGCTATGCCAATTATTATTCCTATTATACCACCAATCAAAGTGATTATTCCTGCTTCTGCAAGAAATTGCCACATTATTGATTTTGTCCTTGCTCCCAATGCCTTTCTTATTCCGATTTCTCTTGTGCGCTCTGTAACTGACACCAGCATAATATTCATAACACCAATTCCACCTACCATCAGGGATATAGCCGCCACCAAAGATACAAATAAAGTAATTGCATTTAAAATACTGTTATATTGCTTTGATATATCTGCGAAGCTTTGATAGAGTACTTGGTTTTCCCCCGCTATATGGTGTCTGTTTTCCAGCAAGGTCTTGGTATCCTTGGCAATCTGTGTGGAATTTTCTGCCTTATTTGCAAAAATCAGAATAGAGCTTAGTTCATCTGCCAAAAAGCCATACTTATTTACCAATACGGATAAAGGCGTTGCAGCCTCTATATAGCCTCCACCTCCAAGCATTGAAACAATATTTGACTGACTATCCCCCCTTATACCTACAATCTTCATTTCCTGGGTCATTCCAAAGGAGGTTGCATCAAATGTCATTCCCACCACATCTGTTGTTCCGAATAACAGTCTGGCGCTGCTTTCATTTATTACACAAACAGGCTCCCCCGCATCATATTCATTCTGAGTAAAATATCTGCCCTTAACTATGGGTGTGGAGCCATCATATTGAAGTCCTATTGTGCCTCCTGAAAATAATATATCCGACGTCCCTTTGGGTCCCTCGGCAGTTCCCCAGGAGTTCATAACAGGCGTAGCTCCCTTAACATTCTCTACCTTTTCCACTATAGCATCCACATCCTCCAAGGTAAATCTGGCTGTGGAGTCCTTCCGGGTTGTGTCTATATAAACCTGTATCTGACCTCCTGCAATTCCGTCCAGCTCACTGTTTATACCGTTTTTTACTCCCGTACCTATGGACATAACCATTATAACAGAGGAAATACCTATAATAATCCCAAGCATCGTAAGTATGGAGCGTCCTCTGTTTGCCTTGATATTCATAATCGCAATTTTTACATATTCTTTTATCTGTGTCATAAATATCTCCGTTACTGCCCTACTACGGCATTTACTTTCATACCCTCTGTAATATTTCCGCTATCATCACGAATGACCCTATCCCCTGCTGACAGTCCGCTCTTTACCTCTGTAAAAAGGTCACTACTCATTCCTTTTTCAATAAATATCTTTTCTACAATCCCATCACTTACTACATATACAAAGGGACCCTCCGTAGCATAATTAATAACCTCATTAGGCACAAGCACTACATCCTTTGCCTCTCCCACATGTATTTTTACCTTGGCTTCCAGACCTAAAGTAATATTATTATCCGAATTATCAATCAAAACCTCAGCCCCCACAACAGTTGCTCCACTTTCGTTTTTTTCCGCCATCTTATTTACTTTGGAAACAGTGCCCTTATAGCTTCTGCCTCCTGTTGTTATGTCAACTGCTTGTCCCTGCTTTATATTTTCTAAATCATTTTTTGTAAGCCTGATTTTTACCACTACATTATCTGTGCTGGACAGGGTCATTATCTGTGCTCCTTTAGACAGCGTACTTCCCTCTATGGCATCCACACTTGTTACAATTCCGTTAAATTCGGCTACTATGCCACCCTCGGCAGCTTTACAGGCACTTAAAGTATTTTCTGCATCAATTTTTGAAAATTCCGTATTTGCCACAAGTTCTGCCTTTCCACCCGGAGTAAGCACTGCCAGCTCGCCACTCTGTTTCTGCCCTTTCATCTCTGATTTCAGAGCCTTAAATTCAGATAATTGCTCTCTGGCATTTTCCAATGCATCCTGCCATATACGCACATCCTTATTATTTCCCTGTTCATAGCTGTTTTGCTGTATTAGCTTCTGCAAATTTTGATATTCCTCTGACTCCGGTTTATCAGACCAATCCACTAAGGATATTTGCAGCAATGAGCCCTCATGAGCAAGGGAGGCTTTCTTTTCTGATATTTTGTATTCCAAATCATTAACCAAAGCAGTCCAGTCTGTAATCTGCTGTTCCACAATGCCAAGGCTTAAATCAGCCACTTTCATCCTATCCCCATTTACAGCATTAATCATCATCTGATTATCATAGCTTCCGTTTACGGCGGCAAGCTTATACTCCGCCTGCTTTGTTCTGTCAGACAAATCCTTTTCATCATATGCAAAGAGTAATTCCCCTTTTTCTACCGCATCCCCCTTGGACACCTTAAATTCTCCCAGCTTTCCATCGAAATCAGAAAAATATGTATAGTTCTCCTTTGACTCCACACTTCCACTGCTATCAATGTACTGGCTTATATCTCCTGTGGCAATTTCCACCACCTTAACGCTCATTGGCTTATTTGCATTTACAAGACCTGATATAACCAAATATGCCACCAGTACTCCAGCCAATGTTATTACTACTGTTTTTTTCTTAGGCTTTCCAATTTTAATCTTTTTCCAAAACATCTTAACCCTCTCCTTTTTCATATAATCTATGCGTCTCTCCTGCACAGATAATTATTTTCTTACACAACTTCTATGTAAATTTAAGCCATATACATTCAACACAAAAATAATTACTTTCTTACACAACTTCTCTGTGAATTTAAGCCATATACATTCAGCACAGTTATTTTTTCACTACTTAAGCTTTGTATTAATTCTATCCTCTACAATTTTTCCATCTATTATTCTGATAATCCTTTTAGCACTTTCTGCAATTTCATTATCATGGGTAATTAGTATAACCGTTCTGCCCTCCTCATGAAGCTGTCTAAGTATACCCATTATTTCCTTGGCAGAAGCTGAGTCCAAATTTCCGGTAGGCTCATCTGCCAGAATTATAGGCGGTGCCTGTGCTATAGCTCTGGCTATGGCAACTCGTTGCTGTTGCCCTCCCGACATTTCTGAGGGCTTATGCTCCATTCTATTACCAAGACCTACTATTGTCAGTGCCTTTTCTGCCAGCTCTGTGCGCTCACTCTGGCTTACTCCCCGATATAAAAGTGGCAATTCCACATTTCCCTTGGCTGTCAGACCGGGAATTAGGTTAAAGCCCTGAAATACAAAGCCTATTTCCTTATTTCTTATATCCGATTGCTCATCATCAGTAAGCTTGGATACATCCTGTCCATTTAAAATATAACTTCCCTCCGATGGTACATCCAAACACCCCAGCATATTCATAAGAGTGGACTTCCCCGAACCTGATTGCCCTATAATTGCTACAAACTCTTTTTTGTTAATGGTCAGACTCACATTATCCAATGCCCTGACCTCATTTTCTCCCGGATTATATACCTTGCATATATCCGTCAGTCTAATCAATTCTTCCATTTTTCCCTCATTTCATATTCAGTTTTCCAAGAGTACAATAACTCGAAGTATTAAAAAGGTCAATTATTATAATAAATAACTGACCTTAACTGTATATTATAAAATTATTAAGTTTTGCTTAAAGCTTGGTTTTATCCCAATATTTATTTCAAAGCTCCCTGCTCCTGCATCTTCATAGCTCTAACCTTTGTAGAAAGACCAAAGAGATTTATAAAGCCCTCTGCATCATGGTGGTCATATAACTCGCCTGTTGTAAAGGAAGCAATGCTTTCATTGTAAAGAGAATATGGAGAGCTTGTGCCTGCCTTAATAATATTTCCCTTGTAAAGCTTAAATTTAACCTCGCCCGTAACATACTGCTGTGTGCTTTCAATAAATGCCTGAACAGCCTCACGAAGTGGTGTAAACCATTTTCCCTCATATACTATCTGTGCAAATTTATTGCCCATATCTTTCTTTACCGCATAGGTGTCACGGTCAAGTACCAGTTCCTCCAACTGCTGATGAGCTTCATACAGGATTGTTCCGCCCGGTGTCTCGTATACTCCACGGCTCTTCATTCCTACAACACGATTTTCTACTATATCAATTATACCGATACCGTGCTTGCCACCCAGCTCATTCAATGTGCGTATGATATCTGATACTTTCATTTCCTTGCCGTTTACTGACTTGGGAACGCCCTTTTCAAAAGTCATTGTCACATATTCGCCCTCATCAGGTGCCTTTTCGGGAGTAGTACCAAGCACAAGTAAATGGTCGTAATTAGGCTCATTTTCAGGCTCCTCCAGTTCCAGGCCCTCATGGCTTATATGCCATAGATTTCTGTCACGGCTATAGCTTGTATCTGCCGAGAAAGGAAGATTAATTCCATGGGCACGGCAATACTCAATTTCTTCCTCACGGGAATTCATAGTCCACTTTTCATGTCTCCAAGCTGCTATAATCTTTAAATCCGGAGCCAGTGCCTTTATACCAAGCTCAAATCTAATCTGGTCATTACCCTTTCCTGTAGCTCCGTGGCAAATGGCTGTAGCGCCCTCTTTACGTGCAATCTCTACAAGACTCTTGGCAATAACAGGACGAGCCATTGATGTACCTAATAGATATTTGTTTTCATAGATTGCATTTGCCTGAACACAGGGCATAATAAAATCATCACAAAACTCATCTGTTAAATCTTCAATATAGAGCTTTGATGCTCCTGATGCCAGTGCTCTTTCTTCAAGTCCCTCAAGCTCCTCTGCCTGACCACAGTTACCGCATACACAAATAACCTCATAATCAAAATTTTCCTTAAGCCAGGGAATTAATGCACTTGTGTCGAGTCCACCTGAATACGCTAAAATTACCTTTTCTTTCATATAATCCTCCATTTCGACGCGCACAGGGTAAGTTCCAAGAAATATGCATACCGGATTTCTTATTTTATCAGTCCCTTTGTGACGCTTCTTTATCTAAGCTATTTATAAGTGACAATGTGCTTAAGCTTATATACAAACTGCCACGGTTTCTTCTGCAATGCTTAATATACATCATTACAGGTTCTTTATCAAGTGTGATTTGTGTATATTTTTAGCATATATACATTTTATTCTGCATATTTTATCTTTATTTTGTATATTATACATTCATCTTGTATATATTCATTTCTTTATTACAAATTATTCAATATTTTTTCTTCTTCATTACCATAGCTATTTGTGTTACAATCTCATTATGAATGTAATTACGTATATAACAGTTTATTTATTAGCGGTAAATCTTATAGGATTTTTGGCAATGGGAGCAGATAAACAGAGAGCCAGAAAGGGCGCCTGGAGAATACCGGAGTCCACCCTTTTTACTATAGCTATCATTGGTGGCAGTATTGGCTCTATTTTAGGCATGCGTACTTTTAGACACAAAACCAGACATTGGTACTTTGTCTACGGTATGCCATTTATTCTTATTATGCAAATAGTACTTATAGCCGTGCTGTATTTTCTTCCCATTGAAATTTCCTTTCTATAACGGAGAATATCTATGAAAGCCTCTTTGCATATTGCTCTTTGCGATAGCTGTCCCGGAGACCGTAAGCAGATGGAGCGTCTTCTTTCAAGAGAGTCCGATGCTCGTATTTCAGCTACAGGACCATTTTATATTGATACCTTTGGCAGTCTGGAAGCCATTCTTTCTGCCAACCTTGTCTATGACCTTTATGTTTTGGATTTTATAGGAGATGCCGGCAATTCCTATGATATTGCCACATCTCTTCGTGCAAAGGGTATCCTTTCGCCCATAATTTTTTGTGTATCCACTGTGGATTATAGAAAATCCGGAGAGCTTCTTTCCAATTCAGTTTTTCTTAATAAGCCTGTTAAAACAGATGAACTCCATCTTGTTCTTGATGAAATCATTACTCAAAAGCTGGAAGATACCGTTCCCACCATTGAGCTTAGAAATAGTATTGAGTCCTATTATGTGGCGGAAAAGGATATTATGTATTTTTCCGGTAGGGATTATGCCATTGATGTACATTATGTTGATGGTAAAAAGCGTAATGCCAATACCATTTCCATGCTGAATTTGCGTCACGATGTAGAGAGCTTTAAATCCTTTTATATGGTTAGTAAAAATGCAATTATTAATACCACTTACATTAAGGAAGTGAGGTTTGCATCTATTATAATGGCAGATAATTGCAAAATCAGAATTCCTATTGGAATTGCAAAGGAAATGAGAAAAAAAATCAAGGCCGGGGAGCCTATTTTAAGAAATTAAATGCGCCAGCAAAGCTGACGCATTTAAAGTATACCTATTATATTCTGTATCAGTCCTAATATTCAGAACCGGTCCTATATCAATATTTTCTATAGATTTTATCCTGTCTAATATGTAACTATAATTCCACCATCATTTGCATAAACCGAACTCAATCCCGCTGTATGCATAACTATATATTCCTTAAATTCCACTGTGGACTTTAGCATTTCTCTGATTTTTTCAGCACCGTCAGGATTATTGCAATGGGTTATTATTATTCTGCGGTTATAGACTTTCATGCCGTTCTCCACTTCCCGCTTAATACGGTTTACCATAGCATTCCAGGCTTTTTTCAAGCCGATAGCCTTTTCTAAGGTAATAATCTCGCCCCTATCTCCTGCTAAAAGAGGCTTGATGCGTAGGGTTGAGGCTACCAAGGCTCCCATTCTGGATAAACGTCCATTTTTTCTAAGGGTTTCTAAATTATCCAAAACAAAATATGTGGTAATACTATCCCTATATTCAGTAAGCTCCTTTTTTATTTCCTCAAAGGATTTATTTTCTTCCTCAAGTTCCATAGCCTTTAGGGCAATAAGACTTTCGCCACCGGAGGCAGAAAGTGAGTCTATAACAAATACTTCCCTGTCTCCATATTCTTCTTCATAAAGCTTCTTAGCCAGCACTGCACTGTTATAGCATCCACTCAGCTTGCTTGATATAGTAATAATATATACTCTTTTGGCATCTCCCTTTCCGATATACTCCATAAATGTATCCGGGGCGGGGCAGGACGTCTTGGGGCAATTTTTACTGGCTGTTATTTTTGCCAATAGCTCCGGTATATCAAGTCCCTTTACATCCCTAATATTTTCATTATCAATATCCAAATAAAAGGGGACTAGGACAAATCTCTCATCATCAATATATTTTTGTGGCAGTTCACAACTGCTGTCGGCAATAATTCTATATTCAGCCATAACGCTCCTTATCCATCACACAAGTAGTTTTTGATACTACATATAATAGCATTGGTTACCTTTATTGTAAATATTTTTTATATAATATATACTTTGTTTATGGAAAATTTCGAAATAAAGCACAAAAAAGAATTTATGAACAAGTTGCTTCTTAGTAATAAATTTGATGACTTTCTATTAAAAGAAGCAGTAATAAAAACAGCCACTACCTTTACTATCGATGGTATGGAAAATAGGGATTTTTACGAAAATGACGAGGATGTCATAATGCTTGAAGCTCCCTATGACTATGTGTGCTGGTCTAAAATAAAGCCCATTATTCTTTCTCTTATCAAGGGTAAACGTACTCCTGTTTCCATGAAAATGACCCTATATCTAAAACCGGATTTAATGGAGTCAGTCCTTGGAGAAAATATGGGTGTTACGGACTACCTCATTATAAATCTGCATTTTAATGCTCTGGGAATGAATATTACAACGGGAATTGCCTATAAGGAATTTACTTTAGACAAAGCCCCCGACTCACTATGGGATAAATATGTAGCTCTATTGCTGGACGAGGCCTAAGGCGTCTCTCTATTATTCTTCAAATTCTACCGTCACATAAAATCCACGAGGATTTTCTGCTATATTTAAAATCTTCCCATCCTTTGCTTTCAGTCTTTCTGATGCCGATATATTAGGGGACATGGCAAGGGATGGGTCTATAGTGTAGTAATAGTATCCGCTGGGGAGCAGTCCCTCTGTTACGGTTATATCCTCTCCTATACTTAAGACTCCCTGCCTCTCCATTTTAAATTCCATTGTTCTCAATATGCTTCCTCCACTTCCACTTTTCTTCTTTCCGGCAGCTGGGCTAAAATAACCCCCAAGAATACCAGTGTACATCCTAAAATTTCTACAAATCCCATAGCCTCTCCCAGTATTATCCAGCCTGTAACAGCGGATATTACTGCCTCAAAGCTCATTATAAGGCAGGCCAGGGACGGCTCCACTTTCTGCTGAGCAATAATCTGTAATGTATATGCAACTCCGCAGGATAAAACGCCTGCATATAAAATGGGTATTGCACCGTTTATTATATCAGATAAGGTAAAATGTTCAAAAATAAAGGCTGCACTAAAGCATATTATTGCGCTCACTCCAAACTGAATAGCGCTCAGCATAACACCATTTGACTTAGGTGCAAAATAATCCACTGTATGGATGTGAACAGACCACATAACCGCCCCCAGAAGTACAAGGGCATCTCCCTTTCCAATACCCATATTTTCAGAAGCGCACATAAGGTAAAAGCCCACTATGGCTATAATTGCTGCTATCCATACATTTCCTGTTATTTTTTTATGAAGCAGTACTGCCAAAAATGGCACTATTATAATATAAAGCGCTGTGCCAAAGGCTGCCTTACCCACTGTAGTATATAGCAGACCATACTGCTGTAATAGCGATGCGGCAGTGATAATCAAGCCACAGAAAACACCACCCTTAATGGTATTTTGTAACTCATTTTTTCTTATCTGCTCGGCTTTTTCCTTTTTGGAAGTACCTGCCTTTTTCCTCTTAATCCTGCCTATTATTATAATAACGGGAATAAGCGCAAATGAGCCCACTGCATATCTGGCTCCGTTAAAGGCCAGAGGCCCTATATAGTCCATTCCAATGCTTTGAGCCACAAATGCAGTTCCCCATATAATCGCTGTAATAAATAATTCAATAATTCCAACTGTTCTGTTCAAAAAATCACATCCTTTATAAATAATATAGTGCGCGCGAGCGGTGCCGTCAGGCAAAACTTCCTCTCCGCGAGCTGCGTATCAATAGGCTTTAATTTTCTATCATTGCGCCACTGCGCTATGATAAAAAATTAAAGCCTGCCTAGTAAAGGCAGGCTATTATCTCGACTTCACATAAAACTGACTTTGGCAGTTCCTTTACTGCCACACAGCTTCGTGCCGGTTTGCCGGGAAAATATTTTTCATATACGCTGTTAAATGCTGCAAAGTCATTCATATCAGCCAGGAAACAAGTGGTTTTAACTACGTTTTCGTAGCCACATCCTGCCTCCACCAGTATGGCACCAATATTTTTCATGACCTGTGTAGCTTGTTCCTCAATGGTAACAGCTTCTATATTTCCATTTTCAGGATTGATTGGTATCTGTCCTGATGCAAATAAAAACTTATCTGCAATTACAGCCTGCGAATACGGCCCAATGGCCGCAGGAGCTCTGTCTGTAGATATTTTCTTAATCATTTGTTCCTCCTTTATATTCTGAATGTATGGAGGATATCCCCAAAACCAAACCTTTAAATATTATGGATATTCTAAAGCTTAAGGTTTTGTTAAAGGCTTTTCCTCCTACATCCCTATTAAATCTAAATTTCCGAATGATAAATCTGTAATGCTTTTACGCCTACACTTTCATTTCTAAGTACATAGTGAATACCCTCAGCGGAAGCCTTAGCTGCTGCCACAGTAGTCACATATGGAATTTTTGCTTTGATAGCAGCCTTTCTTAAATAGCTGTCATCTATAGTACTGTTTTTTCCTACCGGAGAATTTATTACAATATCAATCTCTCCATTTGTAATCATATCCTTAATATCAGGTCTTCCCTCTCCCAGTTTATTTACCTTTATAGAAGAAATACCTGCCGCTTTAAGGAATTTATGAGTACCCTCTGTTGCTAATAGCTTAAATCCATCCTCCGCAAAGCTTCTGGCAACCGCAATAATCTCTTCCTTGTCTTTCTGGTTTACAGATATAAGTACTGTACCTGAAAGCGGAAGCTTTGACTGAATTGCTTCCTGAGCCTTAAAAAATGCTTCTCCGTAAGAATTTGAAAGTCCGAGTACTTCTCCTGTACTTCTCATTTCAGGACCGAGTAAGGGGTCAACTTCCGGGAACATATTAAATGGGAATGCCGCCTCTTTTACACCATAGTTTGGAATTTTCTTCTCGGTAAGTGTCGGCACCGGGCTTTCCTTACCTGTTATCTCCGATGTAATAATCTGAGTAGCTAAAGGTACCATTCTTATATCACATACCTTTGATACCAAAGGCACTGTACGGGACGCTCTTGGATTTGCTTCAAGCACAAATACTTTACCGTTTTCAATAGCATACTGCATGTTCATAAGACCTCTTACATGCATTTCCTCAGCAATTCTTCTTGTATAGTCCTTTATCGTAGCCAGATTTTCCTCGCTAATATGCACCGATGGAATAATGCATGCAGAGTCGCCCGAGTGAACTCCTGCCAACTCTATATGCTCCATAACCGCAGGTACAAAAGCATGAGTTCCGTCTGCAATAGCATCTGCCTCACACTCCAAAGCGTGGCTTAGGAAACGGTCAATGAGGATTGGTCTGTCAGGAGTAACGCCCACTGCCGCAGCCATATACTCTCTCATACTCTCATCATCATATACTACTTCCATTCCACGACCGCCTAATACATAGGATGGTCTTACCATTACAGGATAACCTATTCTGGCAGCTATTTCCACTGCTTCTTCACTATTTACCGCCATTCCCGACTCAGGCATTGGAATACCAAGCTTATCCATCATATCTCTGAATAAATCTCTATCCTCTGCAAGGTCAATTACAGCAGGAGATGTACCAAGGATTTTAACCCCGTTTTTCTCCAGTTCTGCTGCCAGGTTAAGAGGTGTCTGACCTCCAAACTGGGCAATTACTCCAAGAGGCTTTTCCTTATTATATATGCTAAGTACATCCTCCAAGGTAAGAGGCTCAAAATAAAGCTTATCCGAAGTATCATAGTCTGTAGATACCGTTTCGGGATTACAGTTTACAATGATTGTCTCAAAGCCAAGGCGTTTAAGCTCCATAGCCGCATGAACACAGCAATAGTCAAACTCAATACCCTGACCTATTCTGTTAGGTCCTCCACCTAAAATCATAATCTTTTTATTATCTGTAGATGGGCTTAAATCCTCTTTGATATTATAGCTTGAGTAGTAGTATGCCTTGTCAGGAGTACCGCTTACATGCACACCCTCCCATTTTTCTTCAAGACCTATCTCATTTCTTCTGACACGAATGTCACTTTCTGCAACATTAAGTATCTGGCTTAAATATTTATCCGAAAATCCGTTTTTCTTTGCCTGTATAAGAGACGCATCATCAGGTATACTACCCTTAAAATCAGCAACCAGACTTTCTTCCTCTTCTACAAGATCTTTCATCTGATTAATGAAATATGGCTTAACCTTAGTAATTGCCTCAATTTCGTCCACCGTGGCACCTTTTCTCAATGCCTCATACATAATGAAGTGGCGCTCACTTGATGGCTCAATTAATCTTGCTAAAAGCTCTTCCTTGGTCAGAGTATTAAAATTCTTGGCATAGCCTAAGCCGAAACGGCCTGTTTCCAAAGAGCGGATTGCTTTCTGCAATGCCTCCTTGTAGGTCTTTCCAATGCTCATAACCTCGCCTACCGCGCGCATCTGGGTTCCCAGCTTATCTTCCACACCTTTGAATTTTTCAAATGCCCAGCGGGCAAATTTAATTACTACATAATCTCCGTCCGGTACATATTTATCAAGTGTACCATACTTTCCGCAGGGTATATCCTTTAAGGTAAGTCCGGCGGCAAGCATTGCCGATACCAAGGCGATAGGGAAACCTGTTGCCTTTGAAGCAAGAGCCGACGAACGGGAAGTACGTGGGTTAATCTCTATTACAATTATTCTGCCATCCTTGGGATTTCTTGCAAACTGCACATTGGTACCACCTATTACCTGTACTCTGTCAACTATGGCATAAGCCTGTCTTTGAAGCTCTTTCTGCACATCCTCCGCTATGGTAAGCATAGGTGCCGAGCAGAAAGAATCTCCTGTATGTACTCCGATAGGATCAATATTTTCAATGAAGCATACGGTAATCATTTTACCCTCTGCATCCCTTACTACTTCAAGCTCTAATTCTTCCCAGCCAAGTAAGGACTCTTCCACCAATACCTGACCTACTAACGAAGCCTGCAAACCTCTGGCACATACTACCTGAAGCTCTTCTTTATTATAGACCAGACCGCCTCCTGCTCCTCCCATAGTATATGCAGGACGCAGTACTACAGGGTATCCCAGCTCATCCGCAATTTCCAAGGCGTGTTCCACGCTGTAAGCCACATCTGAGCGGGCCATTCCTATTCCCAGCTCATCCATAGTCTTTTTAAACTCTATTCTATCCTCGCCGCGTTCAATAGCGTCTACCTGAACTCCGATAACTTCCACGCCGTATTTTTCCAAAACACCCGCTTTATTTAGCTCAGAGCACAAATTAAGTCCCGACTGACCACCTAAATTAGGTAGCAACGCGTCCGGACGTTCCTTGGCAATAATCTGTTCCAGACGCTCCACGTTAAGGGGCTCAATGTAAGTCACATCTGCCGTTTCCGGGTCTGTCATAATTGTAGCGGGATTTGAATTAACAAGTACAATTTCATATCCCAAATTGCGAAGTGCCTTACAAGCCTGTGTACCCGAATAATCGAATTCACATGCCTGACCGATAATAATCGGACCTGAACCGATAATCAAAACCTTGTGAATGTCTGTTCTTTTAGCCATTTGTGCCTCCTTAAAATGCATTTATCTCTGCGTATTTTCAAAGAAAAGGAGAACATATAAACATGTCCTCCTTCGAACCAACTTCATCAATCAACATTAAGCTCGTTGATATACTGCTGTGATCTTGTCGCCATCTCGGTACCCGGGAACTGCTCAATCACTTTATTATAGGTATCCACCGCACTTACGGTATCCCCTGATTTACGATATGCGTTTCCCAAATTGTATAACGCATCTCCATTAGTATTATCATATGAATATGCCTTTGTCAAGTCGGCAATAGCATCTTCATAGTTCTCATTTTGATATGCTTTCATACCCGAATCATAGTAAGTAGCGCCTACATCGCCGCCTACCTTGGATATCAAATCTTCATAAACTGACACAAAGCTTTCAGATGCCTGATTTAATGCACTGCTCTCAATTTTATCAAGGCTCTCTGCAACAGCAGACACATTTCCCGGTGTATCCATATATGTCTTTACTGCACTTAATAAATTGTCCATAGCAGTCATTGTGCCATCCTCGCCTGTATATATTTCAAGCTCGGCAGATAATTTATCATTCTTATTTTGAGCTGTCTTTACATCCTGCTCCAATTGGGCTATCTGCACCGTCTTTGCATCAAGCTGTTCATTGGCAGCCTTAAGACTTTCATCCATGCCCTCTCTTGCAGCCGTAATACGGGCAGGCAAAATAAGCAGATATGCCACCGCTACTCCTATGGCAATACCTATCAAAACATTAATAACCGTAGTGGTGGTTTTTGACTCAGTATGAAGAGGTGTCATGTAAACCTCTGTTTCATTTTGGCGCTTTGCTTTGCCCGATAAAGCTTTAATGCCTTTACCCTTAGCTTCAAAGCTCTCCTCATCCATATCCAGTACAGCCTTAGCCTCACTTAGATATCTTAGGGTAATTGTATTATTCACATCGATTTTCTGGCACTTAAGCAAAACCTTTCTGGCTTCCTCCCACTGCTCACTGTTTAAATATAAAAGAGCCAAAAGCTGATGAGCCTGTACATATTTAGGATTTAGGCTAAGCACCTTTTTAAGCTGGATAACCGCCAAATCCAAGGTTCCCTGATAGCAATAGCTAAGTGCCTGATTATATTTTTTAACTGCCTGACTATAGGTATCCAGCTTTGCAGGATTGTCCTGAAGCATACCTAAATAATCATCAGCTATATTCTTTGTCGGTCTTAGGTTTTTTGAAATTACCCATTCATTTAAAGCCGATACATACTCCCCTAACTCAAAATAAACAAGTCCTAAAAGGTTTCTTGCATCCACATTATTTTTATCAAGCTTTATACACTGACGCAGACTTAACACAGCTCCGGATAAATCCCGAACTCCTGCCCGCTCCAAGCCTTCGTTATACAACAGGTTGGCTGAACCTACAATCTTTTTATATCTGGCAACATCCGCCCCGCAATTAGTGCAAAATTTATTATGGGTTAATGTAGCTCCACAATTATAACAAATCATGGCAATCTCCCACCTTACTGTTTATCGTTCTTATTCTCTTCTTCTTTTTGTTCTTTTACAAAACTAACCAGCAAATCTGCCATATCAGTCAAATCCTGATTATATATGGCAGCCTCTGCCTCTTCTATTTCCAATGAGGGATGGAACTTTTTAAGTTCTTCTTCAAAATTAATCATTTTCTTTAATTCTCCGTTTCAGCTCCCCTATAAGATAAAGGGAACCACACACAAATAAATAATCACTTTTCTGCATATCTTTTTTTAAGATTTCATATGCCACAAAAGCATCATTATATATTTCTATATTTTCAAAATTTGCAAGTTGATTTTTTAGCTTTTCCAAAGTGTCATCATCAATGCCTCTTTCATTGTCCATATGAGCTAAAACAATTTTATAAAAAAGCCCTGATGCATTAATAAGCTTTAGCATTTTATCTGCCTGTTTATCTGTAACCGCTGAAAATAAAAGGTATTTTTTTCCCTTGTTTTCCATATTGTTTACAGATTTTAGAAAGGCTGTTATGCCATCCACATTATGAGCCCCATCAAATATAACTCCGGGCTCTATCTCCTCCATGCGCCCCTGCCACTTCATATTAAGAAGTCCAAGCCTTAATTTTTCAAGGCTTAACTCCGCCTTTGTGTAAACCTGTTCAAGGGCAGAAAGGGCCAATGTGGCATTTTCCGTCTGATACTCTGCAATAGTGTTTATCTCAAAGTCAGCACTACTATAATAACGAGATTTATAGCAAAAATCAATAGCTCTTCCGGCTTCATTTACCTTTATTTCCACAGGCTTCTTTACAAAAATACAGTAAGCATTTTGCTCTAAAGCCATTTTTTCAATTACTTTTTTTGAAGCGACCTCCCTAAAGGTCGCCACCACAGGCACTCCTGCTTTTATGATTCCGGCTTTCTCTGTAGCAATCTTTTCTATAGTATCTCCCAGATATTCCATATGGTCGAAGCCTATTTCAGTAATTATACTAATGCTTTTATGCACAATTACATTGGTAGCATCCAATCTGCCACCAAGCCCTGTTTCCCATATAATAACCTCTGCTCCTGCCCTTTTAAAAGCTACTGCCGCAATAAAAAATAACCAGGCAAAATATGTAGGTATATAGCTGCTATATGCTTCCTGTGCCTTAAATTGTCCCAATAAATCATATACCTTTTTAAATGCAGCAAAAAACTCCTGCTCCTCTATATGCTTATCATCCACTACAATTCTTTCACATATATCCGTTAAATGAGGAGAGGTAAATACTCCGGTTCTCTTTCCCATAGCTCTACTGACAGATGCCAGATAAGCACAGGTACTTCCCTTTCCATTTGTTCCTGCCACATGAAATACTTTATTTTCTTTATTTTCCAAGGAAAGCTCCTTATCCATATACTCGTAAAAGGCTTTCATATTGGTAAAATCATTTTTATCCGCAAAACGCGGTATCGATGAAATATACGATACCGCGCCAGTATAATCTGTAATATTCACATTATCCTCTTTATACTACACTTTTTCTTTCAATTCCCTCGTTCCTGCAAACGAAGCGCACAAACTGCTCTTCCTTAAATATAGCCATTACCGCCATATCAATGGAGATAATCGTATTTCTGTAAACAGTACCGCGAATAGTAATGGAGGCTCCTGTAGATGCCATCATCTTATTGCCTAAAAATTTCTTTTCTTCGGCTATTTTATCTATCTCACTGTCTGCTTCCAGCTTAATGCTGTTAAGCTGTCGTATTCTGTCCTTTTGCTCCGGTGTAATACCCTTAGCCTTGCCTATATTAAGAAGATTTCCCATCTCACTAATGGTATCTGTAAGCTGTTTTTTGATTTTGTTTTCCTTAGAGACCAGCTTATTAAATTCTCTATAATCCTCCTCGGAAAAGCCTGCATGAAGTAGGGTTTTGGGTTCGCTTATATTGCCCGCATCCACTATATCTATGCCACGGACACCTTGTACAGAACCGCCTATTATACTGCCGCGACTGCCCTCTGCACATATCATACCGCCGGCGGTCACATTGGAATTCATAATATAATTGGCTCTTACATCGCCACCTGCTTTAATATTTGAATACTCAATAAACTGGGCATAAACACTGCCTCGGGCATTTATCTGCCCATTTTCATAGCCCTGTACACCCTGGGATAATACAATATCGCCACCTGCAAAAATCTTAGCACCGCCTACTGTACCGTTCACTGTTACATTTCTTCCTGCCCTAAGGGTCACACCTGAGTCCACATTCCCATTTATAATAATGTCTCCGTAAAACTCAATATTTCCATTTATAGTATCAATATCCCCATTTATCTCATATAAATTTAAGATTTCAATATTATATCCGGAACGGGATATTTTACCCGAAATTTTGGCAAAATATTCATTATTATCATTTTTGATAATATATTTCCCACTAAGATTAGGCAGCTCCTTGGCATATTTGGGATTTATTTCCCCGCCACACACATTAAATCCCTTTGAGCCTTGAACAGCAGGATGGTATATGGCAATTTTATCTCCCTCTGCCACATTTATAAGTCTATTCATAGCAGCATAGTCCACACTGCCATCCTCTCTTATGACCGGCTCCCGTTTTTCATCCATATCTATGAGAAATTCATAATAGCCCTCAGTACCTTGAACAACAGCTTTACCTCTGGCAATAACCACCTCTTCATCATATATGTGGTTTACTACCATATTCATAATATCGTCCACCACTATACCGCTGACTATTTTATGCTCTCTCAATACCTGAATAATCTCCGGAACCGTGTAGTATTCATCCTCTCCCGGCTTGGAAAGGATAATACCTGCACACATTACATCCTCTGAAAGATTAACATCTATATGCTTTGAAACACCATCAAGCTCACACCCCTGCGTTCTTATGGCAGCGGCTTCTTTTGCAGCCTCTGTAGCTTCATTTTTAATTTGTTGTCGCAGCTTTGCAAGCTCTTCGCCTGACAGTTTTTGTCCATCTTCCATATGTATCTCAAGGATTTCTACTAAATTGTTTACTTACTTATTTTCTCTATCTGCTTGCGTACTTCGGTAAGCATTTGCTCATATTTTGCCAGCTTGTCCTTTTCCTCCTGTACCTTTTCGGCAGGTGCTTTGGACGTAAAACGTTCATTTGCTAACATTCCTGCTGCACGCTTAATTTCCCCCTCCAGCTTCTCTTCCTCTTTTTTCAAACGAGCGCTTTCCTGCGCTATGTCCACCAGCTCCGCAAATGGAATATACATATTCGCATCCGGTATCACAACGGACACGGCATCCTCAGGTATTCCCGAAATATCAGACTGAACTATGACTTCTGACGCATAGGACAGGCTTCCAAAGAATAAGCTTCCTGTTTCAAAGGCTCTTCTTACCTCTTCACTTTCAGAAACAACCACTACTGTAGCCTTTTTACTTGGAGCCACATTCATTTCCGTTCTGACATTTCTTATTTCTCTTACAGCTTCTTTAATGCGCTCGATATCCGACTCTTCCCTGGTAAAGTTTCTTTCTTCGCTATATACAGGCCAATTAGAAATCATTATTGACTCTTCATCCGGCTCTAAGCTTCCAAAAATTTCCTCTGTAATAAAAGGCATATATGGATGTAAAAGCTTCAAAGCACTTACAAGTACGGTTTTCAGAGTCCAAAGAGCACTGTTACTGCTTGCTGCATTATCCGAATTATAGAGACGTGGCTTAACCATCTCTATATACCAGTCACAGAACTCATCCCATATAAAGTCATATACCTTGGAAACCGCAATACCAAGCTCAAACTTATCCATATTTTCAGTTACATCTGCCACCAGTCTGTTAAGCTTGCTTATAATCCACTTATCTACAGGCTCAAGGTCAGATACCTTTGGCTCTGTGATTGTCTTGCCCTCCATATTCATCATAATGAAACGGCTGGCATTCCAAACCTTATTTGCAAAATTACGGCTGGCTTCTACTCTGGACATATAGAAACGCATATCATTTCCGGGAGCATTACCTGTAATAAGTGTAAGTCTTAAAGCATCAGCTCCGTATTTATCAATAATCTCCAGAGGGTCAATACCATTTCCTAAAGATTTACTCATCTTTCTTCCTAAGTCATCACGTACAAGACCATGGAATAATACAGTATTAAAGGGCTTTTCTCCCATCTGTTCAAAGCCTGAGAAAATCATTCTTATTACCCAGAAGAATATAATATCGTAGCCTGTTACAAGTACATCGGTGGGGTAGAAATATTTTAATTCCTCTGTATTTTCAGGCCATCCCAAGGTCGAGAAAGGCCAAAGAGCTGATGAGAACCAGGTATCCAGAGTGTCCTCATCCTGCTTAAAATGAGTATCTCCACATTTGGGACATACTGTAGGAGCCTCCTTGGAAACCACTACTTCCCCGCATTTTTCACAATAATATGCAGGAATTCTATGCCCCCACCAGAGCTGACGCGAAATACACCAGTCACGAATATTATCGGTCCAGTTAAAATAGGTCTTCTCCATACGGGGAGGGATAAGCTTGATTTCCTCATTTTTAACAGCTTCTACAGCCGGCTTTATAAGCTCATCCATCTTTACAAACCACTGAGCTTTAATTAGGGGTTCGATTGTGGTTTTACAACGGTCATGGGTTCCTACATTATGAGCATAATCCTCAATCTTAACTAAAAGGCCCTGCTCCGTTAGTTCTGTAACAATGGCTTTTCTCGCCTCATATCTGTCCATGCCTGCATATTTGCCACCATTATTATTAATAGTAGCATCATCATTCATAATATTCACTTCCGGCAGATTATGACGCTTTCCTACTTCAAAGTCATTGGGGTCATGGGCAGGAGTAATCTTTACAACACCTGTTCCAAACTCCATATCTACGTATTCATCTTCCACTACAGGGATTGGCTTATTAACAAGAGGAAGCCATACCTGCTTTCCGTGAAGCTTTGTATATCTTTCATCCTTAGGGTTAACTGCTACAGCAGTATCTCCAAGCATTGTTTCAGGACGTGTGGTGGCAAATGTTAAAAACTCTGTAGTCGAGGGCTGTCCGTTCTCATCCACCAGAGGATATTTAATATGCCATAAATGTCCCTGCTGCTCCTCGTATTCAACCTCTGCATCAGAAATAGATGTATTACAAACAGGACACCAGTTAATAATTCTGCTTCCCTTGTAAATCCATCCCTTTTCGTGCATCTTACAAAAGACTTCAGTAACTGCCTTGTTACAGCCCTCATCCATTGTAAAGCGTTCTCTCTCCCAATCACAGGAAGAACCTAATTTTTTAAGCTGATTAATGATACGTCCGCCGTACTCAGCTTTCCATTCCCAGGCTCTCTCCAGGAATTTTTCTCTGCCTAAATCAGATTTATCAATACCCTCTGCTTTTAGAGCCTCAATAATCTTTACCTCTGTTGCAATAGACGCATGGTCTGTACCGGGCTGCCAAAGTGCGTTATAGCCCTGCATACGCTTATAACGGATGAGAATATCCTGCATTGTATTGTCAAGAGCATGACCCATATGGAGCTGACCCGTAATATTGGGTGGTGGAATAACAATTGTAAAGGGTTTCTTGTTATAATCCACTTCTGCATGGAAATAGTTCTTATCCAGCCAATTTTGATAAATTCTGTCCTCCATCCCCTTGGGGTCGTATGTTTTAGCTAATTCTTTGCTCATAAATATATATCCTTTTTATTTTATTTCCCATTTGGGCGCACTACCGCATCATCACGATAAATACAATTCAATCTTACTTCCTACTACTTATATTTGTCAATGTTGATGAGTATTTTATGGTCACAAAAAGGCCTGGCGTGAAGCCAAGCCTTTAAAAAGCCAAATTTGTACTTACATAATTTTACTAATCCGATTAAGCCTCAGGCATAATCACTGCTGCTATTACATATGCAAGCAATCCGCTACCACCCATAAGAGTAAATATTACCCAAAGTATTCTTACAAGTGTTACATCCATATTGAAATATTCAGCTATACCGCCACATACTCCACATAACATTCTCTGTGATGCTGATTTAAATAATTTTTTATCGTTATTCATATTTCTTCCTCCTGTTTATGAACACCATCTATTTAAAATCTACCACAACTGTTCCCATAGAACAATCAATATCTATAGTAGATTTTGAACCATTATTTACTTCTTTGTCAACAGAAGCGTTGGTAATTTTTTCATTTCCGTATTTTATTGTGCCGGCAGATACATCACATTTAAAATTATAGTCCTTTATATCATTTGCCAGCTTTATATTTGCACTTCCCATGGAACACTCTAAGTTCATATCCCCTGCCAGACTGCCGGTATAATTAAAGGAACCCATGCCCAGCTCTATATCCATTTTCCCCACTTCGGCACCACTTATTTCCATGCTTCCTGCACCAAGATTTGTGCCCAACTTGTCTGCCTTTAAATCTTTTATGGAAATGCTTCCTGCTCCTAAGTCTATATCAAGGTTTTTACAACTTATTGGAACATCCTGTTTAAAGCTTACAGCGCCCATATTATACTCTATATCCTCAAAGGACATATTCTTTGGTAAAAATATTGTTATATTCTCACTGCTACCTATATTTATACCTACAGCCTTAATCGAACTATCCTTATCTTCTATATAAAGAGTTTCTCCGGATACATAGGTCTCCACATTTCTTTTTCCATTATTTATAATATGTATTTTATTATCTGTGGACTCTTTTACCAGCACTTCTCTGGAACCTATGGAAATACTTAAATTTTTTACATCTGCTGTATCAAAGGCCTGCTCCTTACTAATTGCTCTAACCATATCCGAACCATTATCCGTCACATTAAATTCCGACACTACAAGCCCTGCTCCACTATAATAAATACTGGGGAATTTCCGAAACCCACCCCCTATTGCTCCTGCAATAGTCAATAAAATTCCTACAAGGGCAAGTCCTGCCATTATATATAACAATGCTTTAGTTAGCTTTTTCATATATTATCCCCCTTTCTTGAATTTATCTTTCCTGCAATCCAGTCAATAGGCATACGTAATAACGCTATTACACCTCGAAACGCCGGAGGCAATACTGCCCCAATAAGCTTCACAACTCCCATACAGAATAGTAGTCCCAACGCCAATGCGATGCAGGATACTCCTATTAATGTAAGGCCTCCAAAAGGATTTGTGGCAATTGCTAAAATTCCTGCAACAATTCCTGCAACACCACCTATTAGTGCACCCAGACCTGCTGCCATTATAGCTATGGCTATTCCTATCAGTGAACAGATAATAGCTATCGCTATTCCAAAAGCGGCTGCTAGCAAACCAAGGGCAATGGGTACTATAATAGGAAATGCAAATATCGCACATATAATAAACAATATGGTTAGACCACCGCTTCTTTTATTATTCTCCTGCTTACTTCCGGTGCTTTTATACCTTACAGGCACTCCGTATTTATCCAACCCATTTTCATTTGCTCTGCCGCTTTCCACATATCCTGTTTCAGTGAATTCTCCGTCCTCAAGGTTTTCGCTCTTGCTTGCAAGCTTAATGGTTTTTGCCAGCTCCTCAGGACTTCCCAGGGCTTTGATGGTGGCTTCTTCATTTTCCTCTCCACCTGCATCAAAATAATCATTGTAATAATTTATAGCATCCTCTCTTTCTTCAATCGGAACATCTGAAAGGAGTGCTTCAAGCTCTCTCATATACTCTAATCTATTCATTCTTATCCTCCTCATATCTTCCTGCAAAAATACCTGTTACCTTGGATGAATAGCTTAACCATTCTGTTCTATAAAGGTTAAGCTGTGCAGAACCTCTTTCTGTAATCTTATAATATCTTCTGTTTCTACCATTAAACTGTTTATCATATGTTTCCAGGCACTCATCCTTTTGCAATCGCCTAAGCACCGGATATAGGGTTGACTCCGATAATTCAATAACACTCCTTACATCCTGGGTAATTTTATATCCGTAGGTGCCATCCGCACCCTCTCCGGCAACTACCGCCAATACTATTGCATCCAGCAGTGCCGCACCTGTATTAAATACCATTCCGGCTCCTTTCCGCTTTACTGCCCTCTTTACACAGACTCACTTAATCTACAAAAGTATATTGATTTAATAAATTTGTGAAAGCTATTTTTGAGAAAACAATATTATATTTTGTATAATATTGTTCATATTTAATGTTATATCTTGTATAATATTATTTGTCAATAAGTTTTCTTTAGCTTTAAGATTTGTTTAAGGTTTCGCAAAAATCCCCTGGCAAATTTTATATGTATAACTTTACCGGGGGATTTTTATTCTTAGATTTTATTATTTATATAGCTTCATTTATTGCTTTGTTAAGTGCATTTAATACCCTCTTTTTATCCCCGCTCCATAATGGTGCTATAAGAGTTCTCTTATCTCCATCTCCTGTAATTCTATGAATAACCATATCTTCCGGAAGTACCTTAAGGCAATCCACTATCAAATCCACATAGTCTTCAAGGGTTAATGCCTGAAATTTGCCTGCTTCATAATCTTTTGCCAAATCAGTGCCTCTTATTATATGAAGAAGTTGAAGCTTTATACCAAATTGATGTTTTTTGCCGAAATTATCTTCGGATTTTACAGCTACTTTATTAATACCACTATTAGTACAACTATTAACCTCCGGTTTGCTACAATCTTTTGACTCATCTGTAGTTGTATCAAATCTTTTTGCCAGGTCTCCTACATACCGTACGCTTTCAAGCATCATCTCTTTGCTTTCATCAGGAAGGCCCAAAATAATATGGGTAACTATATGTACTCCGATTTTCTGTAGCTTTTCCACCGCCTCCTCATATACCGCCAAATCATACCCTCTTCTTATATAAGAAGCTGTAGCACTGTGAACAGTCTGTAGTCCTAACTCCACCCAAAGGGGTTTTATTTTATTGACTTCATATAAAAGTGCAAGTACATCCTCATCCAAACAGTCCGGTCTGGTAGCTATGGATATTCCTACTATATCAGGATGATTTATGGCTTCAAAATACTTCTTTCTCAATTCCTCTACTGTCGCATATGTATTTGTAAAGGCCTGAAAATATGCAATATACACAGGATGTTCTTCTTTTATCTTGGCCTGTACCAATACCTTTCCCGCTTCTATCTGCTCACTGATAGTCTGCTTTGGCTTTCCCGCAAAATCTCCGCTTCCGACTCCAGAACAAAATATACAGCCTCTTCTATCCGGCTTTCCATCGCGGTTCGGACAGGTAAACCCACCATTAATTGCAATCTTATATACCTTTTTCCCAAAGGTGTCTTTTAAGTAGTTGTTTAAAGAATAGTATTTCATTTAATTAATAGCTTTTTAAATTCCTCTTCAGACATACCTGCTTTCATTGCAGCATTGGTAATGCTAATCATATTGTCTTTTACAAGTTCAACTAACTGCAATATCTTGCCTTTTGCCATTCCCTCTTCTCTACCTTTTGCCATTCCCTCTTCGCGACCTTTTGCCATTCCCTCTTCGCGGCCTTTTGCCATTCCCTCTTCGCGACCTTTTGCCATTCCCTCTTCGCGACCTCTTGCTAAGCCCTCTTTCCAGCTTTCAGCCATATATTTTTCCATTATCTCACACATAGTATTTGCACCCCTTTCTGTGCTCTTAAGCTCTTTTACACGCCTTTCCAAATTGGGAAACTTAGGGTTATTGATATCCTTACTGATAAAACAATTCATCAGGTCCGCAATCTCCGACCCGTCATCTATTGCTGTATTAACAAATATCTCATGTAATCCATCATCAATGACAATACCATTTTCTCTTATTGTCTTATCAACATGATATATTGTCAAACCGCCTTTAAGAAAATCAAATTCTGAAATATATACAATATATAAGTCCAGAATATTTTCAAAATCTTCTCCTGCATTCAATTCCTTGACAGTTATACTTGATGCATTAAACCTTGCTCTTTTTAAATGATTATCATCATCTGAACGTTGCACCTCTATATTGCACTTACTGCCATCTCCTAAGGTGCACAATGCATCCAGCCTTACAGAACGTCCATATAAATTGCGTTTACTGCTTTGAACAATGACATCATCCACAACCAGATTGTTGTCCTCAAATATTGTTTGCAATATTTCCTGACATACTAATTTGTCATTTGCCAAAACTTCAAAGAATATATCGTCTATTGGACGAAATTCTTTTATTCTTGCATACTTCTCCTCTAAAGATAGTCTTTGCATACTTTCCCTTTCTTTAATTATAACACAACAACCCGCCACTACAAACTGATAACACCGCTTAAAGTAACGCTTAAAATCACTTAAATTTATTACTGATTTGGAATTTTTTAGGGAAACCCTAAGATTTTATTTTGACTTGATTTCTATATGCTACATTTATTTTCACAGGCTGTCAATACAGTTTTAAAATAGATATATTACAGATATTTTAAATATGTATATTACAGATATATAATCCGGATTGTGATAATATATCTGTAATAAATAATATGTATTTGAAAACGATTGTGTAAAGAAAAATCAGAGAAAAGACATAGAAAAGTTTTTAGCATATTGCCTAATCTATAAATAAAATACAACTATTATAATCGATGCAAGCATTAAAACAGGTTTAAACAGCCATGAGGGCAGACTATGAAAAAGAACGCTTCTAATGAAAACATAGGTAGTATGACAGAAAACGAACATTTATGTACTCCACCCATATCACAGGCACTTACTAAGCCTCTCTCTAAGGATGATATGCCCGGCAAAAATGGATATGGAGCTATTTTTACCTGCCCTAAATGTGGACATATGTCCGCAAAAACAGGCTTGCACTGTGTAATATGCGGTTATCAGATGTTTGAAAAGTAAAGTAATTGCTTCACTTTCATATATATTATTAAAACAAAACTGTTTTTACACTGCTCACTCACATTTATAAAACACCGCACTGTAAGCCGGCATATGTATATAACCTGACACTTCTGTCACTTCTTTGGTGTGAAGATTTATAAGCTTTCCGCAGCCAATGTCAAAATATGCATCAAAGTCCCCTCCATCAGCATTAATAGCCATAAATATTCGCTCCCCCTCGAAGCATCTCTCTATGACACATTGTCTATTTGTAAGAAAAGCACTTCTGAATTCTCCATACATAAGGGCTTTTTCTTCGGAGCGTATTTTAGCAAATTGACTAATTAAGTCAGTAAGTTCGTTCCACCGTGGCGTATCAAATGCAGGTCTGAGTCCTAAATCTCCATCCTTTTTATCTCCCTCCATCCCCCATTCACTTCCGTAATAGATGCAGGGAATACCCGGCATTGCCATTAACATTCCATATATGAGGGGTAAATGTGCTTTATTGCTAAGTATTGTTGCCACACGACTTACATCATGATTATCTACAAAGGAAAGCAGCCACTTTCCCCTGTAAAGACACCACTGCTCACTGCCAAACTGACGCTGTAAGCTATGATTTATCTCAAACATATTCATAGAATTAAAGCTGGAATACATACCCTTATAGCATTCATAATTTGTGGCAGAATGAAGCATATCATCAGCTATAAGCTGGTTATAATCCCCGTGTATCATTTCTCCCACCAGGAAAAATTCAGCCTTTAAGCTATCGCAGTGGCTTCTGAGTCTTCTCATAAAATCTCTATCCACCATATAAGCCACATCAAGTCGTATTCCATCTATATCAAAATATTCTATCCAATATTTCACACTATCCAACAGATATGAAATAACCTCTTCATTTCTAAGGTTCAATTTGACCAAATCAAAATTCCCCTCCCAGCCCTCATACCAAAGGCCGTCATTGTAGTAGGAATTTCCGTCAAAATTTATATAAAACCAATCCTTATATCTGCTTTCCCATCTTTTTTCCAGCACATCCTGAAAGGCAAAAAATCCCCGCCCCACATGGTTAAACACACCATCAATAACCACTCTTATATCCTTGGAATGAAGTGAACTTACAAGCTTTTTAAAATCTTCATTTGTGCCAATTCTTGTATCTATTTTTCTGTAATCCCTTGTATTATAGCCATGAGTATCGGACTCAAATATAGGAGAAAAATAAATAGCACCCACACCCAATTTTTCCAAATGAGGTATCCATTTTTCTACCTTTATAATACTTTCTGCAAGTTTACCGTCATTTTCAAAGGGTGCTTTGCATAAACCCAAGGGATATATTTGATAAAAAACCTTTTCATTAAACCACATATTATTTTTCTCCTGCTATCGTCCAAAATTCTTTAAGCTTATCAGTTACTGCCTCTTTTTTTAATATCCCCACATTATTCCATTCCCTGGGAAAAAGCTCCCTATATGAATTATAGGTAAAGCGATAATCCAAAAGTGCCACAACACCCACATCCTCGTGAGTTCTTATAACTCTTCCCGCCGCCTGCAATACCTTATTAAACCCGGGATAAATATATGCATATTTCATACCATTCCCATAGTGCTTTTCAAAATAGCTCTTAATCAGCTCATTTTCATCACATATCTGGGGAATACCTGTACCCACTATAATGGCACCAATAAGACTTTCATTTTTAAGGTCGATGCCCTCACTGAAAATCCCGCCTAAAACACAAAAGCCCACAAGCCCGCAAGCCTTATTTTGCTCAAAGCTTTTTAAAAATTCTTCCCTCTCTTCCTCATTCATATGCTCCTTTTGAACCCTTAGTTCTACATTATCCAAAGTACCATAAGCGTCCTGATACTTGTTAAATGTATTTTGCATAAAAGCATACGACGGAAAGAATACCATATAATTTCCTTTTTTAGCTTTTATTATATCATTAATATAATCAGAAATTAATTTATACTGTTCTTTTCCCCTCTGGGAATATTTTGTGGTAACCCCATCTCCTATATACAAAGCGCGTTTTCTTTCATCAAAGGTTGATGCGGCATAGACCTCATAGTCCTCTTCGCCTCCCCCCAGCAACTTTTTATAATACTGTATGGGCAGTAATGTAGCTGAAAATAAAATACTGCTCCTGCCTCTTTCCATACAGGCCGCCAGATTTGTACTTGGGTCAACGCAGTACAAGCGCACACCAAAGTCCCCATTTCCAAGCATATATGAATAAGTGACATACTTGTCATCCATAAGCTCGTATATATAAAGAAAGTGTGATACCTGAAAAAAGAAGTCCAGCACCTCATCTCTGACAGGTGTGGCATCATGATTTTCCAAATAGGCTTCCATAGCATCATAAAGCCTTTCCAAAGAGCGAACAAATGGCTCAATGCTTTCCAAAACTCTAAAGCCCTCGGTTTCCCTCTTTAAATACAAAAGCTCATGATTACACTTTTCCAAACGTTTAGCCATAGTGGCGTCATAGACCTTTACCGTCTTTTTTAAGGTTAAAAAATCCTCTTTAATAAGAGCTGCACTATACATATTCCTACCGCGGTCTACCAGATTATGGGCCTCATCAATAAGAAAAATATTATTTTTATCACGATTTTCCGCAAAAAATCTCTTTAAATAAACATGAGGGTCGAAAAGATAATTATAATCGCAAATAATCCCGTCACAAAACAGACTTATATCAAGGCAGAGTTCAAAGGGACATACATTAAACCTAAGTGCGTATTCCTCCACTGTCTCTCGATTGTAATGTTCCCTTTCATTTAAAACAGAAAAAAGTGCTTCGTTTATTCTGTCAAAATGCCCCTTTGCATAGGGGCAGGCTTCAGGGTTACAAAGCCTTTCCTCCATAAAGCAAATCTTATCCTTGGCTGTTATAATAACACTTTTAAATTTAAGCCCGACCGACCTCATAAGAGCAAAGGTATCATCAGCCACCGTCCTGGTAATGGTTTTTGCAGTCAAATAAAATATACGCTCCGCTTTACCCTCTCCTATTGCTTTCACTGATGGAAAAACTGTGGATATGGTCTTTCCAACTCCTGTGGGTGCTTCCAAAAAAAGCTTTCTTTTATGGACAATAGTATGGTACACATGGGTTACCAGCTCCTTTTGCCCCTCTCTATATTCATATGGAAAATCCACCTGAGTTATTGAAGTATTTCGGCTTTCTTTCCATTTAATTTCCATCAATGCCCATTTTTCATATTCTTTAATGAGGCCTAAATACCAGCTTTCCAGTTCATCAAATTCATACAGAGTATTAAATCTTCTGATATCCTCCGTATCCATATTTATATAGGTCATCTGCACTTTTATCTGACTAAGCTCATGCTCCAGTGCATAAATATATGCATAGCATTTAGCCTGTGCCAGATGAATGTTTTCCGGTGCCTCCATTTTATGCAAAAACCTGTAGGTACCCTTTATCTCATCAATGACAATGGGCTCTCCGTCTATAATGCCATCTGCCCTGCCCTCCACTGTAATGGAAAGTCCTGAAGATAGAGTGGCTGTATGAGAAAGTGGCACTTCTGCATGGTAATCACTACCCATAGACTTCTGTATTTTTCTGTGAAGCCTTGAGCCCTCCTGCATGGCACTGTCACTACCGCCTGTTTTTCTATTGTCTATATCCCCCTCTCGCAGAATAAATTCCACAAGATTGCGGACTGATATTTTTATCTCATTCATAATGCTATGGTACACTTTGCATAGGCTGTTAGCAAGTATATAAAATATACAAAAGTCCCCGGGGCATTTTTATAAAAATGAAAGCTACACTATAAAAAGCTGCACCCCAAAGGTTACAGCTTTTTATAGTGTAGCTTTCAAAATCAACTATTTCAAAAGTGCAGAATTAATTTTCATTAGCATGCAATAGCAAATCTGTTTAAATAGTTTTCAAATTCAGGATCATAGCCATGAATTTTAACTGTTAAGACTCTTCTCAAATCCAATCCCAATACTCCAAGTATTGACTTTGCGTCTACAATATAGCGATTGTAAAAAATATCTATATCACATACGCTCTTGCTGGCCGCTGCCACAAATTCCTTTACTTCTTCAGGACGAAGCATAATTTTGTGCTGCATAATTTTGCCTCCTTAATATTTCCTAATCCAATTTTTATTTTCAACTTTAAATATTCCACGAAAACGTTTTCGGGGAACTATTTGGATTATATTAGTTTCCTATACGGTGGTAAATTGACATTTTGACAATTTTTATTAAAGCTACTAAAGTCTTTTTTGTTAATTTTCCCCAAGGTAAATCAAAAAAATCAAAAATCCACTAAAAAACACTTAAAATATAGGCAAAATGCTGTTTGACGCTCTATCAAAGTAAAATGTAAAACCGCTAAAACCCACTAAATTACGAGTGTATCATTCAAAAATTAACTGTTTCAAAAACACAGAATTAATTTTTATTCTGCAAAAAGATAATAGAAAAATATCTCCCCTGCCATCTTGACTGACTATGGCGGTAGTGATAAGATTATTCAATGTTAGCAAAGGTGCTAAGGAAGCTATCCTTAGCACCTTATTTACTTTTACTATTACAGGCTTATACCAGTACCTCGTTTTTTAATTAACTACACCATAGTTACTTGCCTATTTTACAGATAGCACCGGTCAAAAATCAAAAACGCAGCCCGCTGCGCCCACATTTTCGATTGGCACTTCCAGAAATATATACTATGTAAATGGTACAGTTATTTATCAAAGGATGTACCGGCTTGTTAATAAAATTACTATGAAAGAGAGGCTTTAGCAGTGAGGAACTTATACATTCCGGAGGGATATCAGTCGGCACTCAACCTGCATGATACACAGGTAGGTATTAAAACAGTAAAGGATTTTTTCCAAAATCTTTTGGCTGAACGTATGAATTTACAGCGTGTTTCAGCTCCATTATTTGTAACACCGGAGTCAGGGCTTAATGATAATCTTAATGGTGTAGAGCGTCCCGTTTCCTTTGGAATAAAGGAACAGAATGACAGAACCGCAGAAATAGTTCATTCACTGGCAAAGTGGAAGCGCTATGCCTTAAAAAAATACGGCTTTGAAATAGGCGAGGGCTTATATACTGATATGAGTGCCATCAGACGTGATGAGGACACAGACAATATTCACTCCATATATGTGGACCAGTGGGATTGGGAAAAGATTATTACAAAGGAACAGCGCACAGAAGAAACACTTCATAGTGTTGTGAAAAATATTTATTCAGTGCTACGTAAGACAGAAAAATATATGGCTATCAGATATGATTACATTGAAGAGATACTGCCCCATGATATATTTTTCATTACTACACAGGAATTGGAGGATATGTATCCTGACAAAACACCCAAGGAGCGTGAACTTGCTATTGCCAGAGAAAAAGGGGCTGTATGTCTTACTCGTATAGGGGATGTATTAGCATCCGGCAAGCCCCATGACGGACGTGCTCCCGACTATGATGATTGGTCACTTAATGCTGATATTATTGTATATTATCCTGTGCTTGATATTTCCCTTGAGCTTTCCAGTATGGGAATAAGAGTGGATGAGGAAGCTCTTAAAAGTCAGCTTCAAAAATCAGGCTGTGAAGATAGAGCCAGGCTTCCATTCCAAAGAGCCATATTAAATAAAGAACTGCCCTACACCATCGGCGGTGGTATAGGACAGTCTCGTATATGTATGTTTTTCTTAAGAAAAGCTCATATCGGCGAAGTACAAAGCTCCCTTTGGCCGGAGGATATTATGGCTGAATGTGAACGCCTTGGTGTTTCTCTGCTATAGAAATATATATTCCGCTTGGTCAGAGCTATTTTACCATAGCTATTAACTATCAGCTTTATCTGCGCCAATAAAATATATTGTAAAAATTGTCAGAAGCCCTGATATAATTAGGGCTTCTTTTAATACTAAAGGCTCACTAAAAAGTTGCAACTGCATCACAGTATAAACTGCTATATTTGCAAAGGCATGAACAAGATAGGGATATACAAAGGCACCATAACGTTCATAAATCCATGTAATAAAAAGTCCTAAAGCAAAGCCATATACTGTCTGTACTAAATTTCCATGGAATACACCAAACAGCAGTGGCGAAAATATAAGTCCGGCCCACAGTCCATAGTCTCTGCGTAGCCTATTATATATAATCCCTCTAAACAAAATCTCTTCTGTCAGAGGCGAAATAATTCCATAAATTATAATTCCCTGAACAATATTAAATGAATACTGACTCTTGCTTACCTCTTCATAAGCCTCACTGCTTCCTGTAAAGCCCGTTAGAGAAAATAGGATATTTACAAATATAGATAAGCCTATTCCCAGAAAAATACAGAGGATAATTCTCCTGATACTGTTTCTTTTTTCATAGATAACAGGCGTTTCTTTTGTGAATAAGGGCAATATAAAGGCACCTGCACAGATAAGAGCTATTGCTTTTATAAAAACAGTTATTGTGCCTCTGTAATTTCTTGATATTTCTCCTATCCATCCTGCCTCTGCCATACTATTCTTAAGCAGAGTTGCTCCCAAAAGCACCACCAGCAAATCTATTATCCGATAAGAAATAATCGGCGTCAGTATACCCAGAGTTTTCCTAATAAAACCTGAGTTTTTATTCAATTCTGTTTTTGTCCTTTTACTTAAAGCTTTTAAAAAGTTTGGCATATTAGTCTTGACATTCTCTCCTGTAGGCATTATAACATAAACAAATAAAGTTGCTAGGGGAGCACAAAGGTTATCCTTGCTGAGAGTGATGTTAAATCGTGTTTTAATATCTGACCCTTATTACTTGAACCGGATTATGCCGGCGTAGGGAAGCATAGTTTGTAAATGCATGAACATATTACAGTTCATACCTTCAATTACTGCGTTTACAGCTAAATATTACGCCGTTTTTCGGCACTTGTTAATCTCCCATGGCATTCTAGGGAGGTTTTTTTATGACAAATTTTATTAATCACATCAACGACCCTGATTGGGGTAGCTACTATGAACTGACAAAAATCGGCTATGTATTAGTCATAATTCTTATGCTGATTGCCATAGCAGTATCAGCTGTCATAGCGGCAAAAAAACAGGATACGGGCAAAATCGGAGCAAAAAAATTATCCTATGCGGGTATTGCTCTGGCGCTTGCCTTTGTAACATCCTACATTAAGTTTGAAATGCCCATGGGCGGTTCAGTAACTCTGTTTAGTATGTTTTTCATCTGCTTTGTCGGATATCTTTATGGCATTAACATCGGTTTGATTACCGCCTTTGCCTACAGTCTTTTACAGTTTATGCAAAGTGGTGCTACATATTTCCTGTCTCCATTCCAGATATGCTGTGATTATTTCTTTGCATTTACAGCTCTTGGGCTGGCAGGTCTGTGGTATCAGAAAAAGGATGGTCTTGTAAAGGGATATATTGTAGCCTGTCTTGTAAGAGGTCTTTTCCACACCTTTGGCGGATATTTGTTCTGGATGGACTATATGCCTGATTGGTTCCCCGTATCTCTTACAGGAATTTATTCCATAGTGTATAATTATAGCTATATACTTACAGAAATGGCTCTAACACTTATTATCATAAGTCTGCCACCTGTAAAAAAAGCTATTGCACGAATTAAAGCCATGGCAGAGGAATAATCATTACTACTTGTATTGAAGCCCGTTTCTCCTATGCCTATACAAAATCAAAGCATATAATCAGGAGTATGAATGAGTAGCTGTATTATTATACTTGGAGGCGAGTTTTCTCCCATGCCCAAGCACATAGACGCCGAATATATAATTGCCTGCGACAGTGGCTATACTAATGCTTTAAAGCTTGGTATTACGCCAAATGCGGTAATTGGCGACTTTGACTCCTATGAGGGCAATCCCGATGATATTCCCACAGGCATTGAAGTATTAAAATTCAATCCTATAAAGGATGATACTGACTGTATGCTAGCCCTACGCCACGCCATAGATAGGGGCTATAGCCACATCATCTTCCTATGTGCCTTGGGAGGCAGGCTTGACCACATAATGGGAAATATTCAAAGTATGACATTTGCTGCCACAAAGGGGCTTAGAACAGAGCTGTTTTCCGCTACAGAGTATATGGCTGTCCTAACCCCTGGAAATCATATTATTCCTAAGAAAAATGGCTATTCATTATCACTTTTTTCCTTATCGGATAAATGTGAGGGCGTGTCCATAGCTGGTTCTGAATACGATATAAGTAATTTTACAATTACAAACTTCTTCCCCATAGGATATGGCAATTCCCATAGGGAAGATAATGTCATTGTAACCTTAAAAAAGGGTATGATGTTATTAATACAAAGTGCAATCCCAAAATAATATTTTATTTCCAACAAACATCGTTTATTTAACCTTTAATGGCAATGCCCGTATTGCACTAAAAAATGTAAATACTCTATACTCAAACCGTAATAGTGCTATCAAGATGGAATGAATATATAAGCATCTCTTTAACCCTAAGCCCTGCGATTCGCTCCAGGGCTTCTTTATAATAATCCAACTGTATCCTATACTTATCCACCAATTCTTTTCCCAGTCTTACTCTGTCGGTTTTATAATCCATAAGTATAATCTGATTATCTTCTATAAAATATCCATCTATAATTCCCTGAATGAGAATAGTTTCCTCTTTCGGAAATTCTTGACTCAATCGGTCAGCAGATATTCCTAAGACAAAGGGCTGTTCCAAATACAGCTTTTCTCCTTTGGCAGCTTCTATCATTCTTTTTCCCAAATCAGAGCGTAAGAAAATACATATTTTTTCCTTATCTACAAGGGTATATTCCTCCTTTAACAGCTCCCCTGTAGCAAGGTATTCCCCCATAAGCTCATCCAGCTTTAATATATTTATTTCGTCTGTTATTTTATTAAATGGCATCAATTCCATTACTCTGTGATAAGCGCTTCCTCTTGTGGCTCCGGACGCTTCCTTAAGCTCCTGCTTTACAAAAGATGGGATGTACTCTTCCGTATCCGAAGTTGCAAAAAGTTCGTGGCTTACCTCCTCGGTATCGGAAAGCAGCAAGCCGTCATTAATTGCCTTTAGCTTAAGCTCTGATACTGAGGTCTTTGTATAAAGATTTTTTAAATTTTCATGAGCATATACAAAATCCAAGTGTTCCAGTAAATCCGTCGTTTTAACATCTGTAGCACTATCCACATTCACACTTATATCTGCTTTTTCTATATATCTCCTTAGTTCTTCATATAATTCCTGTGATTTTACTGCCTCTACTACCTCCATATCCCTTAAATCATCATAGGTATAAATTTTTGTATCACAGTTATTATTCCAATTGTCCTCTTCTTTTGCCAATGTAATTGCATCTAAGTATGAGCTTATCTTTAAACGCATACTACGGGGTAGTAGTCTATTTATGACACTACTGTCATTGCCCATGGTCAAGCCTGCTGTCTCCGCTGTCTCCGCTGTCTCCGTTGCCTCCGCTGTCTCCTGCTCATAGCCTCCCCTTGACTCATCCTCTGCACCTGACATACCCCTACCATTTGCGGATTTAGAACCTGCTAATGAAGTTTCATTTCTGCCATTTACCACAACAGACGCACCTACCCTATCTCCCCCATACTCTTCCAATTTATCTGACACTGCTGTCATAATTAATTTTTCCTTAGCACGGGTCATTGCCACATATAATACTCTAAGCTCCTCGGACAGACTATCCTTATGTATGGCAGAAGCAATAAACTTCTTTCTCATATCCTGATATTTTGCTCTATGAATATAATCTATATAGTTTAAGCCTAAACCATATTTATTATGATATATAACCTCGGCGCGCTCGTCAGCCCTGTTCATTTTTTTACTCAGATTTGCCAAAATACAGATAGGAAATTCCAGACCCTTACTTTTATGCATAGTCATAATTCTTACCACATCAGCATTTTCGTCAAGGGTTACCACCTCTCCCTCATCAGACTCATACTTATGCAGCTTTTCTATATAGCGGTTAAAATTAAAAAGCCCTCTAAAGCCCTCCTGTTCAAAGCTCGCCGCCTTTTTAAGCAGCATCAGAATATTGGCTCTTCTCTGATTTCCCATTGGAAGTGCTGACATATATTCTAAATATCTGCTGTTATTTATTATTAGTCGAAGCAACTCGTTTATAGGTGTAAACGGAATAAGTCGCCTATAGCTCTCTATATTTTTTAAAAGTCTAATACTCTTATCCTTTAGAGCTCTTAAATCAAGGACTCTAAGCTCTTCTCTTTCCTCCAAAATACCCTCTATATCAAATTCTGCTCCATATTTTAAGGCTTCATATAAGGAACCCTGACACAGTATTTTTAAGGATGCCACCTCATTTTCATCAAATTCTCCAAAAAGCGATAGCATTGTGCCAAAAAGCGGAGTATCATTGTATGGATTATTTAATACACTTAAAAAGTTTAATAGAGTAACTATTTCTAAGGTATTAAAATATCCTGTTTTTGAAGTAACATATGCCGGTATTCCCTGTTCCTCCATCACTCTCTTCAGACTATCTGTAAAGGCTCCACCGCTTCTTACCAAAATCACAATATCCCTATAGGTACAGGCTCTAAATATTTCCTGCTTACTGTCCCATACCTTATATTCCTGCATAAGTGACTTAATACGTTTGGCAATCATAAGGGACTCTAATTCCTCAGCCCTAACTTCCCCTACACTATTGGCATCTGCAATCAAAAGCTCTGCTCTATCAGAAGCCGCATGCTCTAAAGGCTCTGTTATGCCACAGTACAGCCTGCTATCGGCATCATAGTCCACCCCGCCTACATCCTTGTCCATTATTCGTTCAAAGACTGTATTAACCATATCTATAACAGAGGTGCGACTTCGATAATTTTTAGATAAATCAATTCTTCTTTTATCCCCCGTCCCCTTTGTATAAGAAAGGTATTTGCTTACAAATAATTCCGGATTGGCATTTCTAAAGCGGTAAATGCTCTGCTTTATATCCCCTACCATAAAACGGTCAAATCTTCCCTCATCCTCCCCTGATATACTGTGGATAAGCGCCTCCTGTATATAGTTGGAATCCTGATACTCGTCAATCATCAGCTCCTTAAACATATCTCTGTATTCTAATGCCGCTCTTGTAGGCAGATACTCTCCCTCTTCCTTATGCAATAAAATTTTAAGCGCCATATGCTCCATATCACTAAAGGTTATTAAGCCCATCTCTCTTTTTTTTGCCTCTAAATTGTGATAGAAGCCTTTTGTTGCCTCCATCAAAGCCGTAACAGCCTTTGATGTCTCCTGCATATTTTCTATGACATTGGAAATACTTTGACTAAAGTAGTCTTTTTTGATTTTATCTATTAAATCCTTATATAATTTTCTTTTGTCCTGTGCCGGTAGCTTTAAATCATCTGAAGCACTGCATTTATTCAGTCTTTGCCACTTAATGTCTTTTGAAAAATAATCCCATAGCTCTCTGTAAGACCCACAGTTTTCCAGTTCCTCTATAAATTCTATATCAGATTCTATATTAGCTATATACTCCTCCGGTCCTATAAGAGAAAGTACATTCAATAGCTCTTCTGCTATTTGTTTAGCGCCTTTAATATCAAGTGTTATATTATCCCAAAGTCCTATAAACCAGTCCTTTGAGCATAAATCCGCTTCGTCCTTTACATCATAATCTCTTTTATGTATATCAAAATATTCCTCCGGAAAAGGGGCTTTATCCGCTTCCTTATATGCTTCAAGAATGGACTGCTTTATTTTATTAACATTGTCCTTACTTTCAAATCTGTTTAAAAATATATCTATATTTTCCAAATCCCTGTTTGCCAGCAGCTCCTCTACAGTTTCATCCAGCACATCCTCAGTCAAAAAGGTCATTTCTGCTTCCTTTGCCAGACGAAACCCCGGCTCTAAGCCTATTTCCGCAAAATTATTTTTAAGAATACTCAAGCAAAAGCTGTCTATTGTAGTAATTTGAGCATTATAAATAAGCATAGACTGCTTCTGCATATGCTCATCCTCAGGATTATTTAAAAGCTCCTTTTCTATTGCTGTAGCGATTCTATCCCGCATCTCCCCTGCCGCCGCCTTGGTAAAGGTCAGCACCAGTATTTCATCAATATTTACAGGTTCTTTTTCATCCTTAATCCGCTGTATTATTCTTTCCACCAATATGGTGGTTTTTCCCGAACCTGCCGCGGCAGACACCAATATATTGCAGTCTCTAAGCTCCACAGCTTCCCTCTGTTCACTACTCAGGTTAGGCATAATCTCTTTCCTTTCCCAGCTCCTTTGCCATGTTTTCCAGAAGTATATCATCCTCCTGCTTTTCGATTTTTTTCAGAGTATAGCCCGGCATATGCTCATCAAATCCGCATATCCTCTTGTAGCTACAATACTCACAGGAATTCATTAAGACACCCTTGTCACTTTTTTTAAGTTCAATGGGATTTAACTCTATATTTCCCGAAAAAATATCCTTAGCAAGGCTAAGCACTTTATAATCCGCATATTCTGACATAAGCTTCATATCTGCTTCACTCATTACCTCGGACGCAGCGCTAAAGCCACCTGTACTTTTAATGCTTACGGGAATTACATCAGAAGCTTTATCCCCTGAAACATCTAAATTACTGATAATATCCTCAGAAGCATTGACCAGTCCCCTTGTTTTCAGTTCCTTTAGTACCTTTTCTTCAATATTCTCTATTGTATCTTTTGACTCCGCCTCCACCAATGGGTCATTAATATGATAATAGAGCATGGCGGCAGGAATAACTTCCTTATCCGGATTTTTCTTCTGAATATCCTTTACCGCCTCATTCATATATACCACCATCTGTAGCTGTACACCGTGGTAAAAGCCCATAAGACTAAAATCCTTTTTACCGGATTTATAGTCCACAATCTTCACAAGAATTTTCTCTCCCCGGTCACTAACATCCAGTCTGTCAATCTTACCTGTAAGATAAAGTCTCTCTTCTTCATTTAATCCTAAATTCAGTTCTCCCAGGCTCTGCTCATGTCTAAAGCTATATTCATATGCAACAGGCTTGAAATTTCCCTTTCTAAGCTGATATGCCAAGGTATTTACAGTTCTTAGCATTATCTGCTTCATCTTATCCAAAATATAAAGATTTTTGTCATTTTCAAACAGAATGGCATCGGTATATATTACCGCCTGTCGCTCTACAGCCTCATTTATAAGCTCCCCGGCTTCCTCCTCTGTAAATGTAAACCAGTCCAGCTCATGTTCCTCTAATAGCTTTACAAACTCCTCCAATACGCCGTGATAAATCATTCCCATATCAGAGGCATCTATCTCGTATTCCTCCCTCTCCTTAAGCCCTATACCATACTGTAGAAAATAGGAATAGGCACATTTAGCATAGGTTTCCATTCTGCTAATACTTGCATACAGTCGGCTTCCATATAAAATTCCTGCAATTCTTTTATCCAGGCTTTGCTTCTCATATCTAAAAAAGGCATTTCTAATAATACCCTCCAAAAAGCTCTCATCCCCCTTTAGTCCTTTAGAAAGGTTAAATAACATATGCTTTTCATCAGCATTGGCTTTCCCCTCCGCATATTTATTGGCAAGTGCTGCCACAAGCTCTCCTGCCTCTTTCTTAGTATTAAGCTCATAATATTTATTATTTTCTATTCTTGTTCCACAAATACCCGGAAAAAGTCTTTCCACCATATCCACTACATAGGATGGACGCATAGCTGCCCCCTCATTATCCATAGCTGTATATGAGAGATATAATTTTTCTGAGGGCTTTGCCATATTTGAATATAGATAAAACCTGCCTATATAGGTCTGCATACGCGGAGACGGAGATAATGTAGCACCTGCATTAATTAAAAATTCCCTGTCAATATCCGATATAAGTCCGCCCTTAGCACCTGCCTTGGGCACCCAACCATCATTCAAGCCTATAAAAAACAGATATTTTACAGGTTTAAGCCTTGTTCGCTCCAAATCTCCCACAATAATCCTGTCTGCGCTCTGAGGTATCATTCCTACTCTGATTTCCATGAAGCCTGCGTCCAATATTCCGCAAAACTCCTCTAAATCCATGCTTTCCTCTCCTATGAGCTGATACATCTGCTCAAACATTTTACAGGTATGAGTATAAATCTGCTCATATTCCAATGCTTTTGCATAATCTCCTGCCAGCTTAAACTCCGCTCCATATTCCAAAAGCTTGGCATTTGCGCCGGTTTTAGCAATAAAATTATATATAGATTTAATATATGAGGATATTTTAATGCTTCCTTTCCTTGAAATACCTCCTTTAATCAGGCTTTCGAGTTCCTCCATCATTTTAATTCTTATATTATTTATATAAATTAAAGATACTCTGTTATTTTTTACATCTGTTCCTAATACACCTTTACCATCATCTGCAATATTATTATTGGATGCTTCTGCTCCATTTTCTTCCTCATCTGCGTTGCCCGACACGCCATCCATTCCTTTATCTCTGCGCTCTTCCTCTCTCATCGCAAGAGTTTTTCTGGTAAATGGCTTTAAATATGATGAGATGCCTTTAATACCTGTCTCCACAATATAGGTTTCAAAGATATCTATTTCATCCATAGAAAGGGCCGTAAAGCCTGTTCGTAAATATTGCATTACTGAATCATAGGAAAAATCCCTCCTAATCATAAGCAATGAGGATTTTATATATTCTACAAAGGGATTAAGAACTATGCCCTTTGTAGTATCTATATATACCGGAATGTCATATTCAATACATTTTTCATTAATCCAGGCCTCATAGGCAGGCAAATTTCCTGATACTACCGCTATATCCTTGTAGCGGGCTCCCTCATCTCGTACCAGCTTTCTAATATTTCTAACCAATACTCCCACTTCTTCATTTACATCATGGCAGTTATCCAAATAAATCCTATCACACTTATCCTTATAAGGCACAATGGGATATTGGAATATATTTTTCTCTAAATATTTTAATTCCAAATTTTCAGAAAATCTTGCTCCTGCTGATAAGAGTAATGGTTCCTCTATTACACAGTTCCTTTCTTTAGCAAGCTCTACCAGAGATAAATATGTTTTTTTTGTAAATGCAAAGAGCTCCTGTTCTTTGACTTCTTCAGTCAAAGAGGAGCCATCTAAGGGGATTGCGATTATAACCTGGCGACAAACATCCAGCAGTGCTGCTATTACCTTATTCTGCACAGGAGTAAAGCCTGTAAAGCCATCAAATATGACACAACTGTCATTCATAATCCGTGACTTATATATCTCTTCTGCCAAGATATCCATTGCCTCTTCGGTAGTAATATATTGCTCTTTTATATATTCTGTAAAATATTTATATAGCTCTTCCAAATCTCCCAGTTTATTTTTAAGGGTAATTCTATTACTATCAGCAGCATACTTCTTAAGCATACTGACATTATCAGGTGCAATGCCATATTGCATAAACTCTGAAATGGCAGACTTTACCTCATGTATATATCCTGCCTTATTAATATTTCCTGAAAGATAGGGTATTTTCTCCAATACATCTCCGGCACATTTTCTAAGGATGAGATTTTTTCCGGTATCATCCAGCACAGGACATCTTCCTCCACCCGTTTCTTCAAAAACACGATGGGCAAGCCTATTAAAGCTTAATACCTCAATATTCATAATACCCTTGCTAACGCTTGCCTTTACCATATCTGCCTGAGTCTGCATGGTAAACTGGTCCGGTACCACCACAAGATAACGACTTTTAGGATTTTCATAAGCCACCTTGCAGACTGCATTATTAATATATGTACTTTTTCCCGAACCACTTCTTCCAAGTATAAATTTCAATGACATATAATTATAACCTCTCAATATTGCATTAAAATTAAATCTCAATTTGATTAATCAGTAAATATCTGCGCAATATCAGTTTGATTTTAGGCTTTACACTCTATCCGCATATATCAGATCTATTTTTTCGCCTTATATACTCCATCCCCAGGATATCCGCCTTTCATTCTCTGCATACTTCTTTGCAGAGCATCACGGCTGTTCTTCCAGTCGGCATCCTTATTTACATAGTCGAATTTTTCAATTAGCCATGAAACATCCCCATATAGCTCTTCTAACTTTTCTTTCATTAGGGGAATAAATACCCCTGCAAATTCCTGCTGCTTCTTTTCCGGCAGATTTCTTCCTGCATATTCCAATAAATCTCCAAAATGTGGCAGGCAAAAGCCCTTTCCACCCTTAAGACGCTCTGAAAAATCCCTGTCTCTGTCATACATTTCAAAAAATGTTTTCATATATCTGTCATAATGGTCTTTAAAACCGGCACAAATAAAGCAGCTATCCTGCTTTTTCTGTATCCAGCGACTTATGGCATTTATGGACTTATCCTCATTTTTACCAAACATGGCCTTAAGTCCATTGGAAGTAGGCTTATATTCCTTAAATACCGTTTCCGCTTCTTTTGTAATATTCCTTAAATAGGTTTTCATAATCCAGGCATTTCCCAGAGTATTACCATAGTCAAACATCTTTTTATAATGAATTTTACAAAAGCCTGCCTTATCCGTCTTTTCCCGTACATCCGCTTCCATATATGTGGAACCGGACCCCAATACAAAGTCCATTAAATCCTGTTCTATACTCCGCTCTATATAGCAAAAGGGACATTCGTCCCCTGCATTCACGGCATCATTTATTGGTATATTGTATAGCTTCTCCCGCATAAATAATCCCTCCATTATTAATAATACATTTAACTTAAGCCTCTAAGCCATTATGTATAAATCTTAAAAATGCCTCCTGTCCCTCAGCATTATATTTATACACTCCTGCGTCCTCCAATACATGTAAGAATACATTTCCCACTTCACTGCGAAGTATATCCATTACATTGTCTTTATTTATATCCGAATATTTATCCAAAAAGCCCTCTACCCAGTCAGCATGCTTTTCAGTGGCTTCATCCTTTCTTAAATCGGCTTTATTTACAATAGCTTTTGCCACCTTATCCAACTCATCTAAAAGTCGTGATGGCAGAATTGCCAGGCCCATTACTTCAATAAGTCCGATATTTTCCTTTTTAATATTATGATATTCCTTATGAGGATGATACACTCCCATGGGATGCTCATCAGTTGTTATATTATTGCGGAGCACTAAATCCATTTCGTATTTCTCTCCCTTGCATCTTGCAATAGGAGTAATGGTATTATGTGGTGTGCCCTCTGTTTCAGCAAAAATAAAGGCTTCTTTATCCGTATAGCCTCTCCATGCCTCCAGAATATGAGTAGCCAGGCTTGCAATTCTATCAGCATCCTTTCCTGTAAGTCTTATGACTGACATAGGCCATACCAAGGTTGCCGCTTCAATATCCTCATAGCCCTTTACTCTAAAAATATTTTCTTTTGCAGCCTTTGCCATAGGAAATTCATAATTACCTCCCTGATAATGGTCATGGGAAAGTATTGAGCCTCCTACAATGGGTAAATCTGCATTTGAGCCAACCATATAATGAGGATATTGACCCACAAAGTCAAACATTTTTCTGAAACAATCCTCATTTATCTTCATAGGCACATGCTCTCCATTTAATAATATGCAGTGCTCATTATAATATCCATAGGGAGAGTACTGAAATCCCCAAGATTTTCCATTTATAGTAACGGGTATAATTCTAAGAGTCTGTCTTGCCGGATGGTTCATTCTTCCTGCATATCCCATATTTTCCACGCATAACTGGCATTTGGGATATGCTCCTCCCCCTGACTTTGCAGCCGCGGCTATAGCCTTAGGGTCTTTTTCAGGCTTTGCAAGATTTATTGTAATATCCAGCTCCCCAAATTTAGTATTATGCTTCCACTTTATATCCTTTGCAGCCCTATATCTTCTTATGTAGTCAGAGTCCTTACAGAATTTGTAAAACCAGTCCGTGGCAAGGCTGGGCGATTTGGCAAAAAGCTCCTCGTACTTATTTATTACTTCTGCAGGTCTGGGGGTAATCACATTCATAAGGCGTGTATCGAAAAGGTCACGCTCCACAATATTATCGTCAATATAGCCCCTCTTAACAGCAATATCTAAAAGCCCCTTTAATATATCCTCCAAAGACTCTTCTCTAAGCTCTACCTCTTCGTAGGAGTCCTCCTTATATATATCAAGCAAAAGATTAATGGCATAGCCTCTTTCCAGCTTTGATATTAGCCCTGTGTCCACTCCATAGTTTACTAATTCTCCAATATACCTGTACAATTCTTTCATTACGTTCTTTTTCTCCAATCCTACCCATTTTTGTGCAGTGCACTTTCCCACCGGACATTAGCCTAAGCTCAATTTTTTCCGGTGGACATTTTTTTTATTAAATCCAGATACTCCTTTATATCCCTATAAAGCTTATCTGCATCAGATTTTCCGGCCTCCATATATTCTCCGGTCAGTCCATCCACGGTAAATTGTATAATTTGCTCTAATTTACCTATTTCAATACCCTCTTTAAGCTTTGGAATTTCCAAATTCTCCTTATATTCCTCTAATGCCTCGTAGTATTTTTTCAGCCCCTCCTTGCAGGCTCCCCTAATTTCAGTATTCTGTTCCAGCATTGCCCTATTAATAAATATATACATATAGGGATAATTTCCAAGCACAGTTCTTTTGGCACTTTCCAGCTTTTCATGATAAGAAAAATAATCCTTTTCCTTTCCAATACTGCGTTCATATTCAAAAAGCAAATACCTCACACTGTAGTCCACTAAAAAAACATATAGCCCCTGCTTGCTTCCAAAATAATGAAATAACAGACCCTTGCTTATTCCTGCCTCTTTTATAATGTCATCCGTACTGGCATGCTTATAATCATTTGTTGCAAATAAATGAAGAGCTGCATTAATCATTCTGTCCTGTTTTTCACTTTTTAAATCAAAAAATTTTTCATTCATATCCTATGCCCCATTAAGATAAATTAAATTGACTGATATGGACAATATATCATATTTTAAGGTCTGCTCACAAGAGTAAATCTTTCCTCAGCAACATTTACTCCCGGCGAGTGCACAGCCTTAGCAAAGCCTTTTATATCGGCGGAACCGGTGCAGAGTCCATTATAAATTACATAACCGGCAAGTGCACAGCCTTAGCAAAGCCTTTTATATAACAGGAAATACAAAGTAATTTTCTATGGTATAAAAATAGCGGGATGTCCCTGATACCTTTTAATATGCCAAAACATATGAAAGTTATCAATGAAATCCCGCTTCAATGCTTTTTAATATGCCCTAAAGCTTATACCTCGAAGTTAACTCCGGTAGACTCTGCTTTTTCCTCAGTATAGTCATAGTCCTTACCCGGAAGTACTGCATTAAGTATAATACCTACCAAAGAACCTACTGCCAATCCTGAAAGGCTTATTACATGACCGCCTATTTCAAATGCTACAGCCCCTGCTTCCGAATAATTAATTCCGATTGAAAGTACAAGTATAAGTGCCGCAATAATTGTATTTCTGCTCTTTGTAAAGTCTACATGGTTTTCTACCACATTTCTAACACCCACTGCCGAAATCATACCATAAAGCACAAGGGATACACCGCCTAAGGTTGCTCCCGGCATACAGCTTATAAGAGCTGCAAGCTTAGGACAGAACGAGAATACCATGGCAAATACTGCTGCAAGCTGAATTACAAGTGGGTCATAAACCTTTGTCAACGACAGCACGCCGGTGTTCTCTCCATATGTAGTATTAGCAGGTGCTCCGAAAAGGGATGCCAGTGCTGTTGCAAGTCCATCGCCCATAAGTGTTCTATGAAGTCCGGGCTTCTTAATAAAGTTTTCTCCTACTGTAGATGAAATAGCTGAAACATCTCCTATATGCTCCACCATTGTAGCCAGAGCAATGGGCACAATTGTAATAGCCGCAGTAATAAGGAGTCCTGTATTTGTATCAGGATTTCCTATTAAAGAAAATACTGTTCTGTCCCAATGAATAGGAACGCCAATCCATGCAGCTTCCTTTACTGGTGTAAAATCTACCTGACCTGCAACCGCAGCTACAGCGTAGGATACTACAACACCCAGGATGATAGGAATAATTTTAATCATTCCCCTACCCCAAATGTTGCACGCAATAATTACTGCAATAGCCAGGATTGCGATTAACCAATTGCTTGAACAATTTGATATCGCTGAGGTTGAAAGATTAAGACCGATTGCAATGATTATAGGTCCCGTTACAATAGGTGGGAAGAACTTCATAATCTTGCTTGTACCGAATATTTTAAATAATGCTGAAAGAATTGCATATAAAATTGCTGAACATGCAACACCGAAGCAGGCATAAGGCAAAAGCTCTTTTTCGCCATTTGGCGCAATAGCAGCATATCCTGCCAGAAATGCGAAAGAGGAACCTAAAAATGCAGGAACCTTTCCTTTTGCAAGTAAATGGAATAATAAGGTTCCAAGTCCCGCGAATAAAAGTGTTGTTGATACATCCAATCCTGTAATAACAGGTACTAATACAGTAGCTCCGAACATTGCAAATACATGCTGAAGTCCCAGAATTACTACCTTTGGTGCACCAAGTTCCCTGGCGTTATAAATCGCCGATGGCTCATTAGCCTTTTTTGTGTAGCTCATAGCTCCCTCCTTCGAAATATTAAGTTTACTTAAAAATGGGCAAAAAAAATTAGTGGTTTTGCGTGACCTCGTAATTTTCTCTTAACACATAATAAAGGTATTTAATGCCTCCGTCAAGTAGTTTTTTATGTATTTTCCAATGCATTTGTCAGAGATAAATATGCACGCCCACTTTATCCCATCTACTGCTCTTATACTATATTTCCTTATGGCTTAGAGTCTGTCAAAGCCATAAGGAAATTAATTCAAAATCAAATGTGAGCTTTAATCAATATCATTCATTTGAGCAGTATATAATCTGTAATATGCTCCCTTTTTAGCTATCAGTTCTTCGTGTGAACCTGCTTCCACAATGCCCCCTGCATCTATATACATAATCCTGTCACAGTTTCTTATAGTAGAAAGTCTATGAGCTATAATAAATGAAGTTCTTCCCTTAAGCATAATGTCCAGACCCGTTTGCAATGCCTTTTCCGTCTGCACATCTATGCTGGAGGTAGCCTCATCCAATATCATTATTGCGGGATCTGATAATAGGGTTCTGGCAAAGGATATGAGCTGCTTTTGTCCCTGACTAAGCATAGAGCCCCGCTCATGCACCTCACTATTATATCCATCCGGCAAGGTAGATATAAAATCATCTGCACATACCTTTTTAGCTGCTTCAAAAATCTCACTTAAAGAAGCATCCAGCTTTCCATAGCGTATATTATCCTCAATAGTTCCTGAAAATATAAAGCTATCCTGTAGCATTATTCCCATTTGAGAGCGCAGGGATTTTAAAGTCACTTTAGAGATATCCTGACCGTCTATTAAAACCCTGCCTGCATCCAAATCATAAAATCTGGAAATCAAATTCACAATAGTGCTCTTTCCCGCACCGGTAGGACCTACAAGAGCAATGCTTTCGCCCGGCTTTACAGTAAAGGAAACATTATGAAGTATCTCCTTGCCCTCTTCATAAGAAAAGCTTACGTTTTCAAAGGTTACCTCTCCCTTTATAGGAGGTAGCTCTATGGCATCCGGCGCATCATCCACCGTTACCTCTTCATCCATAGTTTCAAAAATTCGCTCAAGATATGCAATATTATTTATAAAGTTATTAAATATATTTCCCAAATTCATTATGGGCTGCCAAAAATATGCTGCATAGCTGGATATGGCAACAATAGTACCTACAGATTTATTTCCGGCACCGAAAATAATAAGACCTGCAATAAAAATTGCCGCACGTATAAAAACCGCGATGGTATCAATCCCCGGCCAGACTAAATTTGAGTATCTGACTGCAGTCATCCAGGTACCTTTAAAATCCTCTGTTAAATCATAAAAAATCCCGGCATTCTCTTCCTCTCTGGCAAACATCTGAGTGACTTTGGCTCCCACAATATTTTCCTGTAAATAGGCATTCATATTTGAGCTTTTATTGGATACTGCCTGCCATGCCTTTCTCTGCTTATTCTTCATCCAAAGCATAAATACTGCCAGAATGGGCACACCGCAAAGGACTACTAATGAAAGCTCTACATCCACCGCCAGCATAAAGACAATAATAAACACAAGATTTATTACTTCAAGGATAATATTAATAAGTCCGTTGGATAGCATTTCCGATACAGAGTTTACATAGTTTACTACTCTTATAAGAATTTTCCCATGTGGTCTTTCATCATAATACTGAAAGCTCAGTCTTTGCATATGAGCAAATAAATCCTTTCGTATATCGTAAATAATATCCTGAGATACCTTAACCATTATTCTGGAACGAATAGTGGTAAACAACACGCTTAAAGCAAAAATTATTACCAAAAGAATTCCCAGTATAATTAGAGAATTAATATCCTTTGCTGGAATTACCTCATCCAATGCTTTCCTTGTAATAATAGGTGCAATAAGAGCTGTAGCTCCGCCAATGGCACTGAAAATAAATGCCAGAAGCATTTTTTTTGAATATCGTTTAATATATGAGGACGCCCGCAGCAGATGCTTTATATCAAAGGGCTCTTCTAACTGTTCATCCCGGCGATAGGTGTTTTTTACTGCCATTAAATTACCTCCCCTGTTTGAAGACATACTAAATCATAATAGTAGCCTTTTTGTGCCACTAATTCATCATGGGTTCCCTCTTCGATAATCGCTCCATTTTTCAGAATAAGTATTCTGTCCGCAAATTTAGTGGTGGAAATTCGCTGAGCTATTATAAGTCTGGTGCATTCAAAGTCCAAATGGCGTAGGGCATGCTGTATGCTCTTTTCTGTTTCCATATCCACCGCCGAGGTAGTATCATCCAAAATCAATATGGATGGCTCCACTGCCAAAGCTCTGGCTAAAGAAATGCGTTGCTTCTGTCCTCCCGAAAGTCCCATACCACGCTCTCCTACCAAAGTCTCATATCCCTCAGGCATTTTGGAAATAAAATCATCCGCCGCAGAATATTTGGCAAATTTAATCAGCTCTGAAAGTGACATATTGTGAGTTCCATAGGAAATATTCCCCTCAATAGTATCCGAGTACAGAAGCACATCCTGAGAAGCCAAACCAATATTTCTTCTTAAATCCGCCAATTTATATTTATTTACATTTACACCGTCTATTAATATTTCTCCCGCAGTGGGTTCATGGAAGCGTGGTATCATTTGAATAAGACTGGTTTTCCCGCAGCCTGTTTCTCCCATGATTGCAATGGTTTCTCCCGGCGCTGCCTTAAAGGAAATATTTTTAAGTACATTATCCACTCCGTCCGAGTACATAAAGGATACATTTTTAAATTCTATTTCCCCTTTAAATCTTCCAGGATGGGGAATTGCATCAATAGCATCTACAATAGCAGGCTCTGAGTAGTATATTTCCATAATCTTATCCGCTGCTGCCGCAAAACGCTGGAATTCATTCATTATATTTCCCAAAAGGCGCATAGGATTGGACACAGCCCATATAAGACCTGAAAAGGAAACAAATTCTCCCATGGTAAGCTCGCCTTTTATAATAAAGATACCACCTGCCACCATCAAAATAACAGGCAGAATATTTGCAATGGTTTCCACATATGGAAAGAATTTAAGCCACATAAGATGGGTTTTCTTTCCATTCTCACAATAATCCATATTGGTAATATCAAATTTATTTATCTCATACTCTTCCCTTGCAAAGGCTTTTACCACCTTGTTTCCGGAAATATTTTCCTGAGCATTGGTATTAAGCAGAGCAAATTTCTCACGAAGAAGTCCGTGCATAGGTGCTACCCTTTTCTTGAACATCAATATGATTATTAAAATAAGGGGTGTTGTTATAAGCACGGATAGCGCCAGCTTCCAATTCATTATAAAAAAATATATGGATGCTGCACCATAAAGGGTTATGGACTCTATTACAGCTCTTATTACCCAGGCAATATTATGTCGTACCGCGTCCAAATCGCCGGTCATGCGCGTCATTAAATCGCCGGTCCTGTATTTAGCATAGAATTGCATATCCTGCCTTTGTACCTTGTCATACAAAAAATTCTTGATTTTAGAAAGGGCATGCTGAGAAACATATTCATATGCCATACAGTCAAGATATACAATCACAACCCTTATCAGCGTCAGGCTAATCATTATAAATATAAGCTGATAAAAAAGAGTTCTTTCCTGAACTATTTTTACGGCAGCATCTTCAGTTAAAAATCTGTCAACTATTTGTCCCGAAAAATAAGGTACTACAAGCTGCATTGATGAATATATTACTGTACCTATAATTCCCAGAATAAATATTAAGTGTTTACCTCTGGTATTCTCCCAGAGCCATTGTAGCCTTTTTTTACTATAATTCATTATCGCTCTTCCTCTTAAACATTTTGAACAAACCTGTTAAAGTTTTTAATCAACTACACCATATCTGTTTACCTGATAGAACCAGGCAGACTCCACCCTCATATTTAACCCCACCACACTAGATTATATAATACTCTCCGGCTTATTTATATATTCAATATTGATTATTTTGTTGAAAACATCTAAATTTAGCTAATATATAATTCCCATAAATTCAAATAGGTACAAATGTCTATTACTTGTGTTTTATGCCGATTAATAGTAGAATAATTACATCATTTATTGAAGAAGTGACAGTTGAGGAATTGGTTGCTTTAGCTTTTATCAACCGGCACTTCATATGGGAGGTAACCATGAACAAATGTATTAAAAAGCTTTTAATTTTAATAGGAATACTTGCTACTGTATGTACTGCTGCATATTTTATTACAAGATTTCTTTTATCTACAGATGTGAGCTCAGGTACTGATGCTGACACAAGGGATGGCATCAGACACGAACCCATTAGAAGAAGATATACTAAACTTAATTTAGACTAAAGAATACATCCTTTAGCGACGTGCTACGCAAGGCACACTTTAACAAAAAAGAACTGACATCGTCAGTTCTTTTTTGTTTTGGCAGCTAAGAGTACCGCCTCTTTTAAATCCCTCGCCCTATCTTTCATACGGGAATTTGAAGATGGAGAGGTCAATATAGATGATATCAGCTTTGCAGCCACATTTAAATGATCCAGCTCATACGCCAGTGCCGCCAAAAGATAATCCACCGTTCCTGAGTCCATTCCACACATAGGGAACGACTCTTTTGTTATAGCCAGCATAAAGCCCTCATAGGCATTTTTCAGGAAGCTATATTCTAAAGCATTTGCCTGCGTCTTTGTTTCTCCATCTTCCAAGGTATCCTTGTAGCTTCTGCAAAGCCATGCAGCTCTCAAGCAGGTATATGCCTTTTCACTGGCCTTTGCATTACGTACCATATCATTTGCCAGAGCCAGCTTATATCGCTGTATTGCCTGTTCATAGCTATAAATACCTGCGGGCTCCTCCTGAGGCTTGAAATTAGCCCCAATCTTCTCTTTAACATTCTTTCTTGACACCGGTGTCAGGGGCACAAAAAATCTTGACACTGCACTAAATCCGCATTTGGGACAGGATATTACATCATATTTAAGGGGCTCTATATCCTCAAAACTCTGCCGCAAATCCAAATCTATTCCGGTAAGTCTTGCCTTTCCCGTTCGTACTGTCTTGTTTTTAAAGGAATTATCACATACCGGACAGGTATGGGATTTATCAAGCAGCATTTCCAATTCCTTTTCTTCCGGAGTGGGTTCCGGTGGTACTTCTACACCCTCTTCATTTTTATCATTATCATTCTTTTCTGTTTGAAACAAATCAGTACTGCTAATATCTCCTACTCCAAATTTTTCCAAACCCGAAAATAAATTGCTATCCATTAAAATATCCTCGATTATTATTAGTCTTCTTTCTTAGGTAATACAAAAGAGCTTTTAAGAGATACAATCCTGTTAAAGACAGGCGCTCCCTCTTTACTATCCTTGTAGTCCACGCAGAAGAAGCCATTTCTTACAAACTGGAATTTGTCAAAGCCCGCTGCTGTCTTAAGACCAGGCTCAACAAAGCAGTTTGTTCTCACTTCAATTGAATTAGGATTTAAATTAAGACTTCCGTCCTCATTATAAACTCCCTTTTCCTCATCAATAAGATTTTCATACAATCTACATTCCGCCTTTAATGCCTCTGTAGCAGATACCCAATGTATTGTGCCCTTGACCTTTCTTCCATCAGGGCTGTTTCCACCCTTTGAAGCAGGGTCATAGGTACAATGAACCACCGTAATATTGCCATTTTCATCCTTTTCACAACCTGTACAGGTCACAAAATAAGCATGCATAAGACGAACCTCATTCCCGGGGAACATTCTGAAATATTTCCTTACAGGCTCCTCCATAAAGTCCTCACGCTCTATATAAAGCTCCTTTGTAAAGGGCACACTTCTATTACCCAGCTCTTCATTTTCCAGATTGTTAGGAACCTCAAGCCACTCGGTTTCATTTTCAGGATAATTATCAATAACAAGCTTTACAGGGTCAAGAATAGCCATTACTCTGGGACGCTTAACCTTTAAATCCTCCCTGATGCAATATTCTAACATTGCATAGTCCGAGCATGAATTTGCCTTTGATACACCACTTAACTCCACAAACATCTTTATGGATTCCGGAGTAAATCCACGTCTTCTTAATGCCGCAATGGATACCAGCCTCGGGTCGTCCCAGCCATCTACTATGCCATCCTCTACCAGCTTCTTTATATATCTTTTTCCTGTTACCACATTATTCAGGTACATTTTTGCAAACTCAGTCTGCTTAGGCGCCTGCTCCGGTCTGTCCTTATAGCCAATTTCAATAAGCACCCAGTCATAAAGAGGACGGTGGTCCTCAAATTCCAGAGTACATATAGAATTGGTAATACCCTCTATAGCATCCTCAATAGGATGAGCAAAGTCGTACATGGGATAAATACACCACTTATCTCCTGTATTATGATGTGTCATATGAGCCACACGGTAAATAACCGGGTCACGCATATTCATATTAGGAGATGCCATATCGATTTTTGCACGAAGCACCTTTGTACCATCCTCAAACTTACCATTTTTCATATCCTCGAAAAGAGCTAAATTTTCTTCAACACTTCGCTCTCTTCCCGGGTCATTTTTACCGGCCTCAGTAAGAGTACCTCTATATTCTCTTATTTCTTCCGCAGATAAATCTGACACATATGCCTTGCCTTTTTTAATAAGCTTTACAGCACCCTCATACATCTGGTCGAAATAATCAGAGGCAAAGAATAGTCTGTCCTCCCAATCAGCACCCAGCCATTCAATATCCGCCTTTATTGACTCTACAAATTCTATTTTTTCCTTTGTAGGATTTGTATCATCAAATCGCATATTGAACTTACCATTATATTTCTTGGCAAGTCCATAATTTAAAATAATACTTTTTGCATGTCCTATATGCAGATAACCATTGGGCTCAGGCGGAAAACGGGTATGTACTCTATCATACACTCCCTCCGCTAAATCCTTGTCAATCATCTGCTCAATAAAATTTCTGCTTTCAGTACTCATTTACATTGTTCCTTCCGTAAATTCTTATATTACTTAATTCTTTTTAATATATTTCTTTTCGAAATCAGCCCCCGGCATAGGTCTGTCAAAGAAAAATCCCTGAACGGTGCGGGCTTTCATTGCCTTAAGCAGTCTATACTGCTCCTCTGTTTCTGCACCCTCCATACAAATCTTTACACCTATAGCTCCTGCAAGCTCGGACACCATACGAATAAATGCCTTTGAATAGCTGTCATCCGCCAGCTCTCTAATAAAGGACTGGTCCACTTTTATTATATCCAAGGGAATTTCTCTGATATGGTTTAAAGATGAATAGCCTGTACCAAAATCATCTAAAGCAATCCTTACTCCCAATTTTCTGATATCCGACATTATACCTTTCATTCTTTCCATATCATTTATGGCAAGACTTTCTGTAACCTCTAATACAAGATTACCGGGTTTAATTCCTGTTTTTTCAAGGGCATCCTTTATAATTGCCACAATATTTTCCTGCATAAGCTGTACCACGGATATATTAACACTCACTGCAAAATCAGGGTATCCCTTATCATTCCATTCCTTACACTGCTTACATGCAGTCATTAGCACATGGTCTCCAATGGGATTAATGAGCCCTAAATATTCTGCAAGGGGTATAAATTCTCCCGGAGAAATAAAGCCCAGCTCCTTTGAGTTCCATCTGATAAGAGCCTCTGCACCCGCGCATTTTATCTCTTTATCAGAGATATCAATAACCGGCTGATAATAAACCAAAAATTCCTCGCAGCCTTTCTCCACTGCCGCCCTCATATTCTTTTCCATATCAAGGCGTTTGCCTGACTCTGCCAGCTTGCCCGGATTATAATGTGCCAGTTTATTCTTTCCGGATTTCTTGGCATTGTACATAGCAATATCTGCTTTTTTGATTAAATCCTCCACATTTTCCCCATCATCGGGAAAAATAACGGAGCCCATACTCATAGTACAATAATACTCCCCATCCTTTAAAAACCAGGGCTTTGAAAAGACAGCTTTAATGTTGCTTACAATTTCACTATAGGATTTATAGCTTTCCGGTGGAATAATTATAACAAATTCATCTCCACCCATACGGTAGCAGGTCTTTTCTATACCTTTTACAGCGCTCATCGCCTCTGATACATTCTTAAGCAACAGGTCGCCATACTGATGTCCCAAGCCATCATTTATATGCTTGAAATCATCCATATCCATATATAGCAGGGCACCCTTTTTCTTATTCATCTTTGCATCATCTACAATGCATGCCAGATCTCGTTCACAGCACATCCTGTTTAAAAGGCCTGTTAAGAAATCGGTGTATGCCTGCTGCTCTATTTTCTTTTGATAAGTCTTTTTATCCGTCACATCATATATAGCATGTAAGGTAACCGGTCTGCCATCCACCCAATTTATATTACTATGATGGATTTCATACCATTTCTCACACTGCGGCTCATAGTATTCCTCTAAGGAACGTTCCTCTTTTCGGGGAGTCCAGAGAATATTTTCAAATTCCTCCCTGTTATTCTGTGGGAGAATTGTACGCATATGCTTGTTTTGGAATAAAACCTCGCTTCGCCTTATATCATTAACAATAATGCCACAGCCCACATGCTCCAATATCTGTTGCAAGGACGCATAGGAGCTTGCAAGCGAATTTTTCTGTATGCGTTTTTCCAGAATATTCTGCAATACCCTAATGGCGTCGCTTAAAAACTGCAATTCCTCAATCTGCCAGCTACGCTGTTTCCTGGTCTCCACATATATGGCATACATATTTGTAACATTGCCTATGGTAATGGGCATAACAGACATAGCCTGTATGTCCTCATTTTTCCACTCATCCCTTACGGCGTTAATAGCAGATAAGCCACTGGACAAAATAAAAGGCTTTCTGCCCTCTAAAAATGACAGCTTTATAAGGTCATTACTCCTGCTGTGCAGTGGCTTTTCCCCCGGGTACAGATATTCTGCCACTGTATCCATTGTAAAGCCCGGCAATTCTTTAAGCTTATATATATTTGCTACAGTGACCTTTAAGTATTCGGCGGTTATCTTTAAAAAATCCCGCATTATTGTCTCTATGTTTTTGTCACTATCCAGATATTTTAATACCTGGGTCAGCGTCTCCACGCTTCTAAGACTTTCAGCCATTTCATTAGCAGAAAATTCTGATTTCCTACTGATTTCCTGACATTGACCAATAGCCATTTCAGAGTTTAGTTTATAATTTCCCATATCGCGTATTACATCAATGGTTTTTATAAACTTCATATACGATGTTCTTTTTTCAAATACCTGAAGCTCTTCAGGAAGTTCCTCATTTTCATCCTGGATTATTCCTGCAAAAAACCATACCTCTTTACATTTCCCCTCAAACTTAAGAGATATTGCTGCTGCCTGAATATTCTTCGATGTCGTATTTTCTACTATTTGTTCCTCTAATCTGTCCAGCGCCAAGCGCTCATACATTTCATGTCTAAGCCCTGCCGAAATGTACTTATCCAAAAGAGCCTGTTCCCGCTCCGTCCCCGTAAAGTCATGGATAAGCTGCCCCGAGCTGTCATAGCTGCATATATACACCCCCGCAGCCACGCTAAGCTTATTCAAAAATTTAAGCATTTTTTCTTCTTTATTAAAGAAAAGCATGTTGTCATTCTGCATTCTAAACTTCGCCCTTATGTTAATTTATTATTCAGAAAACTCTGTATCTACATAATTATATCAGATAAAGCTCCTCATTAACAGTTTTTTACAAATTGAAATAGAGCCCATAGCAGCGCACTATGAACTCTATCTCTTTAATTCCATTAAAAATGGAGGGGGGAAACTTGATTATATACTAAAACCGATTTCTACGGGTTTAGTACCTGTAAGTGTTGTACTTACAGCATCCGGCTGACTTATGCCGGCATATAAAATATATTTTTGGGAGTCGATTATTTCTTCTCCCTTATCATTAAATACAATAAATGCTCTTCCACTTACCCTTACAGTAACCTCTTTTTCTTCTCCGGCACTAAGATTTACTCTTTTTACACCATATAAGCTATGGTTCTTTACAGCATACTTAGACTCTAAGTTTTTACAATAAATCTGTACTACCTCGTCAGTATCTGCTTTTCCTGTATTAATAAGCTTTACCTTTACATCAAGCCACATATTTCTAAGGGTTGCAATATCATTTAAAGCCCTTTTCACATTTTCTTCTGCAACAATTTCAGCCGACTTTACTTCTACCTTGGAATAGGTCAAGCCATAGCCAAAGGGATATTGAGCGGAATTTTTCATATATCTGTAGGTTCTGCCCTCCATAGAGTAATCTTTAAAATCCGGTAGCTCTTCTAAGCTATTGTAGAATGTAACCGGAAGCTTTCCTGATGGCGATACCTTTCCAAATAAAATATCTGCCACAGCCTTGCCACCCTCTGAGCCCGGATACCAGGTCTGAATAATCGCCTTTATGGTCTTATCGTCCTTAGCGTAGGATAAATCCATAGCCGATCCGGTCATATTTAAAAGCACAATCGGAGTTCCCACCTTTTTCAAGGCCTCTACCAATTGCTGCTGGCTCTTGGGTAATGCCAAATCCGTCTTATCTCCGGAAGCATAGCTATTTCCTGTATCGCCCTCTTCTCCCTCTAAGGTCTCATCCAGCCCTACAGCCAGAATAACCACATCTGAAATACCTGCAATATATTCAGCTTCAGCAATCCTGTCCCCCGGTTTTCCCAAATGCTCTATTCTATCCTTAAATAAATGGCATCCCTCGGAGGTGTATACTCTTATATCATCCTCTGCCACCGCATCCTGAATACCCTCAGCAATAGTATAGTATCTTGACGCTGTACCATGATAATTTCCGATTAATGCCGCTCTGCTATTGGCATTGGGACCAATAATCGCAATAGTCTTTATCTTACTTTTATCAAGGGGTAAGCAGTTATCGTTCTTAAGAAGTACCATACTCTTAAGCGCCGCTTCTTTGGAGTAAGCTAAGTGCTCCCTGCTTTCCACCTCACTGTATGGAATGCTGTCATGCTCCGAGCCCTCCATCTCTCCAAGCAAATATCTGGTAGTAAAAAGACGTATTGCCGCACGCTTTAGCTGCTTCTTTGTAATCTTATTTTCCTTATAAGCCTGAACAAGACATAGATAAGATGAACCGCAGTTTACATCACAGCCCTTTGAAATAGCAAGGGCAACTGACTCTCTGGCATTGTTGGTAATCTTGTGATTTTCGTGAAAATCCTTAATAGCCCAACAGTCCGATACATAGTGACCCTCAAATTCCCATTCCCCTCTAAGGATGTTTTCCATAAGCTCTGAGTGTGCACAGCAGGGTTCTCCATTGGTTCTATTATAGGCTCCCATTACCGCCTCTACCTTTCCCTCTTTTACACAGGCTTCAAAGGCTGGCAGGTAAGTTTCTCTTAAATCCTTGTCATTTGCTTTTGCATCAAAATAATGTCTGTCAGCTTCAGGTCCTGAATGTACCGCAAAATGCTTGGCACATGCAGCCACCTTTAAATGTTCTCCATTTCCCTGTAGCCCCTTTACATAGGCAACTCCCAATCTGGAAGTAAGAAATGGATCTTCCCCATATGTTTCATGACCTCGTCCCCATCTGGGATCTCTGAATATATTTACATTGGGCGACCACAGGGTCAGTCCCTTATAAATATCCCTGTCTCCTCTACCCGAATAGGCATTGTATTTTGCACGTGCTTCAGTAGAAACTATATCCCCTATTTTTTCTACCATGTCCTCGTCAAAGGTGGCAGCCATGCCTATTGCCTGAGGAAATACTGTGGCAGCACCGGCTCTTGCTACGCCATGCAAGCCCTCGCCCCACCAATTATATTCATTTATTCCCAGCTTCTCGTTAGCAGGCGCATCATATCGTAGCTGAGCAGCCATTTCCTCAATGCTCATTTTTTCGACTAACGCTTCTGCTTTTTTTCTTGCTTCATCCCTGTTCATTCTCATTCTCCAAAAATTTATTTTCTAAAAATTCCATTCCCTCAAGTAGCTTATCACTGTTCTTAGCACTCTTAGGTACTCCAATATACAGGGATGTTCCTTTTATTTCCCCATAACTCAGTAAATATCCATTTTCTGACAGAAGTGTCACTTCCTCCAAAGGACATATTACTATTTCCAGTCGGTCAGCACCTATCTTTGCCGCAAATGCCTGCCGACCATAGGCGTCATTTTCCCCATAGAGAGAAAAGGACGCGTCCACACCCAGCTCTGCTTCAAAATCCTGTTCTAAGTTTTCAAAACCGGCTCCGTATATTGCATCACTTAGTATCAGCACATTTATATCCGCCTCCGGCGGTGCAAAAAATACGGATTTTATAAAATACAGAGCTGTTGCAATCACTATTATCCCGACTACTGTTGCTACACCGTAATATTGAACCAGCCACTGTATTTTTTTCTTTGTGGGCATTTCTTTAAATTTCTGCGGGTTCATTATAATTCTCGCTTTTTCTAAATATTCTTCCCAGCACCATAGCTATAAAATATCCGGGTATACTAAATCCGTATAAAAACCAAAACCATAAAAAATAATCGGATATCAGCATCAGTGCGACAGGAAACAGAATTATCAGTAATATTGACAGACTTGAGGGTAAATAACCCAGCATCAAAAGCAGACTGTTTTTTACATTCTTTCCCGTTTCCAAATCATATCTTGCCATAATCGCAAAGCAATACTGCCAAAATATGAGTATGGCTGACATAAGCAGCCCTATACTTACACCAACAGGGATATATAGACTTCCGTATAGCGACAGCGCCCCCTCTGTCAAAAGCCTGGCATTTATACCTAAAAAAACAAATATCAATGCCGACGGAAGCCACACCCTTATTGATGACTTAAAACTGTTTTTAAATTCTCTAAAAAAGACTCCTGTAATCGTCCCCTCTTCATTCATAGCCATTTTAATCAACACCCTATACATAGCACACAGGGACGCGCCCACCGTAAATATGGGTATGCAACAGACCAATGTCAGAAGATTGAGCCATACCAGGTCCACCACTTTTCCTACAAATCGAAAAAATGGATTTTCCATGCTGAAAATATACATTCTTAGCCTTTCACTCCTCCTAAAGCTACACCTGCAATAATGTATTTAGACAACAGGAAGTAAACCACAAACAGAGGAAGTACTGTTAATGTAAGTCCTAAATAAATTGAGCCGTACTCTGTCTTGTAAATATCTCCCTTAAGCAGACTTACCATAATGGGCATTGTGTATTTGCTCTGTTTTGTAAGAAGTACCAAGGGCAAAAACAGGTTGTTCCATGAGGAAACAAATGAGAATATTGCCTGAGTGGCAATTGCCGGCTTCATAATAGGAATGACAATCTTGTTAAATGTATTAAATTCCTTTGAACCGTCAATTCTGGCAGAGCTTATAAGGTCCAGATGCAGTGACGGTATCATAAACTGCCGCATAAAGAACACGCATGTAGGTGCTGCGATTGCAGGCAGTATAAGTGGCAGGAAGTTATTAGTCATATGAATTCTATACATAAACTGATAAAATCCGATACTTACAAGCTGAGTAGGTATCATCAGCACTGCCATAATAAAGGTAAAAAACGGCTGCCTGAGTTTCCAGTCATAGGCTACAAGAGCATATGCCGTCAAAGTGGAAAAATATACGGTACATGCCGTAGCGCCTGTTGAAATGATCATGGAATTTATAAATCCTGCAATCGGATTAAAGCTCTTTCCCGTCAAAATCTTAAGGTTATTCATAAGATATCCTGACGGAATAAGAGAAATCGCATGCTGCTGTATCTGTGTGGTGCTTCTTGTAGAGTTAATGACCATAATGAGGAAGGGCATTATACTCATAATTGTCAAAACAATGCACATAATATATATAACGACCTTGATAAGACCGCCAAATTTGCCTTTTTTCATTATGACCTGCCTCCTTTCTCTTCCGGCCCTACAGCCCTGTCAGCTTTTTTAGCCCTTTTGATCTCTCTTTTTTCTCTTACCTCGTCGTTATCGCGCATAAGCAAAAATACAAATACCGACAGCACCGCAATGATGACAAACATTATCATACTGGCTGCGGAAGCTCTGTTATACATATAGCTTCCACTGAAAGCCTGATTATAAATGAAGCAGCTGGTGGTAAGAGTCGCATTGTCGGGTCCGCTCTTTGAAACAAGCAGCTGGGGAATATCAAACATCTGAAGACCACCAATCAAGCTTGTTACCAGAGTATAAATAAGTATTGTCCTCAAATTAGGCAGGGTTATATAAAAGAATTCCTGAATGCTGCCTGCCCCGTCGATGTCGGCAGCCTCATATAATTCCGGACTTATTCCCAAAATACCTGAAATAAGCACAATCATGGTATATCCGTACCACATCCAAAACTGAATAAACGAAACCACTCCGCGCGCTATGGCTTTGCTCTGCATAAAGAAAAACGGTTCTTTTATGAAGCCGATTTTTTGCAGTAAATCATTCATAGGTCCCATGGGATATCCGAATAATGCTCCAAACAAAATGGCTACGGTAGCTGCTGTTATAATATTCGGCATATAGAATACAACCTTAAAAAAGCCTGTGAACTTTATCTTATTTCGTACATTTGTAAAAATTGCCGCAAGAAGCAATGCCAGTACAATCTGAGGCAGGAAATTAACTCCCCATATTCTGAATGTATTTCCAAGAGCCGTGATGAATGTCGGAGTATTTAAAATAGTTATATAATTCTGAAACGGATTCTCCAGAAATTTAAAAGTGGTAGTTCCAAGTCCCTTGAAGTCCGTAAAACCTATAACAATAGTGTAAATTATAGGATATAGCGTAAAAGTCAAAAATGCGGCAATAAAAGGAATACTAAATATATATCCGTATTTTGCATATGATATCTTCTTTTTTTTCAAGCCCCAATCCTCCAATTATTTTAAAAGGGCGATGACTCGCATCACCGCCCTATTATTTTAAATCTGTTATTCTACAACTACATCAAGGTTGTCTGCAACATTCTGCTTGAATGAAGCAAGTGCTTCTTCACGAGTCTTTTCGCCTGATGTATATGTACGAACCGCATCTCTCCAGTACTGGTTGATTGTTTCGTCATACTGTGTAAGGTTCTTACCATTTGCGTAGTCATTAGCAGGTACGAAATAATCAAACATATTCTGTCCGCCAAGGAATTCAAGGGAGCCATCAGACATACTCATAACTGTTCCTGATGCTACTGCGTCCTTTGTGCCGCCCTCGCCATTTAAGGTTCCGTTAGCCCACTTATACTGAAGTCCATCTTCTGTAGCGTTAAGTGTAATCCACTCAATAATCTGTCCTACAGCTTCTTTCTTCTCAGAGTCCTTGTTAGCAAAGAGCCATGTACCGCCCCAGAAGAAGCCTATCGGAGGGTCGCAAACTGCCCAATCGCCGTATGTTCCTTCACCTACAGCCGTTCCGCCGCAGTTAGGTGCAAGAGTATAGTTGATAAGCCATGCAGGACCGAAGAAGCCTAAAATCTGCTTAGAGCCTTCGCCCTTCATATCCGCAAACCATGCGTCCTGCCAATCCTGTGTATCATTGTGGTAGCCCTTGTCCTTCAGTTCCTTTGACAAATCAAGGAAAGCCTCTCTCTTAGGGTCAATATTAAGCTTGCCGTCAACAATCCAGCCCTTATCCGAGCTGTTCTCAACTGCGTGCCAGATATCACCGTCGCCGGAAACAATGCCGTAGCCTTTAGCCTTAAGTTCTTCTGCTGCTGCAAAGAATGCATCCCATGAACCGGAGCCACCACCAATCTTCTTGCTCACTTCTACCGGATCATCTGTTCCCCAAACATCCTTAGCAATTGAACGTCTGTAGATGAAACATCCACCTGTAGCCTGGTATCCCAAACCAACTACATCTCCGTTTCCATTTGTACCTATATCAACCGAATACTGTGCGATATTCGCATCAGCGATTGCCTTATCAATATCAATCCCCAAATCCTTGTAAGCTGCTGCAAAGCCTGAAGCGTCCCCCTGAGAATACTTTAATACGAATGCTGACTCTGCACAGTACATATCAGGAGCGTCCTTGCCGCCTCCTGCTAATGCCTGGTCAAGTGCAGGCTGATAAGCACCGTCTGTAGTAGCGATAATAGTAGAATTTACCTCATATCCAAAATCAGGATTAGCTTCGAGGAACTTCTCTACCATGCCCGGTACTTCATCTGTGAAAGTCCAAAGGTTAATAGTACCCTTAGCTTCAGATGAGCTTGTGTCAGCAGATGCTGATGATGTCGTTGTTGTTGTTGCGCTGTCAGTTCCCGATGATGATGTATCTGTAGGAGCGCTACTGCCACAACCTGCCAGCATACCCATTACCATGGCTGAACTGAGGACCACTGATAACATTTTTTTAAATTTCATTTCTTACCCTCCCTAAGAAAATAACTAATGTGTTAATTAAATTATATCTGTGTATATTGGACAGATATATCTAATTGTTGTTCTATAGTTATCAATTCTTGCTATTGTGTGTATATTTTTGTACATCTCTTCCAAATTTAGTCTTTTTTCGAACATCCTTTTCATATTAAATGACCAAGAATTTTATGATTTTATGAAAAAACAACAATAGCACTATTTTAAGGAGCCAATCTTCGTAATGATATTTACATCAGTATATAATTCAAAAATACAATAAATAATACAGTCTCTCTATCGAAGTCTATTATATGTTAAATAATTTTGCTAGTTGCTATATAGCCTATTATATTCTTACTACTAGGACTATCCGGTTTGTATGATGATCGTACATAAAATATATAAATCCACTTTGAGGGGTATACTGTTCCCCGTTATAGCCAAATATCTGCTCCTGCTCTGGTGCTCCCTTGTTATATTTCCAAATAGGTCATAATGAAGTACACTTGATATCTTTCCACCTACAACAGTTTCAACCACAGAGCCTCTTCCATCGTATACATATACTCCTGATGTATCAGAGCTTGTGCGTCTCAGCACTCCATGATGCTTGTCTTTATCAAATGTTTTACTTCTTATTTACTTATTATGCACTAATTTTAGCTATTAAACTTCTGTAGCTCCTCTCAAGAGCTTCCAATCGATATTATGAATGATTATTACATATACAAACTGTCCATCATTGTTTTCATAATTTTTAATATATTCAGATGTATACAAAAATGTCTTTTCAATGTTGTTCGATATATCATTAAGTGGTAAATACCATGTATCAAATGTATGCTCTAGTTTATTATCAACATATTTATACACATCTCCGCCTAATATTGGAACATTGTACGTTCTTAATACTTCTATCAACTCTGGTACTTGTTCTGCCGTCCACGCATATTCAATTCCACCATTTAAGCCTATCTTTATAGCATGGTCTATTAACTTTCCAAATTCTTTCATATCTATAATTCTCTATATTATTACTATGTATGTCTACTTGAATATATATTTTCTTACTTTAAGGGTACAAATAATCTATGATTCACAGTGAAACCATCAGCTTCTATGATGAATTGGAATATTCCTTCTTTGTCCTTATAACCACCAATTATTTCTACAAAGTTTCTTGCAACACCATCCCCGCCAATTACAGTTTTTATTTATCCCAAGTCACCAAAAGCTCTAACCGATTCGGGAAACGAATGATAATCTCCCATCTGCATCTGTTCTAAAACTTTATTTGTATATTCTATATTTTCCAGAGGATTATAGCTATTTACTCCATTTGCAACACTTGAACTTGTTTTCTCAACTATTGTATTTTTTACACCCTCGCAAGCATTATGCACCAGCACCCCTACTTTACCTACAAAGTAGGTATGAGCATTTTCTACCTCAAAGTTATAAACCTTTATTGGCTCTTTATGATATATGACATATGTTTCTTCTACAGTGGCTGTTTCTCCGCCTGCTGTAGCTAGTTTATCTCCCTCTTTTAAGTCCCTTGCCGCCTTAGGTGTTCCATCCTCTGTATAGAACGGATGCTCTGGTGTGGTTTCTATTTCCTCTCCGTCTATGGTTATTTTATAGGTTTCGTAGGTTTCATTTACAAAGACCTGTATTACTCTTTCAAGAGAACTTTCTGCTTCTATATCTACAGTCTGTTCTATTCCTATGGCTTCCTTGGCATATACATAGTCGTTTGCCTGTATGGTTTCTATATTTTTAAGCCCTGTGGAAGTCAATATCAGTGTTCCAGCAGTAAAGCATACCGTCTTTGCTACATCACTTGCTTAGGCAACTCATTTCCTGTAGCAAACACCTGCATAGGATGTGCTACCACAAAAATAAATATAAATATTATGCTGATTACTCTCTTAAATAAACTCCTACTTTTGTACATACAATCAATCCCCATCATTCACAATCTCGTTTAAAACAAATGCTACCACCCATAAAAATATAGTCAAAAATACACTAAATATAACACCGAATCCCGATATCGGGATTATAATAAGTGCTAATATAAGCAGGGGAACGCCTGCAAACATTATTGATTTTATCATCTTTTCCAAATAGCTTTTATTCTTTGAGTATACATTTCTAAAAGCACATAAAAGTATCTGTGACGATACGCTAAAGGCTATAGCATTTATAATATTTGCATAGTCAAACCATCCTGTAGCTTTTACAGGATAGACTTTCGCATCTGCCATAGTTGCCTGCATAGACTGTTCTCCATTAATATATGACAGTATAAAAATAAATATACATAATATACTTAATGAGATTACTAATCGCACAAAGTAAAAATGTTCTCCGTTTTTATTAAGTTTAATAAATTTTACCAAGAGAAAAACCCCGGAAGCGACTGCCCCAGATAGAATAAATAAAATAATAAACACTCTAAAAATAGTTCCCGGGATTATTTTATAAATCCCGGGAATCGCCGCCAACAACGCGACTACTGCCACCAGTAATATAAGCTGTGGCAGTCTTTTCTTTTCTAAGCAAAAATCTCTTACACGCCCCAAAAACGTTTGCATCCCCCTATACCCCCTAAATTGCTTAAATTACATACATTTCCTTACGCATCTACACTGTAGTTCGGTGCTTCCTTTGTAATCTGAATATCATGTGGATGTGACTCTTTCAGGGATGCCGCAGTAATCTTAACGAATTTTCCCTTCTCCTTAAGTTCATTAATGGACTGCACGCCACAGTAACCCATTCCCGAACGAAGTCCACCAAGCAGTTGGAATACTGTGTCTTCCACAAGTCCCTTATAGGCTACGCGGCCCTCAACACCCTCAGGTACAAGCTTTTTGGCATTTGACTGGAAGTATCTGTCCTTGCTTCCGTTTTCCATACCTGCGATAGAACCCATACCACGGTATACCTTGTATTTACGTCCCTGATAAAGCTCAAAGTCTCCGGGGCTTTCTTCACAGCCTGCAAACATACTTCCCATCATACATACATCTGCACCTGCCGCTATTGCCTTTGTTACATCTCCTGAATATTTGATACCCCCGTCTGCTATTACAGGTATGCCATATTCCTTAGCCACCTCATAGGCGTCCATAACTGCTGTAATCTGAGGCACACCAATACCTGCTACCACACGTGTGGTACAGATAGAGCCGGGACCCATTCCCACCTTAATAGCGTCTGCACCTGCTTCTATTAAGTCCTTAGCAGCCTCTCCTGTTGCAATATTTCCTGCAATTACAGGTAAATCAGGATATTTTTCCTTAATCAGTCTCAGGCAATTTAAAACATTCTCCGAATGACCATGTGCCGAGTCAAGCACTACCACGTCTACATGAGCCTTAACCAACGCCTCAACTCGCTCTAATACATTGGCAGTAATGCCGATTGCCGCTCCACAAAGCAGTCTTCCCTGTTCGTCCTTGGCAGCCAATGGATATTTAATAGTCTTTTCAATATCCTTTATAGTAATAAGTCCCTTTAAGTTAAAATCATCATCAACTATAGGAAGCTTTTCCTTTCTGGCTTTAGCCAAAATCTGCTTAGCCTCCTCAAGGGTAATGCCCTCCTTAGCTGTAATCAGCCCCTCACTTGTCATAGACTCTTTAATCTTTTTGCTGAAATCAGTTTCAAATTTAAGGTCACGGTTTGTAATAATACCTACCAGCTTCTTACCCTCGGTAATGGGTACACCTGAAATTCTGAATTTTGCCATAAGCTCATCGGCATCCTTAATTGTATGCTCCGGACTTAATGAAAATGGGTCTGTAATAACACCGTTTTCAGAACGCTTTACCTTATCCACTTCATCTGCCTGTTCCTCAATATTCATATTCTTATGAATAATTCCGATACCGCCCTGACGTGCCATGGCAATAGCCATCCTATGCTCTGTAACCGTATCCATTCCTGCACTCATAAGCGGAATATTCAGCTTAATTGTCTTAGTAAGCTGTGTTGATACATCAATAGCATTGGGTACCACGTTTGCATATGCAGGTACTAACAATACATCATCAAAGGTAATTCCCTCTTTAATAATCTGACCCATTTTTTCCTCCTGTTTTCCATATCCTTTTATATTCTCTCACAGGCTTTAAGCCGGCAAGTGTTCTTACTTTAATTATGAATTATAAACCTTGTGGGGTGCTATATTATGAATGGTTTTATAAAGCCTCTCATCCGGCTCCAGAACAATACGTCTTGAGCCCTCATAATACATTACATACATATTTTTCTTATTAGCCACATCCCCTGAGCTATAGTCCTCGTTTTTACATTCACGATGCTTATAGCCATCCAGTCTGCTGCTGTCCATCGGAGCCATAATCTCAAGCTTTGTTAAATCAAGAGTTGTGATATGCTTTCTGTTCTGCTTGGAATAAATGACATCTATGTCAATTTCCTTTTCAGTCAGAGAGTATTCATATTCTCTCTCGGCTCTGATACCTATAAAATATGCTGCCCCACCGGTAACTATTGCAAAAATCAGAGGAAATATTGTAAATATTCCCGTCAAGGCCAATAGCACTCCAAGAACAGTTATAATCCAAAGAATAATTTTCACTGCATTAAGATATGTTTTTGACTTTACTTCTACCAATAATTCAATGTGTTCGTTCATGTTTCCCTCCAAAGTTGTTATCGCTAATTTTATTATATGAATTTTTAAAATTCAAGAGCCTATTGTCATTTTATACAAATTTCTTATATCTATTTTTGTAAATATTTTAGTAATTTAAAGGCCTCTTCCATATTTTTGCTCTCCACCACAATCCCAAAATAAAGAGGTTCTTCTATATTACTATACCACTCTTCCTCCTTTATTTTAATAGCATCACTCACATCCACGCCTGCTACTTCTGTAACGCCTCCGCTTTCCTCATCCAAGGTGACTTCATGTAGTAGCTCTTTATTTTCTTCAAGGTAGCTTTCATCCAGTAGCTTTGATAAGTCCACCATATATCCTACCACGGCATATTTATCAAAATATGTCTTAGGAGCAATTATAGCATCAATATTTCCTGCGGCAGTCGCTACGAAAAATTTCTGTTCTGTCTGATAACCATACAATTCATTGGAGAATGTATAGGAATAGTCAATACTCATTTCCTGCTTATCAGTAATACCCGTAAGCTTTGAATACTCCGTAATCCACTCCTCATAGTCCACAGTCTGATTGGCATTAATAAGTGCCAGGCTCAATGCATTTTCTTTTTGATTTAAAACGGATTTTATAAATGCTCCGGCTAACAGTAGTAATATTACTACTGTTAGTACATGAAATTTATAATAATAAACATAATATTTAAGCTTATAGCTAAAGCTTTTTCCCTCAAGCCCCTTTAATCTTTCCTGTCGGATTTCATCACGTAATGAAGTTCCCTTTGCCATTATTCTATTAACTCCTTAATCATTTCTACATAGGGCTTTATGAGTGACTCCGGAATTTCATATGCAAGCAAACTCATAGCCTCCATTTCCTCTCTAATATTTTCATCACTTAAAAGCCCATTGCCCTGCGCTAAATTTTCACAAATGTAATAATTAATATCAGGGCTAAAATGCAATGTATCCATATAATTACTGTCAAGGTTTGTAATTACTTCTCTGTCTCCCAAAAAATTATAGAATTTTACATTGTCATACTTCGTCAATTCATTATATGCTTCTTCTATTGCGTACAAATAAAATTCCGTATCCCCCTCCCTATATACATTGTCCCACCAAAGCATGGAATAAGGGGGGATGAAAATATAAAAGGTTGTTTCAGGGTGTTTTGCCACCCTTTCTTCTATAAGAGAGATATTGGCACTTAAATGTTCATATATATATGTGCATCTTTCATAGGTGCAATCTTGGGATGACGTAAATACAAGCCCGTGCACATATCAAGATTAAACTCTTTCCACTGTCCCCAATTATAGGAGGCTCCCTCATCAAGCTCCTTGGATAAGGATTTGGCAAGCATATAGGGAATACGTTCAAACAGCACATCCTTATTATAAATATACTGCAAATCATTAAAAATATTGTCATCATACAGATACATAGGGCAGCCTGTTTGCTCAAAGGTAATTACAGGCTCACTTTTTAAAGATGATGGGTCTAAATTGTAAAACACATTTTTAATATTGCCATTTTCAAAAGCTATATCCAAAAAATAGCACAAATCCGCAGTTGCTCCATAAGAGCGTATGGCTTTAATCGATTTACAATTAAAGCGGTCGTCAAACCATTTATTATTATAATTCTCAGCTACCGAAGAGCCTGCTATAACAGAATCATACTCAAAATTTTTAAGCGTTCCTATGCACTGGTACTCCTTTTCATTCAAAACCGGCTTTAACCACAAAATTGGTTTGTGGTAATGATAAAAGGGGTCAAATATAACTACCAGCACTGCAAAGGCTATTAGTAGCACTATCGAGAAAACAAAAAATTGTTTCAAAGATTTTTTCATAATTAAAAATTAAAGTAAATGAATGTGCTTACCTGTGAAAAACTAATAATAGAATACACAAATAAAATTGCCAGCATTACATTAAATACTTTTTTTCCTCTAAAAACCGCCAGCAGTTCTCCGGCATTTTTTCTTGTTACCGCAAATATACCTATTGCTATTAAAATCAGCATAAGCACCAAATAGCCCTGTGCCATATTGTCAGGAATGGCGCGTAGCATTATCTGTTTAATCAAATATACTTCCGGAATATCCATTGTTGCTGCTGACAGCTTCCATATATTTCCTGTCCATCCCTTAAAAAGATTTAAAAAAATCTGCTTTGCAGTAAACAAGCTATTACTTCTAAAGGGTATAAGCAGCATTGTAAAGGCTATATTGGTAAATATTATTCCCAGATGTCTTGGTAAAATAAGCTTTGCAGTTTTCTTTCCATCTCTTTCAAAGCCTATTATATCCAGATTGTCCCAAACCACTATTAATCCAGTAAGAGCTCCCCAGGCAATATATGTCCATGCCGCTCCGTGCCAGAATCCACTTACTAAAAATACAATAAACACATTTACAAGGGTTCTAAGCTTACCCTTTCTGCTTCCTCCCAAAGGAATATATACATAGGTGGTCATAAATCGGGTTAAGGTCATATGCCATCTGCCCCACAGGGCTTTTAATGAGGAGGCCTTATAGGGAGAATTGAAGTTGACCGGCAATTCAATTCCAAACATAAGTCCCAATCCTATTGCCATATCACTGTATCCGCTGAAATCAAAGTACAGCTCTAAAGAATATGCCACAAGCATTGCCATGCTTGAAAAGCTGTCCAGAAAAATAGCATTTTCAAAGCCATAGTTTGCTATTCTTGCCAATGTATCCGCCAGCAATACCTTTTTCGAAAGACCGATAACAAAAATCACAATTCCGTCATAAAATTTATCCCCATCCCAGTATCTTTTTGATACATCCTTAAACTGAGGTATAAGCTCTGAGTGTAATACTATGGGTCCTGCAATCAACTGTGGGAAGAATGATACAAAGGCTGCATACTCCAAAAGAGAATAATGTGACGCCTTTCCCATATAACGGTCAAGCATATATGACAACTGTTGGAATGTAAAAAAGCTTATTCCCAGAGGCAACAGTATATGTCTTAGATTATAGTCTGTTTTAAAGACCATATTTATATTTTCAATAAAAAAATCATAATATTTATAATAAAATAATATCCCCAAATTAAGGGCTATACCGCTTAATAAAATAAATATTCGATTTCCTTTTGTAACTCTATCTGATTTTTCCTTAATATCCAAAAAAGCGCTTAAAGCATAATTTCCCGCTATGCTTGCAACAATTATAATCAGATAATATTTATTAAAATAGCTGTAAAACCACAATGACATCACTGTCAGAAATGCCAATGCGGTTTTATATTTACTTAATTTATTAAGTATATTCCACCCGCTTAACGTCAGAGGCAGAAATAAAAAAATAAATATATATGAATTAAATAACATTATAGTTTCTCTAAATTCTCACTACACATCAAACATAGTCAGCACCATGCCGGCACTCTCCACCATATTTGTGCCACTGTCCATACTGCACTTTTGTATGAATTTATGAGCCTCCTCCTCGGTAAAATTATTACGCTCCATAAGAAGTCTTTTTGCCTGTTCGATAAGCTGTTTGTCTTCCTCACTTTTTTCCCTGGGGATTTTTTTGCTAAGCTTTCGTTTTTTGTCTGCCGCTGTTACCAGCATTCCCACTGTATCAATAAAATCACTTATTACAAAGGGCATGGAAAGAGCCATGACTCCATTTCCCTGACATTCCGCAAGCCTTTGCTTGTTAGCCAGCACCAGCATTTCAAAATCCTTTGGCATAAATTCCTTTATTTCAAAAAACAACATATCAGGCAGCTTATAAGCCGATATGATTATTCCTGTATTCAGTCCGTCTGCATAGGAAAGCGCCTGTGCTCCTGTAGTACAAAGGGCTGTTACGGAAAAACCGCTTCTTACAAGGATATTCTTCAAATTTCGCGCGTCATCTAACCGTGGAAAGACCACAATTATATTAACTGCCATATGTATCTCCAAACTTTAATACTTATCAAGATACTGCTCTATTTCCCAGTTAGTTATCTGACTGCAATAGCTGTTCCATTCCTTTGCTTTTACTTCGGTGTATTTTCTATGAAGCTCTTCTCCCAGAGTAGCTTTTATTAAGCTATCCCTCTTAAAGGCTCTTATAGCTTCCTCCAGATTTTTGGGCAAATCAGCTACCGTAGTCTTGGAAGCCATGGTATTTTTATTTGTATTCAGTCCCTCTTCAATCCCATTAATTCCTGCCATTAAACATACAGCCAATGCCAAATAGGGATTAGCCGCAGGGTCCGGGCTTCTAAGCTCAAGCCTTGCCCTCTCTCCTCCATCCTTTGGTATCATAAAAATACGTTTAGGATTTGACTGAAGTCTTTTATAAGAATTTACTAAAGGATTTGTAATGGCGGTTATTCCCTTTAAATGCTTTTCAATACCGCCTAAAAAGCAATATGCCTCATCACTTAAACCAAACTCATCCTTGGGATTTGAAAAAATATTTTTCCCATTTTTTGTAAGTGACATATTTATATGCATACCCGAACCATTTTCTCCTGCCTTGGGTTTGGGCATAAAGGTTCCGTGAAGTCCGTGACGTTTGGCTATTGTTTTAACTGCCAGCTTAAAGGTTTGAATATTGTCCGCTGTCCTTAAAGCTTCTCCATACTGAAAATCCACCTCATGTTGAGCCGGCGCCATTTCATGATGGGATGACTCCACAGTAAAATTCATCTGCTCCAAGGTCAGTACTATATCTCTTCTTGCATTCTCGCCAAAGTCTACAGGACCACATTCAAAATACCCTGCCTTTTCATTGGTAGAAGTAGTAGGTAATGCATTTTCATTCGTATTAAAAAGAAAAAATTCACATTCGGGACCTACATTGAACTCATAGCCCATTTCTTTAGCCTTAGCAATGGCTTTTCTAAGTACCAGTCTGGAATCTCCCTCATATGGCTTGCCATCCGGGGTATAAACATCGCAAAAAAATCTTGCTACCTTGCCCTGCTGTGGACGCCATGGAAATATGGCAAAGGTACTTAAATCAGGCTTCAGATACATAGTATTATCCATTTCACTGCTATAGTCCTCAATGCCTGAGGCATCAAAGCTGCATTTTCCATCCAGAGCCTTTTCAAGCTGGCTGGATGTAACTGCCATATTTTTAAGCTTGCCGTAAATATCTGTAAATTGAAGTCTTATAAACTCCACGTCCTCTTCTTCCACCATTCGGAAAATATCTTCTCTTGTATATGCCATCTTATGCCTCCGTTTGCGTTACTGCCCATTCCCTTGTGCTACAATCTATACTCGATTAATTAGTAGTTTTAGTTCATCCGTTTCAAAGGTATAATCCGTATTGCAGAAATGGCAGTTCATTGTAATTGGTTTATTATCGTCAATCATAGACTGCAATTCCTCTTTTCCAACACTGATAAGTGCCTTTTCAATTCTATCTCTATTACAATTACAATAATACTTCACAGGCTGTTTATCTGTAATCTCCATATCAAGTCCTGCAAGTATTGTTCCCAGGATTTCTTCAGGCATCATTCCGGAGTTTAGCATTTCGGTAACGGAAGAAATATTTTGAATATTTTCCTCCAGCTTTTTAATAACCTCATCCTCTGCAAAGGGCATAAGCTGTATAATAAAGCCGCCTGCCTGCTTAACCGTAGCATCCTCTCTGTTCATCAAAACACCCAAGCCCACACTTGAGGGTACCTGTTCAGATGCAGCAAAATAATAGGTCAAGTCCTCTGCAATCTCGCCTGTCTGTAGCACTACCTGACCTGCATAGGGCTCTTTTAATCCCATATCCTTTATTACTGTCAAAATACCGTTACCTACAGCTCCTCCTACATCCAGCTTTCCTGCCTTGCTTGCAGGAAGCATAACTTTAGGATTACCCACAAAGCCTTTTACATTGCCCCTATAATCAGCGGTAACAATAATATTTCCTATTTCTCCATCCCCCTTGATTTGCAGTGTCAGCATATCATCATCATTTTTAAGCATACTTCCCATCATTACACCACCTGTAAGAAGTCTGCCTAAGGCCGCAGTTGCCACAGGGCTAAGCCCATGGCGTACTCTTGCCTCCTCCACTGTATCTAGTGTATATGCTGCAAATGCTCTTATATTTGCATTTGCAGCGGTTGCTCTTATCATATAATCAGACATTTTTTCCTCTTTCCTTTGCTACTATATATATTCTTTCGCTTTCGTCAGTAACCTCTCCCAATGTATCAGCATCCAGGCTTTCCATAAGCTCAAGTCCTGCCTTTTCAACAAAGCTCTTCATCTCTGCCAAGGTATAGCCACGCTGTAAATGAGTTTCCACAGACTTTCCATATAAATCATTATCCGTCTTTAAAAAGATGGTTAAATCATATTCATTTATTTTACTTTCTTCATCATAAAAATTTTCCCATATAAAGCTACAGTCCTCACGATTTTCAGCAATAATACTATCCCCTATTATCTCCCCATATTTATAGGGAGTATTAAAGTCAAATACAAAAATTCCGTCAGGGTCAAGATAATTATTAACAAGTCTAAAGCAATCAAGCACATCCTCATCCTCTAAAAGATAGTTTATACTGTCGCATACACTTATCACCGCTCTTACAGTGCCATATAGCTCAAACTCTCTCATATCCTGCATCAGATACAGAATTTTCTCAGGGTGTTCATCCTCTGTGAACTCTCCATCAGTTTCAAATTCGCCATTGAGCACAATTTCGGCGTTTATTTCTGATGCTCCACGGAGGCTTTCATCACTTTCAAAATCTTCTATTATTGCATCTTCGCATAAAGCTTTCGGTCCGATTTCTTCCGGATATATGGTTTCCGCAAGCTCCTCGTCTATGTCTGACAAATTTTCTTCTTGCAGTCTTGCAATATTTAACATTTCTGGGGAATTGTCCACCCCAATCATACTATATCCTCTTGCTGCCAACATTCTTGTAAGTACACCAGTGCCACAGCCTAAATCCAGTACAAGTTCCTTAGGCACATTGTATTTATTAAAAACGGATACTAAAAATTCGCACCATTTATCATATGGCACTTCGTCCATAAAAATATCATAAACCTTAGCAAAATCACTGTAAGCTTCCATTTATATCTCTATTTCACTTCCTGTATAATAATATGCGTATAGTAAATTCAAATCTGTATACCTGATATATATAGTATCTATATCTATATCTATACCTATACCTGTATTCTATATATAAATCCCCACAGCTATACATATATATCTAATTTTCTATGTATAGATACCTAAATAGCTATACCTTAATATTTATATCTAAATATCTAATATATATCTAAATATTTATGTATTGACATCTATATGAACTACACTGATATACAAATTAACTTTTGACCGATAAAAAACTAATTTCTACCCGACAAAAAGTTCTTTAAGAAAAAAATCAAGGCATCCATTTCCTCATCCGTACCTATAGTGATACGCAAATAATTATCTATACGTGGTTTATTCCACCAGCGTACATATATGCCCTCCGCTTTTAACGCCTCAAAAAGCTCCTTTGCCGGTACCTCTTTATGAGTAGCAAATACAAAATTACTTTTGCTTTCAGGAAAAGCAAAGCCAAGTTTACCAAGCTCTCCCGCTACTCTTTCCCTTGTAGCAATAATTTTATTACAGGTCTTCTTGAAATATTCCTCATCCTCTAATACCGCCACCCCTGCTGCCACGGTAAGACGGCTCATTGTATATGAATTAATTGAAAATTTTACATCATTCATATAGCTAATCAATCGCTTATTTCCAAATGCCATTCCTATTCGTGCACCTGCTGCGGAGCGGGATTTTGAAAAGGTCTGCACCACCAGAAGATTATCATATTTATTAATCAGAGGAAGTATGGATGTACCACCAAAATCAATATAAGCTTCATCAATAATGACTACCTGCTCCCTGTTTTCATTAATTATTTCTTCCAATTCCTCTATGCTCTTTTCCACTCCTGTCGGAGCATTGGGGTTAGGAATTATAATTCCTCCATTTTCCCTATAATAATCCTCATTTACTATTCTGAATTTTTCATCCAGAGAAAGTGTTTCGTAGGGAATATTATATAAATCAGCCCATACATCATAAAAGGAATATGTAATATCCGGAAAAAGGATGGGCTTGTCCCCTGCAAAAAAAGTCATAAATGCTACAGCCAGCACATCATCACTGCCCACACCTACAAATACCTGTTCTTTATCTACACCATAAACCTCTGCCAGCTTGTCCCTAAGTTCTCCGCCATTTACATCAGGATAAAGCCTTAGAGCATCTATATCAAAGGTTGTCAATGCCTCCACCACCTTTGGAGAGGGAGGATATGGATTTTCATTTGTATTAAGCTTAATTACCTTACCCGCAGGCTGCTCGCCCGGCACATATGGCACTACTTTTCTTACATTTTCTTCCCAACTCATAACATTCCTCCATTCCTAACCTTAATCGAATAATTTTAGCATATTTTTTTATTTATATAAAGTAAGCACGCACATATGTAAAAGTGTTATGAATGTAAAAGTGTATAAAAAGAGCGGATATATTTAAGTGTGTAAAGATTTTCGAAACACCTCTATAAAAGGACTCTTCGAGCAAGAGTTTACTAACAGTAGAATTTTTATAATATAGTAAAAAGTCATTGTAGAAATGTTTATTCTACAATGACTTAATATAAGTAAACTAACTGTTCCTAATTACTTGTATATGACTCAGCAATTTTTTCTGCAATTCTTTCTATTACAGATACACATACTGAATTTCCCGCTTGTTTATACAGCCTTGCATCACTCATATCTGCTGGTAATTTAAATTTCTTTGGAAAACCCTGTGTATTAAAGCATTCATGTGGTGTCATTTTTCTTATCCCATACTTGGTTTTTATAAGACATACATTATGACCACCCTCTCCTTGGTTCGCTGTTAATGTAGGAACTACTCCACTTTTATTTTTTCTAACATACTTTCGTCGCCACTGGTAGACAGCTTTTTCATCATCCATAGCGTCTGTTAGCTTTTCATAAATGTCTCCTTTATACTTTCCCTTTGTATAATAGTATTTCTCATCAACAGGATTTTTATAATCAATAATATCTTCAAGTTTTCTGTTCAGTGCTATTGGCAGAGGAAATTCAAATTTCCTGTACTTTTCTATATCTTTTAGGGCAACTATATAAATACGTTCTCTATTTTGTGGGATATTTCCACATTCCATTGCATTAAGCACGGCATATTTAACATGATAATTTTCTTTTTGCAGTTCATCAACAATTACAGAGAACGTATTTCCATTATCGTGTCCAACCAAATTCTTAACATTTTCCAAGAAAACAATTTGTGGCTGTTTTGCTTTTATTATTCGCACTAGTTCAAAAAATAAGGTTCCACGACCTTTTTCATCCTCGAAGCCTTTTCTATATCCTGCTACACTAAACGCTTGGCAAGGAAAGCCTGCAAGCATAACGTCAAAGTCAGGTATTTCATCACTCTTTACTTCATGTATGTCCCTACAATCTACCTTAATCTTACTGTTCAATTCATATGTTTTTACTGGATATGGGTCAATTTCATTTGCATATATTACATCAAACAGCTTTGATTTCTCAAATCCAATATCTATTCCGCCTACACCCGCAAAAAATGATGCACACTTTAGCATAACTACTCCTCCTTAAATGGACTGACTCAATTCTATCAAAAATCGCGGCGTGCTGCAATTAAAACAAAAATCTGCTAATACGTCACTCTTCCTCTTCGTAGAATTCTTCATATGTGCCCAGTTCTGCAAAATCAACAGAATAATCCAGCTCGCTATTTTTTGTGAATATAACGCTATCAATACCGAAACGTTCCAGCATTTCGTAGGTAATTACTGTCCCCTCATTCACTTCAAAAACATCCCTAAGTAGCCACTTACCAAGTACCTTATTAGGATTACTCATAATTGCCTTCCCTACTGTAGGGTCATTTTTATCAGCTTCTTGGCATACCTTAGCTGATATTTCTGTTCCATCTGGCAAATGCAATATAAATGAAGTATCTCTCGGTGGAAAAAATGACCTATCTCTCTGCCTGTCTGCTGCCTGATAAGGAATATATAATTCATTTTCATTTCTTTCACGTCCAGCCGCATTCCACTGATTTAAACCGCTTTTTTCTGCAACAAATTTTTCCCTATCTACACCTCTGCGAGAATACAAAGGCAAACATAGCTTGGGTTTTGCAGTCTCTTTACTGACATTTTTTATAACACTACTTTCACATATTTTTTCTCCTGCAATATAGTCATATTTTTTGTGCCCCTGGCTAGTTTGTGTTGCGAATGACATTAAAAATGTATATGGATTATCCATAATATCTACTTCAAATGAGTCCAGTAGCTCTAAATCATCAAATATCATATAGAGAGTATTCTTTGATATACTAAAATGATATATATGCTTTCCATCTGTGAAATAAGTGTTATTATCATTGCCCCTATCTGGAATTAATGTAACTGAAGCAATATCTATGTAGTCAAATGCACACTCTAATATCTGCATCATATTAGGAGCTCGTTTAACCACATGATAAATCATTTCATTTATACCGTGGAGTTTCTTAGTTACTCGTATTCTTTCATTCCTATATTCTGCAATTTTTTTAACCAATTCGATACCATCCAGGTCTGCATAATTCTTTTTAAGCTTTCCAAATTCTGCAATTTTCTGGTCATCAGTCCCCATCCAGGTTTTCAATCCAATACCAATACCATCTTTTTTCGCATCTGCCGAACAATCAGAACGAGCTAAATTATCTGCTTCTAAATATCTGCAAAAAATATTTTCATGCGCTCGATATGCCAAATATGGACAATCACTTTCCGAAAATAAATTTGATAATTGCCCCACTATCTTAAGCATTTCTTTATATTTCTCTCTGTTAGAAAGAGATTGCTTTTCGTAAAACATATTGCCGAATCCTTTCTCTCAAAATGTATTTTATCTGAAATAAATAGTGAAATTATATCATAATATCAAAAACTCCACCACTTCATTATTAGCTTACACCTCTATCTCTATCACTCGTTTAATCTTATGGCAGGCATATTTGCCATTAGGGAAATATATGTAAATGCTAGTCTGTTTATGTAATGTCACAAAAATATAGTTAAATTTAAGTTTGAAGTGAGTTGTCTGGGATTTTTCCCATTTTCTTTCAGATAATGTGATTTTATATGTCCCGTCTTTAAAGTCAATATATTCCCTGCCTAGGTATATATAGCTTTTGCCTCCTTTACAGCTAAATATCCTCGCGCTCCTTATAAGCACAAATAGCCACAAAATTCCTAGAGAAAGTATGACTAGGATTGTTCCTAAAAGTACAATTTTCTCTAAATCACTGAGCCCAGACCACCATTTACCAATTTTTTCTTTTAATCGGTCCCAAAGACTTTTGTTTTTCTCACTGTCAGCTTCTGTAAAAATAGACTCATTTGAATTAGCAGAATTTTGTTGTAGTAAAACCTTGACCTCTTCGGCTTCCTCCGCTTCCCGCGCTTCCTCCTTATCCTCATCTTTACTGATTAAATTTATTAATTGAATAATACCGGCTTCCTTTATTCCGCTAACATATATATCAGATGTGGCAATATTTCCCGCTCTATCGCTTACAGATACAGTGTAAATTCCATTCTCTGTCACAGATATTTTTGCTTCCGTCATACTGTTTGACCAAGCAAAGCTATTTTCATTAATACCAGATACATCATCCTTTGCAATTGCTTCCAAATAAGCTAAGCTTCCATCATCACTTAAGGAAAAGGCCACATTTAATTCAGGTGCCTGCCTATCAATATTATTAACATCAAGACTATAAAAATTTATATTTTCATTTTTATCTCTTACAGCTACAGCCACATTTCCATTATTATCCACTGTTATTTCATTTTCACTTCCCCAGCTTTTACCACCATCATAGGAAAAGCAGTCCGTACCAAGCCCTACTCCATTACCACCATCAGGATTAATATCTTTAGCAGTAAAGACTACAGTCACACTCCCCTTTGTCCAATAATCAGGATACAGGGTGTGGCTCACTGTCGGCATATGATTATCAATGTTTTTTATCTCTATGGCACTTTCCCTAATATTTCCAATGGCATCCCTGACAACAAAATCCACTTTGCAATTATTTGTTATTACATAGCTATTTTCTGCCCTCCATGTCCTGCCACCATCATAGCTGTATGGTTGCTCATGCAGTCCTGCACCCATTCTACCGTCCGGTAAAATATCATTACACTCCACCCTTAAAACTGCGGACTTTAGATTTCGAGCACTGTCATAATCCATACTGACTATATTGGGTGGCTCCCTGTCTATATTGTCGATACTAATACTAAGACTACCTGTATTTCCCAGCTTATCCCTGACTAATACCGCGTACTCTCCATTTTCATCATAAAAATGTTGTGGCTCACTTTCCCATGTGCTTCCATTATCATAGCTGTAGGGCAACTCATGAAGTCCACAGCCTAAGGTTCCATCTTCTTGTAAATCCCGGGCCTGTTCAATATTTAAAGTGACTCCATCCCTTACCCATTCATCCGGTATTAATGAGTAATCTGTAATATTAGGCGAAGCTTTATCAATATTTTTTATTTCTGCAATAAATACAGCTTCATCCCCATTGGAATTAGGGTCTGGAGCTATTCCGAATTTATATACTCCATTTTCATTTATATAAAATACATTGTTATCAGATGCTTCTCCGTCCATCACATAGGGAGCATCCGGCAAAGTCATATCAATATTTTCAATATCTATAGATACTGTATTACCGGTAGTCCAGTCTGTAGTACTTATAGTATATGTCACATATCCTACCGGTGTATCCGTCCCCTTATTACAGCCCATTGTGTAATAGCTGTAATACTCTGTTCGCGTAGAGCTATGAGGACACCATTCTCCTCCTCGGTCTCCGAAATATGCCGCACCGCAATTTCCACACTGGCTTGTACCCCATGCATCCCCAAAATAATGTAGCTTACCACCGCAGGGTACCTCTATAGTGCGACTTCCGCTTTGCCTTACGGTATAACAGCCTCCACCACCGGAGCCCCCTGTATGCCTGTGATATATGGTATAAGTCTTTTTTGTGCTATTGTCTATGGCATCTTCCCCTACTTCATTATTTGAGTCTCTGACTGTATCTTGGCTAGTATCTGTAGCCCTTTCCTCAGAAAAACCTGTAGCTTCTTCCGCATAGACTTTAATCACATTAATATTCAAAGTACTAATCACTGTTGCAAGTAATAGCGCATATGTTCCTCCTATGTGTTTGTTCGAAATTCTTCTTTTCTTGGTATAAGCAGCACTTAATTTGTACAGCAGCTTTTGTTTAATAGAAAAACTCTTACTATTAAGCAAAAAAGCAAGCCCCATACAGGGCTTGCTCTGAAAATATCTCATTAATTTCATAATTACCCCTTTCGGTTCAATTTTGGCAATATAATCTTAGGAGCTTATGCTCCTGCTTTACCCAATGAACTTAAAAAAAGGAAATTACACGTATTATAATCTTTTATACGCAAAATGTAAATATGTTTTTATTAATTTTATTAACCTAACTGACTAATATTACTCCGTCATAGTGCTTTTAAGTCTATGATAGTAATTGGTAAATGTAACATTCATATATGGATAAACATATATAATTGCAAGACCACAGGTTATGCTGACTAATAGCGACCAGGGAATAAATGATAACTGAAGTACAAAGTATTCCCACTTATGGCCTTTCATCATTTCCTTACTACGTCTTAGTGCCTCACTTGGCTTCATACCCGGATTTTCCAGTAGAATAAATGGAGCCTGGCTATATGCAAATGCCATAACTATACCCGGAATTATAAAAAGCAATGACCAAAGCCATATATAAATTCCCATTAAAAGCAAAACTACTATATTATCTGTATAGTTTTTCTTAAATACAGAAAATACTGTTTCGAGGGATGGCTCCTCTCCATAGGTAATACTGAGGAATAATGCTATTAAGCCCATTCCTAATGGCAACGCCACACAAATCATAAACGCCAGATATAAAAGTGAAACTATAGTTGCTAATCTTCCCGCAGACGCCATAGCTGCTCCAAATATACCTCCACAAAGGCCTGCCAGTATTAGAACTAAGAAAATTACTCCAAAGGTTTTAAAAACCTTTCCTTTCAACTGCTCCTTTGCCTGAGCTTTTATTTCTGCTCTTGAAATTCCCATATCTTACTCTCCCTTCATTGATAAATAATTGGTTACTCGTACCTCGTTTTTAAATTAACTACACCATAGTTACTCGTCTATTTTCCAGATAGCACCTGTCAAAAATTCTAAGCGTAGCCTATTGCTCCTACGTTTTAGGGCTGGCACTCTCAGCAAAATATTCTTCGTAAATAGTGTGATTATTTAGAAAACGATGTATCAACTTCATTCTAACATAACATACATATTACCACAATTACCTTAAAATTACTTTAATATCACTATAATATATGATAATCTTTTATTCATAATAATAAGTAGGGAGGAACTATGGAAACAATAAGAATTAAATATTTTACAGATAAGATTGACAAACTTGATTATATTGACGGCAAGTCGGATTGGATAGATTTAAGAGCCGCTGAAGATATTGATTTAAAACAGGGGGAGTGGAAGCTTGTTCCACTTGGCGTAGCAATGGAACTGCCAAAGGGCTATGAAGCTCATGTGGTTCCCAGAAGCTCTACCTTTAAAAACTTTGGCATTATACAGACCAATCATCAGGGTGTTATTGACTGCTCATACTGTGGCGACAATGACCAGTGGTATATGCCGGTTTTGGCAATGAGGGATACTCATATATCGGTAAATGATAGAATATGCCAGTTTAGAATTATGGAAAATCAGCCTAAGCTGGTTTTTGAGCAGGTGGACAGTCTAAGCGCCCCGGATAGAGGTGGCATTGGCTCTACCGGAAAACAATAAATATATGAACTAATCTATTATCGTAGGACTATTTAAGTTTTTTGAATATATCCTCAGGTATAAATGACACTATGAATTAAAGGCTACAACCACATTGGTATTGTAGCCTTTAATATTTTAATATAAGTATATCCCGCCCACAAAAGTTTACTCAGACAGCTATACCTACCAGATGAAGTGATAAGGTAGCCCTCACGTCACAGAAACCTACTGATTAAGGACTTAGAATAGCAAGGCGGTTTAAGGTAGCCCTCACATCACAGAAGCTTAGTCTGACTCTACTTTCTGATACTATATCCAAACGAGCCCAGCTCAGCTCCCAAATCATAATAGCGACCATGACTATAGGCTATTGGATTTGCATTTTCTAATTTAAAGGTTCCCTTTTCATTCATATATTTGTCATCCACATGTACTGCTACCACCTCTGCGATAAACATATCGTGGGTACCAAGCTCCTGAACAGACTTTACCTTACACTCAATAGCCACAGGGCTCTCTTCTATATAGGGTACATTTACCACACTTCCCTTTATCCTGGTAAGACCGCATTTCTCCCATTTGTCCAAATCTCTTCCGCTGGTAACGCCACAATAATCTGTGGCCCATACTAAATCCCTGGTGGTTAGATTTATAATAAATTCCCCTGTTTCTTCTATTAATTTATGGGAATATCTCTCTTTTCTGACAGAAATGGATACCATAGCAGGGTCAGAGCAAATAGTTCCTGCCCATGCAACTGTTACAATATTATCCTTTCCCTTTCCATCTGATACACTTACCATAACCACAGGTAAGGGATATAGCATATTTCCCGGTTTAAAATCAATTTTCCCCATTATAGCCTCCTCATCTATTTAATATAGTTCTCCAACCAAAGCCTCACTATACGCTACTTTAGAAATTTATTATACACTTTTTATACTTATTTGTGGCAATTCATACCAAAATAGTATATAAAAGAATGTATGAGTAAAATATTAATCGCAATGAGTGGAGGCGTGGACTCCAGTGTAACCGCATATATGCTAAAAGAACAGGGACATGAGTGCCACGGCTGCACTATGAAGCTTTATGACAGCAGTAGTGATACAGATGAGCTCTGTAGTAATAAGACCTGCTGCGCCCTGTCGGATGTAGAGGATGCCAGAAGTGTTGCCTATAGACTTGGAATGAAGTTTTTTGTATTTAATTTCAAGGAGGAATTTAAGGAATACGTAATTTCTCCCTTTATTGACAGCTATCTTAACGGAAAAACTCCAAATCCCTGTATAGAATGTAACAGGCATATGAAATTCGGAAAATTCTTTGAGCGTGCAAGGGCTTTGGGCTATGAGGATATTGCCACGGGGCATTATGCCAGAATAGAATTTGAAAATGGCAAGTATCGTTTAAAAAAGGCTCTGGACCCCACAAAAGATCAAAGCTATGTTCTCTATGCAATGACCCAGGAACAGCTTGCACACACACATTTCCCACTGGGAAATATGACAAAAGCCGATGCAAGAAAAATAGCAGAAGCCCAAGGCTTTGTTAATGCAAAGAAGCATGATAGTCAGGATATATGTTTTGTGCCTGATGGCGATTATGCAAAGGTAATTGAGGAATATAGAGGTAATGTATCCATTCCCGGGGATTTCACTGATAAGGACGGAAATTTTATAGCCAGGCACAAGGGCATTATCCATTATACTATTGGACAGCGACGAGGGCTGGGAGTTCCTGCGGAAAGCCGGCTCTATGTATTAAATGTTGACCCCAGGGAAAATAAGGTAATACTTGGAAATAATGAAGATTTATTTTCAGATACGGTACATATAAATAACATAAATATGATAGATGATGAGAATGTGCCGGAAACCTTTAGATGTATGGCAAAAATCAGATATCGTCATAAGGAGCAGCCCTGTAGGGTTCATTATTCAAATAACAATGAAGCTACAATAGTATTTGATACCCCCCAAAGAGCTATTACTCCGGGTCAGATTGCAGTACTCTATGACGGAGATACCGTACTTGGCGGCGGAACTATTATCTAAACAGCATATAGGACTTACTTTGTCCGCACCGGTGTTAAGGCTAATTTTCTTTCCCCGGTTGCGCTCCTGCCAATTATATGAGGGGCATTATCTGCCCCTTACCTTTATTGCCTTTTGTGGGCACATTTCCTGACAGCAATAGCACCGTATGCACTTTTTATAGTCGTATACAGGTGCTTCCTTTCTGCCATTTTTAAATTCTATAGCCTTTCCTGCCACCGGGCAGTGCTCTACGCAGATACCACATTTAATACAATCTTTCTTTTTAATATAAGGACGGCGGCTAAATATTGTCATCAGGGAAGAGTATTGTTTTAAAAATGTTTTTCTGGGCTTATCTCTTGGAACATCAAAGTTTTTATTTCCATAAAGCTTTTGCAATTCTTCTCTTGATATTATTTTTGCATCCCCATTTTCAGTTCCTAAAATTATTTCAATTTTGTCCTCCTCATATTCCCCTATTCCCATATCCTTTCCCTGCACATTTGTAGGTACGAAAAGTGGATTAAGATATACAAGATGACAAAATACTGCATCAAGCGCTACCGGATCAGCGGAAAAAATCAATACATTCATAGAAGTGGGGGTACCGGAGCCCGGACCATTACCCTCCATTGCCACAATTCCATCCATTATATGAAAGCGTTGGGGTGTGCTTCTGTGAATATCCGCTAAAGCTCTTGCAAATATGCTGTCATTGGGATATTTTACATGACCTGCCGCTTTATGATAGCCACATATAAGTCCATACATATTTTTTACGGCTCCGGTTACCCTTTCCAAAGCATGGGTTTTCATTTTGCAAAGACCGATAATCGCATCTGCCTCCACTACCTCTTTTGTATAGTAAAAGTCCTTACAGGTTTTTCCCTCCGGAAATGCAACTTTGACTTCCTCATTCATATCCGCCAGCCTGGCACCATAAGTATTTTCAGTATTAAGACCGATTTTTGCTGCTGCCGCCTTGCAACTGCCATGTCCCGGGGAATCTCCATATTTTACCTGCCTATAGCCCTGTTCACTTAAAAGTCTGAGCATAGCCTTAATAACCGAGGGATGAGTAACCACCGAGCTATCAGCCTCTGACGGGGATAGAAAATTGGGCTTAACTAATACTTTTTCCTCTTTTGAAATAAACTTATCCAATCCACCCAAAAGTTCGATACCCGATTTTATACAAGAATATACTTTGTCCTCGCCATAGCTGTCGCAGAAAAGAACTGCTACCTTTGATTTTTCCATGTCCTCTCCTAATACATTGTATTATCACAAATCAAAGCCTATTATCGGCTTAGCCTTATTAGCTTGCTTAATTATCCCAGGGCTACATCCAGTGCCATCATAAGGCAAAATCCCACCATAAATGCCAGAGTTCCTTTATTGGAGTGCTCTCCCTCAGTCATTTCCGGAATAAGCTCCTCCACCACCACATAAATCATGGCTCCTGCTGCAAAGCTTAGTAAATATGGAAGCACTGTAATTATCCATGCGGACATAAGTATTGTTACAAGTCCTGCAATAGGCTCTACAATGCCTGAAAACATTCCATATAAAAATGCCTTTAATTTAGAAGTCCCTTGACTGCGCATAGGCATTGATACTATGGCTCCCTCCGGGAAATTCTGAATTGCAATGCCTATTGCCAAGGCCAATGCACCTGTCACAGAAATACTTGTATTTCCCTGCATCCATCCTGCATAGAGTATGCCTACTGCCATACCCTCCGGGATATTGTGAAGCGTGACTGCAAGCACCATCATTGTAGTCTTTTTAAAATTGCTTTTGGGACCCTCTACTGAATTATCAATATGCATATGGGGGATAATATTATCAAGCAAAAGCAAAAACAACATTCCTATAATAAAGCCTACTACCGCGGGAACAAATGCCAGCTTACCCATATGTGCAGAGTTATCCATTGATGGAATTAAAAGACTCCACACAGAGGCGGCTACCATAACTCCTGCCGCAAAGCCACTAAGTATCTTTGTCAATTCCTGACTTAGCTCTTTTTTCATAAAAAATACACACACCGAGCCCAGTGTGGTACCTATAAAGGGAATTAGCAATCCCTGCGCTACCATTCCAACCATATCTACCATCCATTCTAAATCATATAGTATGACATCATTTCATATTTGAGATTACTTCCCTCACTAATCTCAGGGGGAAGCAGAGCTCTTGCCACTAATTTTATATCATTGCTTTCAACATCTGTTCTTCTCAGATTTGCATAGTCTCCATCTATGCTTACTACTTCATAGTACCAAGTTTCCATTTTAACCACCATAATCAAAAAAACATATATATCTGTATAATTCCCTATTGATTACATATTATACTTCATAATCAAAGCAGCTTCTTACTTCTGTAAACGGTCTTACCTTTCCATTTGCCACCTCAACATGGAGCGGGTGTATCCCATACGCCTTAAGCGCTTCCTCACTTTCAAATGCAGAGTCAAGGATTACATCCATATTTGAGCTTGCAAGACCATCCGTATATACCTTTATCTCTAAAAGCCCCGGAATTTTGCCCTGTAAATCCTCCAGTCCCTGCTTTATACCGGCCTTAATATTATTAAGCTCTTCTCCTGAATAATCTTCCTTTAGTTTCCATAAAATAATATGCTTTACCATAAATCTTCCTCTCTGAATATGAATTTAATCACTCGTTATTCTTTCCTGTTATTATAGCAAAGAGTATCTTTGCAGCATAGTGCCTCGTTTTTAAATTAACTACACCATAGTTACTTATCTGTTTTCAACTGACCTTATTATTAATAATATGATTATATCACAGGCACCTACAGGAAGCATTGTTATTCATCATAAAGCCTATTATAGAAAAAACTCCGACAACACTGTTTAAAGCATTGCCGGAGTTTATATTTTGATTAAATTATCTCTTTACATTAAAGGCATCCATAGCCGGATAAACTGCTGCGCCACCTAGCTGCTCTTCAATTCTAAGAAGCTGATTGTACTTAGCTACTCGCTCTGAACGTGACGGTGCTCCGGTTTTAATCTGGCAGGTATTAAGGGCAACCGCCAAATCCGCAATGGTTGTATCAGCCGTTTCGCCTGAACGATGTGATGATATAGCAGTATAGCCTGCCTTATGTGCCATTTTAATAGCTTCAATGGTTTCTGATACGGAACCAATCTGATTAAGCTTAATAAGGATAGAATTTCCTGCACCCTCCTTTATGCCCTTTGAGAGGCGCTCTGTATTTGTAACAAAGAGGTCATCGCCTACAAGCTGCACTTTATCGCCAAGTCTTTCTGTAAGCTTTTTCCAGCCGTCCCAGTCCTCTTCATCCAGACCATCCTCAATAGAAATGATGGGGTATTTTTCTACAAGCTCTGCCCAATGATTAATAAGCTCCTCTGAAGTATACTCAGTTCCGGCTTTGGGTAGTTTGTAATACCCCTTTCCTTTTTCACTCTTCCACTCAGAAGCTGCTGCATCCATTGCAATCATGAAATTCTTCCCCGGCTCATAGCCTGCCTTTTTCACTGCTTCCAAAATTGTCTCTATTGTCTCTGCATCACTTGAAAGATTTGGTGCAAATCCTCCCTCGTCTCCCACTGATGTAGCCAGGCCTTTTGCTTTTAATATGGAAGCAAGAGCATGGAATACCTCCGCACACTGTCTAAGTGCTTCCTTAAACGAGGGGGCTCCTACAGGCATAATCATAAATTCCTGCGTATCAACTGTATTGGTAGCATGGGCTCCACCATTCAAAATATTCATCATTGGTACCGGAAGCTTTGTTCCCTGTATACCACCAAGCAGTCTGTAAAGAGGAATATCGAGAGCCATAGAAGCTGCTCTGGCACTGGCAATGGATACTGCCAATATCGCATTTGCTCCAAGCTTTGACTTATCCTTTGTGCCGTCTGCCTTAATCATTGCTGCATCAATAGCATAAATATCCGAGGCATCCATTCCTACGATGGCATCTGATATGACAGTATTAATATTTTCTACTGCCTTACTGACACCCTTTCCCAAATACCTTGATTTGTCGCCGTCTCTAAGTTCCAGCGCCTCAAATTCCCCGGTAGAAGCTCCACTGGGTGCTGTACCTCTGCCCACCGTACCATCTACCAGATAAACCTCAGCCTCAACTGTAGGATTTCCTCTTGAGTCCAATATTTCACGTCCTATTACTTTTTCTATTTCTAAATAATTCATTAATGCCATCCTTTCTATTCATAAGTCAATATGATCTCTAAATAAGTACTTTATAGTTTTATATATGTAAGTGATTAATATTTTAATCTGTAGTTAGCATACACTAACTGCATCTATAAATCAATAATATTTCTATAATTTATACTTTTTTAATTTTTACAATTTAGTACTTATAATAAAGTGTCTTGCTTGCAAGACACTACGCGCCGAGCGCGGTTGCGTAGCAACATTTCCCTGTCGCGCGAGTGTGCATCCTTAGCGGAGCTTTTTATATAATAGGAAATACAACGTAATTTACTATTATAGAATAAAGTGTCTTGCTTGCAGGACACTACGCGCCGAGCGCGGTTGCGTAGCAACATTTTCCTGTCGTGCGAGTGTGCATCCTTAGCAAAGCGTTTTATATAATAGAAAATGCAAAGAAATTTTCTGTTATTTAAAAACAGGTCGGCTTACACCGACCTGCTCTAATTTAAACTTTAATAATTCTCTGCATGAACCTCAAAGTAAGCCTGAGGATGAGCACATACAGGACATAATTCAGGAGCCTTTGTTCCTACAACAATATGACCACAGTTGCGACACTCCCAAACCTTTACTTCACTCTTCTCAAATACCTTTGATGTTTCAATATTGTTAAGAAGTGCACGATATCTCTCCTCGTGATGCTTTTCCACATCAGCTACCAGTCTAAACTTTGCTGCAAGCTCATGAAAGCCCTCTTCTTCGGCAGTCTTGGCAAAGCCTGCATACATATCTGTCCACTCGTAGTTTTCGCCATCTGCTGCTGCCTTAAGGTTTGCAGGAGTATCTCCAAGCTCTCCCAGCTCCTTAAACCATAATTTTGCATGCTCCTTTTCATTATCAGCAGTTTTTAAGAAAAGTGCTGACATCTGCTCATATCCCTCTTTTTTTGCTACAGAAGCAAAATAAGTATACTTATTTCTTGCCTGTGACTCTCCTGCAAAAGCTGTCTGTAAATTCTTCTCTGTCTGTGTTCCCGCGTACTTGTTTGCCATTTCCTCTTTCTCCTTTTCTTTCACAACTTTTTCAAAATCCGATGCCGGATGTTTACACAAGGGACAAATATAGTCCTCAGGTAGTTCTTCCCCTACATACTCATAGCCACATATTCTGCATCTCCAAATAGTCTGACCGTCCTCGGTTTTTCCTACCGGCTGTGGCTTAGGCTTAATATTATTTAAATAATATTCATAAGTAACCGAAAGCGCATCACTAAGCACTTCCATATCTGTTACCACACCTATAAACATGGTGTGGGAGCCTAAATCCTGAACCTTTTCTACGTCAACAGATATATAGGCATTGGTTCCCTTAGTAATATAGTATAAACCATTTGCACCACGCTTACAGTCATCAAAATTCTCAAATTTGTTGACATCACGTCCTGACTGAAAACCAAAGTGCTTAAACAGCTCAAAATCAGCATCCTGACTTATTACAGATACCGTAAATTTACCTGTTTTTTCAATAATTTCATGAGTGAAATTTGCCTTATTAACACATATGCTAACCTGGTTAGGAGTAAGTGCCGCCTGTATTGCTGTATTTGCGATACATCCCGTATCCCTATCTCCATCCCTTGCTGTTATCACAAATAAGCCATAGCTTATTTTAAACATTGCCTGCATATCCATCTGTTTTCCTCCTTCAACTTATACCATTTCAACGCTAAAATTCCTGTAGCATATTTTCCGGGTCCTCTGCCGCCTTTACCTTATCATTGGCCTTTATTATAATGCCCTCTTCATCTATAAGGTAGGTGGTACGTACTACTCCCATAGAGACCTTTCCGTAGTTCTTCTTTTCTTTCCACACATCATATGCCTCTATAACACGTCTCTCCGGGTCTGCCAGAAGCGTAAAAATAAGTCCATATTTTTCAGCAAACTTCTTATGGGAAGCTACGCTATCTTTGCTGATACCTAAAACCACAGCCCCCTTTTCTTTAAATTGAGGATATCTCTCTGAAAAGCCACATGCCTGCTTTGTACATCCGGGTGTATTATCTTTAGGGTAAAAATACAGTATAACCTTTTGCCCCCTATACTGCTTAAGACTGTGAATTGCTCCATCCTGGTCCGGCAATTCAAAATCCAGCGCCTTTGTTCCTATTTCCAGCATACATACCTCCTAAAAATTTTAGTAAAATCCATTCTTATAATCTTAGTTTATCAGCATCCTTTGTGAAAGATACTGCATGCCTTTCCAAAGTCTTCCTCTACCGGCTCCATTCCCTTATCTCTCAGGAATGCTTCCCAATCTGTAAAGACATTACCCTCTTCATCCACACATGCAGGAATACCTATATCATTAATTGCCTTAAGTCTGTCAAACACAGGCTCCCTGTCTCTATAAATCAAAAAATTCTTTAAATTTGTAAGTCCCTCATTTATATCAAGAAATTTGTATTCAATACCATATTTATCAAAATTAAACTTACATGCCACACAATCCGGGCACATTTCACTACCGTATACCTTAATCATAATTCCTCCATCCACACCTGACAATTCCTTAAATCTCTATGGCTCTATTATAGTTCTACCTTATATAAAATACCAGCACAAAAATGCACCGTTTTCTCCATATGGCATTAAGGTTTTAATTATATTCTCTTACCTTGCTATGCCACATAAAGCCGGTGCATTTTTATACTTTAATATATTGGATTTATACTTGATTTTCCTTGTTTTCTTCGGCTTCCTCCGCCATATTGGCAGACTGCCAAAAGCTCTCCTCCGTCTTTTTAAACTCTTTAATCAAAAGTCTGCACATAAAATATGTTGCGCTGGTACTGCAAAAAAGATATACCAACGGAAGCCACCTGAAATACCAAATGCAGGCAATAACCATTGCCACCTCCAGGCAAACTATTAAAAAAAGCTTTATATAATGTGTCAAAGAAAATGCCATTGCGCCCTTTAGTGCTTCCTTGGTTGTTATCTCAAATCTTGCTACTATGGGGTAAACTGTCATATTTATAAACAATATAATTGTTGACAGTATACCTAAAACAACTTTATAGAATAAAGAAACATTTTCAAAGCCTCTGGCTTTAATCCATAAAAAATCTCCTATTAAGAGTGCTATTACAATAAGCTGTGTCAGCCAGATAAAAGTTGACTGCCTAAAGTTCTCTTTAAAAGCCTTAAAATACGGAATAAAAACTCCTGCCTCTTCATTTCTTATTATCTTCATTGCAATACTGCTTTTAGCCGTATACGCAGCACCTATGGTAATAATTGGAATACTGCATACTATAAAGATAAAATTCAAAATTATTAAATCTGCGGTTTTTCTGATAAATTCCATAAGTGGACTATCATATTTTAACATGGCAGCACTCCCCGTCAGTCAAGGCTATAGCCCTTGCCTCTCCTACATTTATTTCATAAGAGCCCTTAAACGCATCCATCTCCACATATCCCCGCTCATCTGTAACCGCAGTTGTGTTAGTAGCCCATTCATCCTTAATCAATCCCTTTAGCATGTGATAGGCAGGCTTCAGGGTATTATCCCTGCGCATAAACCCACTGGGTGCATTAAGCCATGCACCATCCGAAAAATCCCAGGCAGTTATGGCACATACATTTTTATCACTAAAAAGTAGTGTATACATCTCTTCCATTTCCCTTGTCTGGCGCTCTTCGCCCTCAGGAGTAGATGGCCAATCCTTAACCTGCCAATCATTTAAGTCCTCTATATAGGCCGGCATAATATCCCCTGATATAAGGGTGTTTTCAGTGAAATGTATAGGAAGATTAAATCTTCCAAATCTTTCAAGTACATCAAGAACCTTTTCTTTTCCCCAATATCCCTGATGCTGATGGGACTGGATACCGATAGCACTAAGCCCACCCCCTGCGTCCAGGCAACGCTCTATTAGCTCCTCATACTTGGGAGTTGTGTTAAAGTCATTTAAAAGAAGAGTTGCTGATGGGTTTGTCTTACTAGCTGCATCAAATACAGACTTTACCAGCTCTACCTGTCCCAATTCATTGCATATACGAGTGACAGCATTGTCATATTTATCAAATACAGGCATAATAACTACTTCGTTTATTACATCCCACATATCAATAAGACCTTTGAAATCCCCTACTTCTCTGTAAATTCTCTCAATCTGCTTATTGAAAATAGTATTGTTATCATATTTTAACAGCCAGTCTGCGCATACAGTGTGCCAGCAAAGAGGATGTCCCTTTACTTTTATATTATGCTCCTTAAGATAGGCTGCGGTCTTTCTTATATTTTCTGTCAGTGGCTCTCCCTCTACAGGCTCAAACTGTCCCCAGTATACAGGCAATGTCATATAATTGAATAATTCCATACAACTGTCGGAACGGAATTTTTTGCCCTCATCAGCCTTATCTTTCGCCAACACATATGCCATTACATCAAATCCACCACATCCAAAAAGGAATTCGTGATTTTTCTGCTTAATCTCAACCTTTGCATTGCTTACCCCATTACCGACCTTGTCCGTAACCCTAATTTTAAGTTTTCCTTTTCTGTGTGATAAATTATTCATTTTGCCCTAGCCTTTCACTCCGCCTATTGTCAGACCTGTTACAAAATACCTCTGCAAAAATGGATATATACATATAATAGGAAGCATTGTTACAACCGTCGCTGCCGAACGCACACTGACAGGAGTAACCGCTGTTGCCGCTGCACTGTTAGCAGCCGAAGTTGCCGAGCCACTTTGCTGCATTACCGAGGATAAAAGTTTCATAAGCTCATATTGAAGAGTGGTATATTCAGGCTTCATTCTATTATAAAGCATGGCATCAAACCATGCATTCCACTGATACACTGCCACAAAAAGTGCTACGGTTGCATACACCGGCTTACAAAGCGGGGAAATAATCTTAATAAAGATTGTCATATAACCTGCACCGTCAAGCTGTGCCGACTCCTCTAAGGAGTCCGGCAATCCCTCCATATATGTTCTCATAACCATTACATTAAAAGCACTTACCATACCTGGAATTACATATACCCAAAATGAATTTGTAAGACCTAAATTTTTGTAAAGTACCATTACAGGTATCATACCACCGTTTACATACATTGTTATAATCCAAAATACGGAAAGTGATGAACGGAATAAAAATCTCTTTCTACTTATTATAAAGGAAAGTAACGCATTGGCAACCAGTGCAAATATTGTTCCTAAAACAGTTCTCATAACTGTAATAAATGCACCTGTCTTAAATCCCTGTATTTTTAAAACCGTGGTATAGCTATCCACTGAAAATTTTCTGGGAAACAAATGAATACCACCTCTGACAGCATCCAATCCATCATTAAAGGAAATTGCCAATGTATTGATTACCGGATACAGAGTTAATACCACAAATAAAAACATAAATGTTACGTTAAATATGGTAAATAATAAATCCGGCATACTCTTTTTCTTATGTCTGATAATATTTTCCATTTGTACTCTCCCTAGAATAAAGTTTCTTCGCCACTTTTTTTAGCTATATAATTAAATACAACAATAAGTGCTATTGCCACTACGCTTTTAAAAATACCTGCCGCCGTACCTAGCGAATAATCTGTCTGTCCGACTCCCCAATTCAGCACATAAATATCAATAGTTTCAGAAACCCTCTTAATCAGTCCATTTCCTAAAAGATAGGGCACTTCAAAGCCTACATTAAGAATATTTCCTATATTCATAAGTAAAAGTATCATAATGGTAGGTCTTATGCTGGGAAGAGTAATATATTTTATTTTAGCCCATCTTCCGGCTCCGTCTATTTCTGCCGCTTCATAAAGCGCCGGATCTATGGCTGTTATTGCCGCAAAATAAATAATTGCATTCCAGCCCGTTTCTTTCCATACATGAGAAAAGGCTACTATAGGCCAAAAATACTGTTCATGAGCAAAAAAATTAATCTCACTTTCTATAATGTTAAGATGCATCAGTATTTCATTTATAATACCTGTGCTGGATAAAGCATCGTGAACAATTCCTGTTACAATAATCCACGACAGAAAGTGGGGAAGATAGGAAATTGTCTGAATTACTCTTTTTCCACCCTTATTTCTTATTTCATTAAGAAGTATGGCAAATACTATTGCCAAGGAAAAGGTTGTAATAAGAGTTAGCACCCCCATACCAAAGGTGTTCCATATAACACGTTTAAATGTATTATCATGAAACAGGAATGCAAATTTATCCAATCCTACAAATTCTGAGCCTAAAAGTCCATCCCTAATCTTATAGTTCTGGAACGCCATTATCCAACCTGCCAGTGGCAGATAGTAAAATATTATTCCGTAAATTACAAAAATACCACTAAAGATAAGCAGTGTTGACTGTCTTTTAAGTTCGCTTCTAGATATCTTTTTGTTGCCCATTTATAATTCCTCATTTTTTCGGGAGTGCTAAACATAGTGCCGAGGCACCATATGTTTGCACTCCCGAAAAGTTATTCTTTATATTTTTTTTACTGAGCCATTGCTACTCTTCTGTTTAATTCTTCCTGCATCTCACTTAAGAAATCCTGAGGATTACACTGTGAATATGCATCCATATATTTTTCCCATTCGTCCTCAAAGTTTGCTGACATTACTACCTTAGGCAGCCATTCATGCTTTGTATTACCCATCTTTGTCCAGGCAACTCCACCGGGTGTTGCAGATGTCATACTGTTTGAATGTGAGTACATGGGATACCATATACCTGTTTCTTTAACAACCGAACCAATCATATCAGGATAATTTCTTGCTCCATATGCTTCAAAGCACTTAACCAGAGGCTCTGCTAAGCTGTCAAAGAATTCTGTTGTCTGCTCCTGAGGAAGCATTGCATTCTTTCCGTCGCGGCTTGTTCCACCCCACTGTGGCAAGTAAGAATAATTACATCTATGCTGTGCCTGGAATGTTGTATCTGCCCACTTGGTACGCATCTCTTCGGTTCTGTAGAATAAACCGTTGTCATCTACCAAATAATCTTCGCCCTCAATTCCCCAGAATCTAAGGTTATGAATTTCCTGATCCAATACATCATTTAAGAACTTAAATGCAGCTTCAGGATTTTTACAGCTTGTTGTAACAGCAACACCTGATGAATTGTTAAGTGTATCCCCATATGTATGCCACATCTGGTCCATACCTGCCTTGGCTGTAAGTCCTAAAGGAACATAGTCACATCCCGCCTTATCAAGCCCCTGCTGCTTAAAGATATCATTTACGGTAAAGGCAAAATCCCACCACTGGTCACACATACCAAGTACACGCCCGGTAGAAAGCTTTGCAATATACTCATCGTAGGTCTGTGTAGCAAAATCCTTATCAATAAGACCGTTATTATAGGCTTCATTCAGCTTGCCAAAATACATCTTAGCCGTAGGAGTGGTATTGTAGTCCACAATTTTCATATTCTCCACATCCACTATAACCGAGCCGTCATTCGGATAGCCGTCCAGGAACTGGGGTGCATTTTCAATACAGAAATATCTCCAGTCCTCACACAGTACCGTATAAGGAATTACAGGTGTTCCATCCTCCATTGTAGGATTTGCTGCCGCATAATCCGCTAAAAGCTTGAAATAATCGTCAAGAGTCTCAACCTTCGGGTAGCCTGCCCATTCCAATACTCTTGCCTGTATCCAGAACGCCTGATCGTTATGAATGGTTGTTGTGCTTTCTCCATAAGTATTCTGGAATACATTGGCCCAGTAAATATGTCCATCTTCCTGCCTGAACTGATTCCACTCAGCGTCGGTATACATTTCCTTAATATTAGGATATTTTTCAATATATTCATCCCAAGCCACAAGCAAGCCTGCGTCATAAAGCTGCATCATTCCGTCTCCGCCGTCTATATAATCCGGCAGATCCCCTGAAGCTATAATCGAACCAACGGCTTCCTGAGCTGTCTGTCCTGTAAGCCAGGTTTCCTTAACTCTAACACCTGTTTTCTTTGCAATAATTTCCTGTATATCATTTCCGTCATTGATTTCAGGATTGGGCATTGCCGCAAACATTGTAAAATTAATAATCTGGTCGTCACTAAACTCGCCGTTTTCCCCTGCGGGTGCTGCAACCTCTGCATCTCCCACACTGCCTGAGCCTGACTGTCCGTCTGCTTTCGCGTTTCCACAGCCTGCCAAAAGTCCAAGACTTAATGCGCCTGCTGTCAACATAGCCAATAGTTTCTTAATTCTCATTATTAACCTCCCTTGTTCTTTACCGCACTATGCGGTTTGCTATAGTAAAATTATAAATTGCATCTTCGGGAGGTACAACCTGACAAACTTCAGTAAAAGACCTGACAAATTATAGTTGCGCGCTTTTACGATATTTTGAGGGTGTGAGTCCCTTGAGCTTTATAAACTGACGGATGAAATAATCGCTGTCCTTATAGCCTACTTCCTCTGCAATATGACTTATTTTTTTATCCGTGGATTTCAGTAATATTGCTGCTTCATTTATCCTGTGATTTGCCAGATAATCCTTGAATGTCATCTTATACTTATTTCTAAAGCACTGTCCTAAGTAGGAACTGTTAATAAAGTACTTTTCTCCAAAGCTTTTCAGACTTATATTTTCTCCGTAATGCTCCCTTATGTCCCGTTCTACATCTGCCAGAATTCCGCCTGATAGGTTTTTCCTAAGTCCCATCAAATAATCAGAGTATTCCACCGCAAATCTCTTCATATGTTCACTGCTTCCACGGGTAAAAGAGCTTTCAAAGGAGTGCTCGGAAATATAGCTTACAATTTCCTCCTGATTTACCTCGCTATCCTGTTTTGAAGCCAGATGAATAAGCTGAAATAACAAATAATTTATATTTAGCCCTGCCACATTTCCCTGACTAACAGGATTTTTCATTTCCTCGTATAAAAGCTCCACACTCTTTTCTATCTCTTCACGCTCATTTCCCTCTATTGCTTTTATACAATCATCCAAAGCATTTTTACAAAGCACCACTGAATTTTGCTCCACCTGCAATTCTTCCTCATAGGTGTATATGCTTTTTCGTGAATGAAAGCCCTTTATACTTCCCAGCATGCAACCGGAGCTATAGGATTTTGACAGGGATGCAATGGTATTTACCTGTTTTCCGCATAGCATTCTTACCGACGCTCCCAGTAGTGTTTCCAGTCTTGAAAGCATATCCTCTAAAAATTCACTTTCTGTCATATCATGCCTTGTTGCCATATTTTCGCAGAAAATAAAGCCCACATCATATCTGTCCTCATCATGGGATACATCAAAAATAAAATGATTGGCATTTTCCTTGAAAATATCCACACAGGCATCATACAGCCTGTGCTGCTGCCCTCTGGCATCAAAATCCTCATCATCATTTTTTATATCATCGACAACTGTCTCCATATCAATAAAGCGCATATAACCTGAAAGCTGCAAATGATTTTTCACATAATTAATATTTGTATCATCAAATTTACCATTCAAAATAGATATTATATTTCTGGCAAGGTATGCTCCCTCTAACTTCTTATGGTTTTCCTTTTCCAAATCATTTTTTGTACTTAATTTTGAGACCTTTCTAAGAAGTGTAATCAAATCCTCTTTCTGAACCGGCTTTAAAATATAGTCCATACAACTGCTTCGTATGGCAGTTTGCACATATGCAAAATCATCATAGCCGGTAAGAATGGCAAAGCGGGCTTCCGAAATATTATCTCTTCTTATGGCTTCCAAAAGCTCCAATCCGGTAAGCACCGGCATCTGTATATCGGAAATAATTAAATCCACCTTGTTTTTTTTAAGAAATTCCAAGGCTTCTGCCCCATTGCTCATAAGCGCAGCTATTTCAAAGCCTTCCTCCTCCCAGTCTACTAAAATCTTTAACCCCTGCAATATAAAAGGCTCATCATCTACTAACATAACCTTTAGCATAGTGCATTTCCTCCACTTAGCTTGTAATAATCCAATGTTTCAATAGGAATTTTAATATTGACACTCATTCCTATTCCCTTTTCACTATCTATGTTAAATACAGCCCTGTCCTCTGTTATAAGCTTTATTCTAAGACAGGCATTTAATATTCCCACATGGCGTTTTCCCCGAATATCATCAATAGTTACATTTTTTATTCTTTCAAGCATTTCCTCCACTTCATCCTCTTCCATTCCTTCGCCGGTATCCTCTACTTCTATAAACAAATATTCCTCATCCCTATAAATGTGGACAAATATCCAGCCGGGACTTGCCTTGGATTCTATACCGTGGACACAGGCATTTTCCACAAAGGTTACTACCGTAAGCTTTGGGATTAGCAGAGTGTCGCAGCCCTCCTCCACCTTTAGTTCAAAGGATAGTCTGTTTCCAAATCTATAGCTTTGAAGTCCTAAATATGCCTCAACAGATTCCAGTTCCTTTTTAACCGTTACACAGTCACTTCCCCATTCCACATTCTGTCTTTCCATAAATGCCAGACGTCCTACCATCTCAGCGGTTTCCGACTCATTTTTCAAAAGCGAATGCATTCGTATACTTTCTAAAGCATTAAACATAAAATGAGGATTTATCTGACTTTGTAGTGCTAAGAGCTCTGCATTTTTTCTTGCCAAATCGCTTTCCTGCTCCTTTAGCTTATCTTTATATGACCTTTTAATAAGTGTATTAGTTATGTCAACCATATAATTATAGCTCTTCATAAGAGAAGTTATTTCGTCTGCGCCATATATATCCTCTTTATTTATAAGGGTAAAGCTTGCCTTGTCTTCCTTTCCGAATGCCTCATCCAGCTTCTGAATACGTATTATTATGGTCTTTTCTATGCTTCTCATAATAATAAGGGGCAAAATCAGGGTAAATAAAAGCACCCATATTATCAGTTGCCATTTCTCTTTTAAAACTGATATTAAGATTGTGCGATTATAATAAATATTTACCCTATACTCTGTGCCTCTAACCAGAAATTCAAAGCTTTCGCCCTGAGCCCGCTCGATGTTTTTGTCCTTTAATTCATTATATTTCTGGTTTGTAAAAAGCTCCTGTGTACCTGCACTTATGCTAATAGGATATTTAGCTCCAAAATCTCTTATTTTATTTTTTATGTCATTAAAATCATTTTCTATAACAACTATTTTATCTATATCAGTTTTAAAATAAGTCATATTTTTAATATATAAAAACTTATTTTTTTGCCCCAATCTGCCGTCCAGTTCTTCGTCATAATATATAATTACGCACTCATCAAGTCCTGTTTCCAGATACAGCTTGTACCAGCCCTGTTCCTTGGCTTTATCCAGATTTTTAAAGTATAAACCATTTAAAATAGACGGATTATCCGCATAAATTGTAATGGTATCGCTGTTAAGCCCCGACATTGTTTCAAAAAAAGAATTATTTATAAAATTATAATAATTATCGTAATAATCATATGCCGTGGGATATATGGCATCCAAAAAAGTGTTAAGCTGGTAATTCATATTTACACTGTTTACAAGGGTGGTATCATAATCTGCCAGATTGGTAATATAGTTTTTAAACAGATTTGCCGTACTTTCCATATCGTAATAGACCGTATTTGCCTCTCTTTCATATATGGCATTTAATACAATTACATCAGTTGCCACCAAGGGAAGAATTACGCAGGAAATATAGAGCACCATAAATTTATTACGAAGCCGCAGGTTGTTAAAAATATTTTCTATTATTTTAAAAAGCACTCTTCTCTTCATAGCATTAACTCTAAGTTACTAATTATTGCTTGTCTACAAAGTTATTGCCATCTTTTTTTACTTTTTAATCATTTTTATTTCGTTTACTGTTTTTTCTTTTTTTACGCCTTGATTGTCTGATAATTTTGTGATTATAATCATTCTCAAGGAGTTTTATAATTGGGTTTTTAACAAAACATTTAACTATATAGTATTTGGAGGTGGAAGTAAGATGTTAAAACAAGTCAAAACAAAAAATGGCTGGGTGCAGGGGCTTTCGGGCAATAATGCGCGTATTTCTGTGTTTAAGGGTATTCCCTTTGCCGCTCCCCCCATAGAAAAAAACAGATGGCGGGCACCACAGCCCCCTGATAATTGGGACGGAATTTTAGAGGCATATAAATTTGCTCCTATTTCTGTTCAGGATACACCCGGATTATCTGATGATATTTATTGTAGGGAATGGCATGTAGATCCTGAAATAGATATGAATGAGGATTGCCTTTATCTTAATATCTGGACGCCGGCAAAAGCCGCAAATGATAAGCTTCCTGTTTTAGTATGGTTTTTCGGCGGTGCTTTTCAATGGGGCTATACTCCGGAAATGGAATTTAACGGGGAAAATATTGCCAAAAGAGGCGTTATTGTTGTGTCCGTAAACTATCGTCTTGGTGCTTTGGGATTTTTAACCCATCCCGAAATATCAAAGGAAGCTCCGGATGCACCTGCAAACTTTGGTCTTCTTGACCAGCAGGCAGGGCTTAAATGGGTCAGGGATAATATAAGTGCCTTTGGAGGCAATCCCGATAATGTAACAATAGCAGGACAATCAGCAGGTGGAGCCAGTGTATTTTCACATATGGGCTCTGACAGTAGCAGGGGCTTATTTCATAAGGCGGTTATTTTCAGTGGTATTTTTAAAAATCCTCTGGGCGATGATGAGCTTATGACACCAAAGCTATTAAAGGACGCAGAAAAGCTGGGCGAAACATTTTTTGAATATCTTGGCGTTAATACTTTGGAGGAAGCCAGAGCCCTTAATGCCTGTTACATCAGGGATAAATATGCCGCTTACAGAGAAAAATACCCTTTCTTTTCCATTGTTATTGATAATGCCTTTCTTGAGGATGAGCCTTATAATCTGGCATTACAGGGAAAATCCAAAGATATTCCTTTACTGACAGGAAATACCTCTGATGAATTTATTGTATTTGTGCGTGAAGAGAAGGACGGGACTGAGGATACGGATATTGAGGTAGCGTCAAGTGTAATTGAGGGTGGTGCTAAAACTGTACTTAATTCACGCTCTGTTAATGGCTACTACTACAGATTTGAGGCTGATATACCCGGCAGTGATAATCCGGGTACTTTCCATTCCGTAGATTTATGGTTCTTCTTTGAGACTCTATCTGCCTGCCACCGTCCTTTTGATGGTCATCATTATGATTTGGCAGACCAGATGTGCTCATATTTTACGAATTTTGTAAAATCAGGAAATCCTAATGGACTTGATTTTAAAGGAAATAAATTGCCCACTTGGAATTTATATAGCAATGCTTCTCCTTTTGAAATGAAATTTACTCCTGATGGTGCTTTAGGCTCCTTATCAGTCAACTCCCCCGCTACAAACAGGCTGGCAGGACAGGCAGTTAATCCTTATCTGCCATCTTGGGAATACATTCCGGACGGAGAACCCTATGTGTTTGGAGACAGGGTTTATGTATATGGCTCCCATGACTATTTTAACGGTCATGCTTTCTGTCTGGGAGATTATGTTTGCTGGTCAGCTCCTGTAAATGACCTTGGCAACTGGAAATATGAGGGAGTAATTTATGAACGTATTGCCGACCCTTTAAATACCAAAAACAATATGTGTCTCTATGCCCCTGATGTAACACAGGGTCCTGACGGCAGATATTATCTTTATTATGTGCTCGACCGTGTATCTGTAGTGTCCGTGGCTGTATGTGATACTCCTGCCGGAAAATATGAATTTTTAGGCTATGTTCACTATGAGGACGGCGCACTTTTAGGACAAAAGGCTGGAGACGAGCCACAGTTTGATCCAGGTGTTATGACTGTAGGCAAGGATGTTTACCTTTACACAGGCTTCTGTGGACAGGGAGATGCCACAAGACATGGAGCTATGATGACTGTTCTTTGTGAGGATATGCTCACTATAAAGCAGGCACCTAAAATTATAATCCCCGGCTCTATGTATAGCAAGGGAACCGGCTTTGAGGGGCATGCTTTCTTTGAAGCACCATCCATAAGAGAGCGTAACGGAAAATATTATCTTATCTATTCCTCTGAGGTTATGCACGAATTGTGCTATGCCACTTCTGATAGAATTGACGGCGAATATAAATATGGTGGTGTGATTATAAGCAACTCTGATATAGGAATTGACAGCTATAAGCCTGTGGATATGCCTACTGCATATGGCGCAAATAATCACGGAAGTATGGTGGAGATAAATGGCAAATGGTATATCTTCTATCATAGGCATACTCATAATACCTGGTATTCAAGACAGGGCTGTGCAGAAAAAATAGAATTTACAGAGGATGGACACATTATTCAGGCAGAGATGACTTCCTGCGGATTAAATGGCTCTCCTCTTAGGGATGATATTGAATATCCTGCATATATTGTTTGTAATATGTTTACAGATATTCCTCACACCTACGTTGGAGAAAGTCACGTGCCTATGGTTACCCAGGAGGGTAAGGATAATGACAAAAATGAAGGCTATATTACAAATATTGCCGCATCTGCAACACTGGGCTTTAAATACTTTGACTTCAATGGAGTTAAAGAAATTGAGCTGACTTTAAGAGGCTATGCCAATGGCAGGCTGCTTATTAAAGCCTCTATTGATGGGGATGTGTTGGCTGAGATACCCTTGGAACACTCCACCGTTTGGGAAAAATATCGCGTGCCCTGTCTACTCCCTGACGGAGTGCACCCCCTATATATTTCATATACGGGACAGGGCAGCGTATCTTTAAAGGCTTTTCGTTTTATTCATTAGTTTTTAATCAGTTAATCCTCAGAGGGTATTACCTTTGCACTCTGCCCCGGCATTATGCAAATACTCTTATCTTCCGTCATTCCTCCTATCCAGACAGGAATGGCGGAGGGATTATATACAAATTCAGAATTGCTACTAAAAATAAGCTCCCGGTAAGCTCGTACATATGCTTCTATTTCTTCATTAGTTGCATACCAAATGTCTTCCCTCAGGGATACTTTTTTTAGTAGCATTTCTATTCTATCCCAGCTCTCATCCTGGTCAAATTCATAGGAATGTCCCCATATGTAAAAAAGCTTTGCCGGAGCATAATAAGAAAAGCTTCTCTCATCACTTAAAAAGTTCTCTGCCAATTCAAAAATATTTTCCTCACTGTCATGGCAGGTAGGATGCCAGATAAGAAAATTTTGGGGAATATCAAAGGTTTTGGTGGAATTAACTGTGCGGGCATATCTTATACCGGATGCTTTTACTGCCTCCAAAATATTATCATCATAGGCACCAAACGCATAGGCAAAGCCGGTAAGAGGCTTTTGTACCAGCTCTTCAAGCTCCCTACGACTTTTAAGAATTTCATTTACACAACGGGAAATATCCATATTTGTCATAAGCAAATGTTCATATCCATGGGCAGCAATCTCATGCCCCACATAGGTATCCGCTATTTTTTCTTTGCTGATTTTTATATGGGGAACTTCCTTTTTTCCTCCTGCCACAATTCCGCCTTTTCCAAATAAGCCGGGATTTAGATTAAAGGTTCCCTTAACCTTATATTTATTAAATAAATCCAATAGCCTGTAATCCTGCTCTATTCCATCATCATAGCTAAATGTTATACATTTGGTTTTCCCGCCCGGCCAATACATTCTGTCGTTTAATACCATACTCATACTTCCTCTTCTTCCGTTCTTCTTTCTACTATTTTATTATTGACTTGCAAAGTCAAATCTAATCAAATCCCTATGAGGATTTACACGGGACAGGCCTATTGCCTTTATCTGTGCATTAAAGGGTACGAAGCTGTCCTGTAGTATTTCTAAAGCTTTTTGAATTTGCATTTTATCCAGGGTTTTCCCCAAGGTCACATGGGGCAACCATGAATAGGGCTTATAATATTTGCTTATCCTTATATCCGGAATATCCTTAAAGGCATTAAAGATATATTTTGATAAATTCAGCAAATACTCATTCATTACAGGTGTAGCATATATCACATAGGGTAATAGCTGTCCGATGGAAACAAATTGCACATCTCCTCCCTCTATCAGACCTTTAAGCTTTTCAAAGCTTTCTTCCAATGCTTTTACATCCCTTGCATCAAAGGCAGATATTGTCATATGGGGTGGCACATTATTTTCCGTCATAAATCCATTCCCCGTAGCCTTTGCAATCCTTTGTATATGACGATTTAATATTTTATTTGTTTCCTCATCAAAATAAATTGATATAAGATACATTTTACCTCCAGCCTTAGCTCCAGCCTTTCCAAATCTCCGGCTCATAGCCAAGTGTGGACTGCTTACCATTTCTTACAATGGGAGTTTTTAATACAGCCTGATTTTCCAGTATTTTATCTAATTTGTCTTCTTCAGCAATATATTTAATCAGAGCAAGTACATCCCTGTCCTTACCCTCCCAATTAATCATATTGTCAATTCCACCATTGGTATTTGCTACGGAAACAAATTCCCCCTTGCTCATACCCTTTTCTTTCATATCAATGAACTGGTACTTAATATTGCGTTCTTTGAAAAATCTCTCAGCCTTTTTAGTATCATTACATTTTTTCGTACCGAATATCTGAATGTTCATTTATTTTTCAACCTCTCCGTTCCAGTCCTGTATTCCGCCAAACTCAATGATATTTTTATACCCCATGGCCACCAATTTATTGGATGCCTGCTTGCTTCTGTTCCCACTGCGACAATAGATATAAATAGTCTGTTCCTTATCGGACAAAGCCGCCGGTTCTATAGTTCCTATATCTTCATTTGGAATATTAATGGCACCGGGAATATGCCCTGTAGCAAACTCATCCCCTCTTCTTACATCCACAATAATATAATCTCCCTCGGTCGCAAATATTTCTTTTGCCTCATCCATTGTAATAGAGATATATGCGGCTTTATTTTCATCCTCATTATCATCTGAAACTTTTCCCGCATAAAATACTGCGGTTGGACCATCTGTTTCGTCTAAAACCGACACATCTGCACCATTATTTTTCAATATACTTCGTATTACCAAGTGGTGCATCACATTCTTAAGAATAAACATAAGCGCTACCACTACCGCTATAAGAATAATTGTCTTTGTACTTTTCTTCATTGTATGTTCTCCTATATATCGCTGCTCCAACTATCTTACTATGATAGAACCAGCACTAATCCTTATAAACCCGCTCAAATATGTATTCTCTGTCAGAAGATAGTTCATCACGAAACAAATATCCCATTCTGTTGTACTTCTTAATATCCTCCGGATATTCAATAGCATTTTCCGCCATAAATCTAACCATATCCCCTCTTGCCATCTTGGCATAGGTTCCCTTTGTAACAAGCTTATTCCCTGCTTTTTCGCAAAATGTAATGGTTATATATCTATCCTTTTCAGTCAAATATTTCTCAATACATTTGGCATATTCGCCGGATGCCAGATTAATAATAATTCCGCTTTCATCCCGCACTTCATTATATATTTTATTACTCCAAAACCGATATAGGTCTTTATAATCCCCTATAGATGCCTTAGCCTGCATTTCCAGCCTGTAGGGAGTGACACCGTCCATAGGCTTTAATACACCGTAAAAGGCTGACAGTATTCTTAAATGCTCCTGTATATATCCAAAATGTTTTTCCTCAAATACCGCAGGCGCCATATACTGATAGGCAATACCCTCATAGGAAAGTACCGCAGGTGTCAGACGCTTGCCAATATCCATATCCTCAATCCGCTTTATATTCTGCCCTGCAATTTTATCATTACACTTCCACAGTGTTTTAAGCTCATCATAAGACTTGCTTTTCAACCAGGTCAAAATTTCTTTTGCTTCTTTTGTAAATTTAGGCATTTCTACAGGCATGGCACTTTCCAGGTCTTCATTCATTTTTTTAGCGGGAGATAATATGATTTTCATTGGTCCTCTTTTTTATTAAGCTCTTTCATATACCCTTACTATACCCGAAACACCTGATTTATCCAAGTCTATCCCCACATATTGCTTTCTTTAGGGTTAATATTTTTTCGTAAGGAATTTCCAATATTTGTTAAGCAGATAAGCAAGGTAATCAAAAATAGTCCCGGAATAAGGATAACCCACCATGCCCTTGTTAAAAGGGCATTATTGGAAAGGGATAAAAGACTTCCCCATGAAATCACATCAATCGGAAGCCCCATTCCCATAAAGCTGAGGGTGGACTCTGCCACTATTGCCGTTCTTATATTCATAACCACCATAAACATAATGGCTGATATGAAATTAGGCGCCAAATGCCAGTAAAGCATATGAAAAAAGCCTGCTCCCATGCCCTTTGCCGCAATAACATATTCGCTTTTTCTAATCTGTCTTACTTCGGTACGGACTATTTTAGCCACACTGCACCAGCTTGTTATTCCTATTACAAAAGCAATGGAAAATGCTGTGGGCTTTCCCAAAATCGCCTGAAAAAAAATAATTATTAATAGGGCTGGTACACTTAAAAATACTTCTGTAAGCCTCATCATAACAGTATCCAGGGTATCTGATGCCACTCCGCTTATTGCGCCGTAAATTACAGCAATAGCTGTAGAAATAGCCGTAGCAACAATACCTATAAATAAAGAAATCCTTCCTCCATGCCAAATACACGAAAAGATATCTCTACCCAAATTATCTGTTCCAAATAAAAATTCCTTATTTGGCGCCTGTGAATAATGCATCAAATTCAAATATCCGGGATTACTGCCTGCAATCACATCCGCAAGTAAGCACCCTAATACTATTATTCCCAATATCAATATAGAAAAATATGGCAGCTTTTTACCTTTTGCCTCCGGTATAAGCTCCTGCTCCCTTAGCTTTCCTGCTCCGACTATTTGAAATTTAGCTTTTTCATCCATAATATGTCTCCGATTTTTCCGTTATATCATTGGCTTTAAGTCTTGGGTCTATTTTTTCATTAATAATCTGTCCCAAAACATTGCAGAAAATAATAATGATACCGGTAAGCATACAAAGCACCATAAGCATATTATAATCTCCAAATCTGGCACTTTCATAGGACAGCATACCTATACCCGGATATGAGAATACGGTTTCAACAATATATGTTCCACCTAAAATATGTGGCAGGGAAATAGCCATAATGCTGATTATTGTAGGCATAATATTCTTAAGACAATGGTGCAACAAAATTTTTCTTTTTCTTATTCCCACTGATTTATATAAAAGCACATAATCAGCCCTAAGCTCCTCCAAAAGCTTATTCCTAATCATATATGCGTAATACCATAAATGCTCAATCGTAACCACAGTAAGGGGCAGTATAAGATGCATAATCCTGTCCCAAAGCTCCCATTCTTTTCCCACACTATAGGCTCCTCCACTGGGTAGCCGGCGCAGTACCACACTGAATATAAAAATCAAAAGTATGGAAAACCAAAACTCCGGAATACAGCTTGTAACCACGCCAATAAGAGAAATAAATTTGTCTGCCAAACTATCCTCATACATAGCGCTCCACATACCAAGTGCTATTGCCCCCGCAAAGGTTAAAACAAATCCCAGTCCACCAAGTAATAAGGTATTGCCGACACGTTTATTTATGACTGTTAATACATCCTGCTTATATTTATAGGAAATTCCGAAATCTCCTTTTACGGCAGAGCTAACCCATTTTCCATATTGAATTATAATCGGTTCATTAAGTCCAAGTCTCTCTCTTGCGGCATCCTTTTCCTCCACAGTCATTTTCTCTGTTCTGTCCCCATAGTAGGATTGCAATGGATCTGTGGGTGTTAATCTGGAAATAAAAAATACCACTATGGAAAGTAATATTACACCTGCAAAAAAAATCAGTGCTTTTTTAAAATAACAGATAAATTTATTTTCTTTCAAAACTGACATCCTCGTCATAAAATTAATAAGCTATACTTACTTAATCGAATTACTCCATTAGCAAAAAATGCTCCGGCGCCACTTCTTTAAGCTCCCCGGTAGTATCAAACTCCACATTTGCATAATCGGGAATGTTCTTTTCTCTTTCCTTAATCGGGTCAGGGATGGGGATGGATGCCAAAAGCATTTTAGTGTATGGGTGCATTGGATTATCATATAGTTGCCTTGTATCAGCTAATTCCACCAGCCTCCCCTTATACATCACTCCCACTCTATCACATAAAAACTCCACCATAGCCAAATCATGGGCAATAAACAGAATAGAAAATCCATGCTCCTTTTGCAGATGTTTGAACAGATTAATAATCTGTGCCTGAATAGATACATCTAAAGATGCCACAGGCTCATCTGCCACCAAAAGCTCCGGCTCCGTAGTAAGAGCCCTGGCTATAGCAATGCGCTGACGCTGTCCCCCTGACATTTGCGATGGATACCTATGCAGGTAGGTATCATCCAAACCCACATATTTTAATTGAAATGAGGCTTCGTCCCTGCTATTTCCTCTGGGAGTTTTTAATCCGCTTACTTTTAAAGGTTCACAAATAATATCCTGAGCCTTCATCCTCTGGTTCAAGCTGGAGGCCGAGTCCTGAAATATCATTTGCCTGTTTGTTTGTAAAAGTCTTTTATTTTCTCTAAATTCCTTTTTATTAAAGATATTTATTCCTTTAAATGTAATTTCTCCCTCTGTAGGTCTGTATACATTCATAATACATCTTGCCAGAGTAGATTTTCCCGAACCGGACTCTCCTACAAGCCCCAGTATTTCTCCCTGTTTAATCTGAAAGGAAATATTATTAAGAGCTTTAATTCCTGCTTTTTTATTTAGTTTAAAATAATGTGTAAGCCCCTTTACTTCCACAATGTTTTCAGCCATTTTTTCTTCCTTTCAATGGGCTTTCTATCTTTGGTGCTCTTTCATCCAAAAGCCAGGATGCCACAAAATGAGTATCACTTATTTGAAACATTGGTGGCTGTTTTTCATAATCGATGGCAAGAGCGTATTCATTTCTCACAGCAAATGCATCGCCTATGGGAGGATTAATTAAAGATGGGGGCGTACCCGGTATGGTATAAAGCTCCTCTTTTCCCTTGGAAATTGCAGGAAGTGACTGCATTAATCCCCAGGTGTAGGGATGCCTTGCATCATAAAAAATTTCTTCCGCAGTTCCTATTTCCACAATTTTCCCCGCATACATTATGGCAACTCTGTCTGCCGCACGTGCCACTACACCCAAATCATGGGATACCAGGATTGTGGAGGTATTAAGCTTCTTTTGTATACTTTTCAGCAAATTAAGCATTTGTGCCTGTATTGTCACATCTAAAGCTGTTGTAGGTTCATCTGCCAAAAGAATTTGGGGATTTCCCGCCAATGCGATTGCCATTACCACTCTCTGCCTCATTCCCCCCGAAAAATTGTAGGGATATGCTTTCTGCATTTCCTCCGGATTTTCTATACCCACAAGATTCAGTAGCTCTAAAATCCTATGCTGCACCTGCCCCTTAGTTAATTTTTTATTATTAGCTTTAATTGCCTCCCCGATTTGTGCACCTATTGGATAGGTCTGGTCCAATGACGTCATTGGCTCTTGGAAAATCATAGAAAAATAATTACCCCTAAGCTTTCGCAGCCTGCTTTCCGTAAATCTGACTATATCTTCTCCGTCCACAAAAATGCTACCCGAAGTTATCCTGCCACTTTTAGGCAAAAGTCCCATCAGGCTTTTACACAGGATACTCTTCCCACAACCGGACTCCCCAACCAAAGCCAGTACCTCTCCCTTTTTTAGTGAAAACGAAACATCCCTTACAGCTTTTATATTTTCATTTTTATCCCCTACTTCTACGGATAAATTTTCTACTTTAAGTATTTCCATACATATTCCTCTTTCTATGTATTTTAACACAGAAAAGGCGCACCATCCCCTACGGCGGAATAATAATCCGACATATTGGGACGGTACGCAAGTTTCATCGTACCTTTATTTAATATTACTGAATTGTCCAGTCACAAATATTCCAGAAAATACCTACACCATGATGTCCTAAAACCGTGTCCTTATCAATACCTGAAATTGAATTAGCACCGATATACATAGCGTCAATGTAGCAGAAGAACGTATATGCCGGAGTCTTTGCCAATTCCTGCTGGAATAAAGCATATTGTTCTTTTCTAACCTCTTCATCCTCTGCCTGTCTGGCTGCTGTTAAATATTCATCAACCTTGGCATTGGAATATCCCGAATAATTTGCTCCCTTATCTGTCCCAAATACCTTATATGTATGGTCATCCGCGTCAAATGGTGAGCCCCAGCCAATTATGCAACATTCCTGGCCACCCCAATCTATTCCCTCTGCGGGAACATTTGCCTTAGCCTCAACACCTGCTTCATTCAACTGCTGAGCCACAATCTGAGCCATATCAATTCTTACCTGATCCGTGGGAGTGGCATTAAGGGTAAATCCTATTCTCTTACCGTCTCTTGTCCAGTAGCCCTCTTCATCCTTTTCACAGCCGGCTACCAAAAAAGCCTCATTTGCCTTATCCGGATTAAATTCATATTTTTCCACGTCTTCACAGTTGTATTTGTTTTTCTGTAAAGGTCCGTAGCCTATTTGTCCGTTTCCAAGAAGCACTGCATCTATAATAGCCTGACGGTCTATGCAATAATTGATTGCAGGAATTAAATCAGCATTTTCCTGCCAATATTCATTCCAGAAATTATATAAAATTCCTCTATAATCCGAGGTTGTCATTTTGTATACAGTATACTCAGTACTGTTTTCAAAAATCACGGCATCCTTTGGAGTAACCTGTGCAAGATTAAGCTCGCCTGATTGTAGCTGCAATGCCTTAGCATTGTCATCATTTACAATCTTAAAAATAATTGTATCAATCTTTGCCGCACCTGCAAAATAATCCTCATTCTTTGACAGAACAATCTGCTGTCCCGCATCCCATTTTTCAAGCTTAAAAGGGCCTGTTCCCACGGGAGCTCTAAAGAAGTCGGACTCCTGCATATTTTCTCCCTCAAGCAAATGCTCAGGCAGGATTGCCATCGTCATATACTCAAGAAATGCCACATTTGGAGCTTCCAATTCAAAGGCAATAGTATGGTCATCTATTATATTAATGTTCTTTACATCCTCAAAATTAGGTGCATTTTCAGACTCATTCGCCTCATCCATAATGGCTTCTATTGTAAATTTAACATCTTTAGCTGTAAATTCTTCCCCATCATGCCACTTAACATCTTCCTCTAAATAAAAGGTATAAGTGTATGTTTCCTCATCATATTCCCAGCTCTTGGCAAGTCTTGGAATAATCTGATTGTCCCCATCATGGTCTGTCAAACCATCAAAAAGCAATACATTTATTTCTCCGTGCTCATCCATGGCAGGGTTGATTCTGGTATAATCATTTGAACCATAAACAAGTGTATTTGCTGAAGCCTGTGCTCCGCTTTCATCTGTTACTTCCTTTGTTTCTTTCGAAATGACATTGTCGTCATTTTTTCCTCCGCAGCCCACAGCTCCTAAGAGAGCTGCCATAAGCATAACTGCTAATAACTTTTTTTTCATAATAGCTTATCTTTAAATATTACTTAAAGATATTAACCTCCTCTTTTTTGGCACAAAGCTTGTATACCATAATCCGATACAGCCTCACAAGCCCTATGGGGGGTTATTTTGCTGCTTTTCAGAGTGTTCTTTCAAAAAACAAGCGTGCCACAGATGCAGCACGCCAGGTTTTAATCTTTTTTCTCTTTAAAAATTGTTCTGAAAATCAATCTTACAAATGGTCCACAGTAGAACATCTGATAGCATATTGCCATAGGGAAGTTCATTGCCCAGGTCTGTACCCAGGTTCCAAAGGTCTTGGTGTCTTTAAAAAGGAATGTTGCCACAAGGCTCATAACGGGGCACATTATACAACATATACAAATTGAAATTGCATATGTGATAAACTGAGGCTTATCCTCTGGTGTCATTACAGAAAATGCCAACTCTTTTGCAATTTTACCTACAATAAAGAATTCAAGTACAAATGCTATGGGCACCATAATGGGCAGCTCGTATAGAGCAAATAAAAATGTTTCTCCTGAAACTCCACCGGTATTAAGTGCAACATTATATACTACCATTCCGTAAACCATAATTGTTACCATAATGATTGTAAATACTACATCTTGAAATTTGTTTTTAGGCATAAAAATCTCCTTTGTGATAATAACTATTTAATGTGTTGTTCGTTATCATCCCAAAGGAGTGTGCGTTTCCAATCAATACCATTTTATTTGCCGAGCAATCATATCATATTTTTCAGCATTTGTGTAAGGGGAAATTAAAAATATTTTATTTAACAATTGACCTTAACAATGCTTTTTGAGGCTTGCGAGTATATAAAATACCTTTTATTTACACGCTCTAAAGATAGCCAGCATATCCTCTTCCTTTAAAAGTCTTGCAGAACCCATAGCTCCGCCTACACCTACTGCGCACTTATGCGCCATTTCCACAAGCTCTTCCTCAGTAGCATTAACTCCTAGTTCACGAAGATTTGTAGGCATATTTATTTCGCGGTAAAATGCCTCCATAGCTTCAATTCCCTTTAAAGCAATCTCTTCATCAGAGCCCTTGTTTTCTACTCCCATAACATTTAGAGCAAATTTCTTAAATCTGGGAAGACAATTTAAATATACATATCTTGCCCAGCTTCCCCAAACTGCTGCCAGGCCTGCGCCGTGGGCTACATCATACAAACCGCCCAGCTCATGCTCCAGCTTATGCGACATCCAGTCCCCACCGTCATTTCCACATCCGGTAAGTCCGTTATGTGACAGGCTTCCAGCCCACATTACTTCTGCTCTCGCTTCATAGTTTTTAGGGTCTCTTACAAGAATTTTTGCATTATTCATAACCGTACGGAGAAGTCCCTCTGCTATGGCATCGGTAATTTCCATATTTGCACCCAGAGTAAAATATCTTTCCATTGTGTGCATCATAATATCCGTACATCCGCAGGCTGTCTGATAGTCGGGCAGGGTCATAGTCAGTTCAGGATTCATAATAGCAAATTTAGGACGAGCATAGTCACTGCTGTATCCTCGCTTTACCAAGCCCTCTTCCTTTGTGATTACTGATGAATCGCTCATTTCACTGCCTGTTGCGGAAAGCGTCAAAATAACACCTATTGGCAGGCAGGCTGTTGCCTTTCTCTTATAATCATAGAAATCCCATACGTCTCCATCATTTATAACACCGTATCCGATTGCCTTAGCCGAATCAATGGCACTTCCGCCACCCACTGCCAAAATAAAATCAACATTCTCTTCTTTACAAAGCTTAATGCCCTCATAAACCAGTCCTAAACGTGGATTGGGAACTGCCCCTCCAAGAGAAATATATGAGATTTTAGCTTCATCCAATATATCCGTTACCGTCTTCATAAGTCCGGATTTTATTACACTTCCGCCACCATAATGAATTAAGACCTTTGTTCCTCCAAACTCTTTAATAAGCCCGGCAACCTGCTTTTCAGTTTCTTTTCCAAATACTACTTTTGTAGGTGTGAAATACTTAAAGTTCTGCATAAATTCCTCCTGTTTTATTTATGGTAAAAATTTTCCTGAAGAAAGATACAGCTTGTACCACTCTTCATATGTAAGATTAACTTTACAGGCTTCTGTTATCTCAGTCAAATGCACAGGGTTCATTGTACCCGCAATTACCTGTATCTTAGCAGGATGACGCAAAATCCAGGCGATAGCAATGGCGGCTTTTGTCACACCATATTTGCCTGCCAACTCTCCAAGGACTTCATTCATTTCAGGAAAATCAGGATTGTCAATGAACATTCCGCCAAACATTCCGTGCTGTAGTGGAGACCATGCCTGAATTGTAATATCATTGAGCCTGCAATAGTCCAACGCACCACCATCACGCATAATTGACATATCGGTGGTCTTATTATTCATATACAAGCCCTGGTCAATCAGTTGTGACTGCTCCAGTGAGAGCTGTAGCTGATTAATCTTGAGAGGCTGTTTAATATGTTTTTTCAAAAGCTCTATCTGCATAGGCATAGTATTGCTGACACCAAAGCTGCGAACCTTACCTGCAACCTCCAGCTCATCAAAAGCCTCTGCAATCTGCTCCGGCTCATATAACAGGTCCGGCCTGTGCAATAGAAGCACATCCAGATAATCCATTTTAAGTCTCTGCAATATCCCGTCAACACTTTCGATTATATTAGCCTTACTCCAATCAAATATCTGTTTATCAAAGCGTAGACCACATTTTGATTGGATGATTAAATCCTCCCTTTTCACATTTGTAAGGGATAGGGCATCTCCAAATCTTTTTTCTGCCTCTCCGTCTCCGTAGCAGGTGGCATGGTCAATAAAATTTATTCCTAAATCATATGCTGTCTGAATAATCTTAGCCGCTTCCTCTACAGAAATGGATGGCATACGCATACATCCTAAGATAATTCTTGACACATTTTCAGGTCCGTTTGCAATATTGATTTTTTGCATTTTCAATCTCCTATTTTCTACAGCATAAGTCTGTAAATGGCTTCTACATCTTTCTGTTCCAGAGCTACAAAGCCTCCGATTTTTCCACTGCCATAGCCCTTGCCATAGCAGCAGGTATATGCCATCTTTTCTATGTCCGCTTCACCGGCACCAAGCTCTGCAAAATTCCTTGGCATACCTATAGAAATAAGGAAGCTTCTAAGAGCCTCAATACCCTCTTTGGCAGTTCTTTCAGGATTAGCAAAATCCATCTGACATCCCCATACTCTCACTGCAATCTGAGCAAATCTCATAACATCATGCTTCATATTGTAGGTAAATACGGCAGGCATTGTAACGGCAAGGCCTGCTCCATGAGCACAGTCATATACCGCAGATAATTCATGCTCAATCTGATGGCTTGTCCAATCCTGTGAGCGACCTACTCCTACTATATTGTTATGAGCTACCATTCCCGCCCACATAATATTGGCTCTTGCTTCATAATCCTCCAGATTTGCCATAACCTTAGGCGCTTCTGTTTTCATTGTAAGTATAAGTGACTCAATCAAACGGTCAGTCACTTCCACATCCTTGGTATTTGTTAAATAGCGCTCGTATAAATGAGCAATAATATCTGTAATACCGCAGGCTGTCTGATATGCAGGAAGAGTCTCTGTCAGTTCCGGATTTAATATTGAAAATTTAGGGCGAATTGCATCTCCTGATGCTCCTCTTTTAAGCATACCGTCTTCCAGAGTAATAACCGAGTCGGGCGAACCCTCCGAGCCTGCTGCCGCAATAGTTAAAATTGTGCCGACCGGCAGTGCTTCTTCTATTCTTTTTCCCTCATAGAAATCCCAGAAATCTCCATCATATACCACACCTGCAGCGATTGCCTTTGAAGAGTCTATTGTACTCCCCCCTCCCACTGCAAGAATAAAATCAACCTTTTCCTTTTTGCAAAGCTCTATTCCCTCATATACAAGACCACTTCTGGGATTGGGCATAACTCCCCCAAGCTCCACAAACTCAACAGAGGCTTTTCTGAGAGAGTCTTTTACCCTATCCAGAAGTCCTGAACGCACAACAGAACCGCCACCAAAATGAAGCAATACCTTGCTGCCTCCAAATTTCTTTACCAGTTCTCCACAATCACTTTCACGATTTTTACCAAAGGCAAAAAATGTAGGCGAATAAAAATCAAAATTTTCCATTGTAAAACCTCCTTATTTTCATATAATGTACTTATATACTACAACTTAAAGTTGACTTTAACTCAAGTACTTTTGGGAGGAATTATGAATTATTCTATTACCGAATTATCAAAGATGTTTAATTTGCCTGCATCTACTATTCGTTATTATGAAAAAATAGGGTTGTTGGAAAATGTAGAACATATAAATGCCTATAGACGTGTTTATGATGACGCTCATATTGACCGTTTAGTAGCTATTGAGTGTTTTAAAAAGGCTCTTCTTCCCTTAGATGAAATCAAAAGATTTTTTATATATGAAAAGGATATAGTGACTAATTCCGATAATATACTTAATATGATGAAAGCTCAGGAAGAGGCTACAACGAAAGCTATGAAAAATCTTGATGACGGGCTAAAGCATGTACAGAAAAAAGTGCGCTATTATACTATGGTAAATGAAGCCGTGAAAAACAATACTCCGCTCCCCAGTTGGGAGGATGTGTGATT
>JBHAJK010000086.1:0-8683 GCA_041826605.1 Lachnospiraceae bacterium | reverse complement strand
TATTGCATCATCACAAATTTGCTTTATCTCTTCCCATGTTGCAGCCTGTGTAAGCAGTGTGTGATCTACATGACTTAATATATCTTTTACTTCCATAATATCTCCTATCTTTACATTAATCCTTGTTATGGCATTATTTATTCCGTCTTTGCTACTATACCATATATAATCAAGACTTAAAATATCTTGTCACGAATCGAATTAAAGATTTAATTGTACTGCTTTTCACAAAACAACCTATATTAAAAGATTTTTTATGATATTCTCCACATAACTGCTAAATCTTCCTTCTATCATCTTAGCTGTTTCATCCACCTCCTGCATAATAAGCTCATCTTCAAATCCTGCTGCCATATTGGTAATCACTGATATTCCAAGTAATGGCAGCCCGCAGTGAGCAGCTGTAAGCGCCTCGGTAACAGTAGACATTCCCACGGCATCTCCACCTAAAAGCCTCATTGCACGCACCTCTGCCGGGGTTTCAAATTGTGGTCCCGAAGCAAAAAAATAATTCCCACTGTGAATGTTTAATCCGGTGTCCTTTCCTATTTCATAGGCTTGATTTAACAAATTTTTAGTATACATATTTGATACGTCAAAAAATCTGTCTCCAAACTCCTCTATATTTTTCCCTCGAAGCGGTGAAGCTCCAAACAGCTTTATATGATCTCGGATAAGCATAATATCCCCATTTTTATAATCAGGATTTATCCCTCCTGCTGCATTGGTAATTATTAGGGCTTTAATTCCCAATAATTTCAACACTCTAACAGGTATCACCAATTGCTCAAAATCATAACCTTCATAAAAATGAAACCTCCCAGACATGCATACTACCTTCCTGCCCTGAATTTCCCCAAATATGAGCTTTCCGGCGTGAGAATTTACTGTAGCCTTAAGAAAATTGGGTATATCATCATATACGATTTCCATAGGATTTTTTATTTTTTTTGATAACTCTCCAAGGCAGGAGCCCAATATTAACCCTATCTCCGGAACAAAATCTATTTTGCTTTTTATATATTCTACAGATTTCTTGAAATACTCATAGTTAAATTCCAGACTCATATATTATATCTCTCCCCTCCCACAAATAATTATCTATTTTTTTTGTAATCTTTTGGAAAAAACAACCAAAGCCGCAACCGTTCCGATATAGGGTATTGCCATAGTTATCTGACTCTTTATGGATCCCTGCAGTGCTATTCCCAACGCTTGGCAAATCCCAAAAAACAAACTGGAAAAAATTGTAATAATAGGATGATTCATTCCCATTGAGGCTGCCGCCATAGCTATAAATCCCCTTCCTGCAGACATATTTTCAGTAAATAATGTAACCTGCCCCATAGACAGAGCAGCTCCTCCCAGACCGCATAAAAGCCCCGAAACAATTACTGCCACCATTTGTATTTGTGTCCCCTTCGTTCCCAAAGACTCCGCCGCTGTTTTATTTAACCCTACAGATAATACTCTGTATCCTTGTACTGTCTTATACAGATATATAAACATAATTACAGCTATAAAATAACAGGCATAATCTATTATTGTAAGGTCAGCGAAGACCCTGCCTATAAATGTATCCTGCAGAGGCTCTATACTCAGCTTATGTAAAGGTACAATTCTTTTATCAGATAAGCTTCCTCTAAGCCCGAATATTATATATAGCAAATAGCTTGTCATAGCTGCCACCAAAAGATTTATAGATGTACCTATTACCATATCAGGTCCCTTATACTTAACCTGCAATACAGCCACGATAAGAGCAATCATACCACCGCTTAAGACCCCTGAAATCACAGAAAATGCAACATTTGAGGTAAAATAATTCACCACAATGGACACAAAACAGCCTATTAACATCTGTCCTTCCAGAGCCACATTAAAAATCCCCACCTTACCACAAAGGGCGGAGCCTAGCGCCACCAATAAAATCGGGCTTGTAGACCTGAATATGGAATTTATAATTTGTGCAATATAATTTAGCGACATATCAATTCCCCTCCCTTATCTGTGTGGCTTTTCTTTTCATTTGCAATATCTTAACCTTCCCCTTTAATACAAAATCCAGCTTAATTGCTACAAATAATGTTATGCAGCATTGTATAATAGTTGAAAGCTCAACAGGCATTTTCATGGTTCTTTGAATGGCGCCCCCTCCAATTTGCAGCCCTGCCAGAAATATAGAGGATATACAGGCCCCTACAGGATTATGGTTTGCAATTAATGCCGCCATAAGTCCCGTCCATGCATAATTTCCTGAAGTTAACATTCCATCTAAGTATCTATAGTCAACCCCAAAAACTATACAAGCGCCTGCTATGCTTGCTACAGCGCCTGTGAGAGCCATGGTTATTATCATGGTTCTTTTCTTGTTAATTCCTCCATAGCTTGCAAAATTTGGGTTTAATCCAGTCATCTTAGACTCATAGCCTAAAACTGTTTTCATAGTATAAAAAATCAGCAAAAACATTATTATGATTGCAATAATGAACCCCATATTAAAGCTTCCATTGGAAGTCAATTTAGGTAATCTAACTGCTTCGTTAAGAATAGGCGTTTGGATTGCCGCTATATCCGAAGAAGAGTTGTCCTTTAAATGATATGTAACAAAATAGCTTGTAATATATTTTGCAATATAGTTCATCATCAAAGAAATAATTGTTAGACTGGCACCGAATTTCATTTGTAAAAATGCCGGAATTATTGCATACATTGCTCCTGCCAGCATGCCGCCTGTCCACGAGCTAATTAGAACCAGCCAACCGGGTCCCGGCAGCATAAGGGCAATTACAACGCTTACCACCGTACCTACAACCATTTCACCCTCAATGCCTATGTTATAGTAGCCTGCTCTCCACGAAATAGATGTGGCATATGCACATATCATAATCGGAGTGGCTCTTGTAAATGTGGAAAGCAAATAATAAGTGTCAAAGAAAGAGCTGTCAAACATCTTACTATAAACCAATATGGGATTTTCGCCGCTTGCAAGTATAACCAATGCCCCTACCAAAAGTCCCAGTATAATCGCAGCAAATGGTCTTTTCATGGAATTTAACATATTAACGGCAGCCCTTTTATTTATCTCCATTAAGCTCACCTCCCATCATATAAATTCCAATTTTCTCCTCACTTGCCTCTGCCCGGCTAAACTCCGCCACAATTTGTCCCTCATAAATAACATATATTCTGTCAGACAGGGACATTATTTCACTTAATTCAGAGGAAATAAGCAAAACTCCACCCATTGCATTTCGTCTTTTTATAAGCCGGTCGTGGACGTATTTCATTGCACCTATGTCTATTCCTCTGGTAGGCTCTGCGGCTATAATACAAGCAGTATGTTCCTCAATCTCCCTTGCTACAATCAGCTTTTGAATATTGCCTCCCGACAGTTCTCCTGCCTTTTGACTTATTCCACTGTTTCTTACATCATATTCTCGAAGCAGTCTCTCTGTAAAAACTTTTGACTCTCTATATTTAATCAAGCCCTTCTTTGAAAAATCTTTCTTTCTATGATGTGCCATTACGGCAGTTTCCATTAAATTAGCTTCACTGGCGCAGCCGGACAAATAACGATCCTCAGGAATACAAGCCATTCCGCTATCACGAATTTCTCTGGCAGATTTTCCCATTACGTTTTTACCGTTAATCACAAGTTCTCCGCTATCAGCTTTTTCAAGCCCTGTAAGTACCTTGATAAGCTCCGACTGTCCATTACCCGACACTCCTGCTATTCCAACAATTTCTCCCTGCTTTACCCATAGATTAAGGTTACTTAGTATGTTTCGCCCTCCGTTTTTATCCTTTAACACTAAATCCCTTACTCTTAATATATCCTCTCCCGCCTTTATTTTAGGTATTTCCTGACTGATTAGATTTTTGCCCACCATTAGGTAAGACAGCTCCTCAGTGCTTACCTCAGAGGTTTTAACCTCCTTAATATATTTCCCCCTGCGCATTACCATAACTCTGTCGGCAACCGCCATAACCTCCTTAAGCTTATGGGTAATTAAAATAATAGATTTACCCATACCGGAAAGATTTTTTATGGTAGCTAATAAATCCCCCACCTCTTTAGGCGTTAAAACTGCCGACGGCTCGTCAAATATAATTATTTCTGAATTTTGATAAAGAACCTTTAATATCTCTACTCTTTGTTGAATCCCCACAGGATAATCTCCTACATTTACCTTGGGATCTATTTTAATGCTGTATTTTTCAGACAGACTTTGAGTAACTTCTATGGCTTTTTTCCTGTCAAAGAAAAACTTATACTTTCTGGGTTCATAGCCATATACCACATTTTCTGCAACTGAACATGTGTCAAAAAGCATAAAATGCTGTTGTACCATGCCTATATTATGTGCCATCGCATCGTGGGGACTTTTAATACTTATTTCTTTATCATTGAGATAAATTTTCCCCTCTGTCGCACGCTCCAATCCATATAATATTTTCATTAGTGTGGATTTACCCGCTCCATTTTCACCGATAACAGCAAGGATCTCTCCTTTATTCAAGGTAAGGCTTACATCATCATTTGCCTTTAAATTCCCATATATCTTTGTGATATTCTTCATTTCAAGAATAACAGACATAAATTTCCTCCGATTGTGTAGGATTTATATGATAAATTGGTGCCAAAGCCAAGACCCCGGCACCAATCTATAGAATGTCAACTCATGTATATCAGTACTTAAAATCCTCTTCATTCGGAATTGTCTTAAGATCAATAGCTCCTGACTTAATATCCTCGGCAGCCTTCTTTATTATCTCAAGATCCTCTGAAGAAAGACGCTCTGTTATGGGATTTTTACTTTCATGTGTCGCGTGAACGGCTCCTAATGCACCTTCTGCTACTCCCCACTCCTCATTATCAGTATTCCAGCCATTTAAATATAATTCTATAATGCTCATAACTGTATTATAAGTATCCTTAATAGCGGAAGTTACGATATATGGATTCTCCCTGTCTGTTTCATCAACATCCTGTCCCGATGTGTAAAATTCCTGCTCTTTAGCTGCCTCAAAAACACCAGAGCCTCCTGCTGCTGCGGCTGCATTGATAAACTTTGCATTTTTTGCGGATATTTGCAGAGCCAACTCCTTAGCCTTTGCAGGATCATTGTAGCTTCCCACATAATTAAATACAAACTCCGCCTCCGGATCTACGGACTTTACACCATTTATATATCCGTAGCGACCTTTCCAAGAGCCTGCACCCTCATCTACATGCACACCGCCATAAACATGGGAGTCACCGTCGACCACAAGACCTGCTATAACACCCACAAGATATGAAGACTCTTGAGAACGATAGGAAATGCACTTAACATTGGGTGCATCCACTTCAGAATCAATCAAAGCAAATGCTTTATCCGGATATTCACCGGAAACCTTTGCCAGTGCCTCTCCCGACTCCCAGCCACCGCCAATAATAAGATCATAGCCCTCATTAGCAAATGCATTTATATTTTCTTCATATTCGGCAGTATCCTTGCACTCTACATTTGTAACCTCAAGGTCATACTTTTCCTTGGCGTCCTCAAGACCCTTTACCATTTGTGTGAAAAATGGATTTGTACCTACACTTTCTGAAACCAAGGCAACTTTTACCTTCTCAGAGCCGCCCATTCCACTCTCTGAGCTTTCTTTGCCTTCATCTGCACCACCGCAGGCACCTAATGACAGTACCATAAGCAAACTCATCACCACAGCCAAAACTTTAACTTTCATTCCTGCTCCTCCCTTTTTGAGAAAATAGTACCTTTATATAAAATGCCGATGCATTTCATATCATATTAATTCTCCTGATATTAGGAATAAATCAACTCAATATTTTGACTTTTTAAATACTCTACCCACTCAACATCCGGTTTTCTATCAGTTACAACAGCATCTATCTCTGAAAAGTCGGATATTAAAAACCTGACATGATCTCTAAACTTGGAATGATCCACCAGTAAAACCTTCTTCATGCTCCTGCCAATCATAACCCGGCTCATGCCACACTGCTCTGAGACGTTATGCATAAGCCCTGATTTGATTCCCATAGAGGGACAGCTTAAAAATAATATATCCGAATAGTATTTCTTTAGGGAATTTTCTGCTTCAAATCCCAAAAAAGAAGCAGATTCACTGCGGTAATTTCCGCCAATGCCTATAAGCTTAGTGTTTTCAGGATTTTTATAAAAAAGCTCCATAGTATTAAGGGAATTAGTAATAATTGTAATCTTTAAATCCCGTCTTATTATCTCCTCTGCCAAAGCCAAACATGTGGTACTGTCATCCAATGTAATCGTCATCTGCTCATGCACATACCTGCCAAAGGCAAGCTCTGCAATCTTAGCCTTTTCATTAACCAGAAAATCTTTTCTTTTCGCTACGGGAATTTGATTTTGAAATGAATCTATATATGCACCGCCATGCACTCGGTGTAAAAGCCCTGCCTCCTCCATATTCTTAAGCTCTCGGCGAATAGTTTCTTCACTACACCCCAACTCCAATGCCATATCCTTAACGGTAATGGTTCCGTTTAGAGTTAGATGTGTCTCTATAAACCTTTGCCTGTCTTTTTTCAGCATTATGGCTCCTTGCTTTGGCTACTGTTAATTGTAACCTGAACACCTTGATTCAGATTTTATCCCAGATTATTTAAAAAGTCAATATTTTCAACATATTTTTTATTTTTGTGTTATTTATTTTTGTTTTTTGTGGATTTTTGTTTGATTTTTTAAAACTTTTCCTGTATACTTTTACTAAATTTAATTATATATGGAGAGTATTTAGAGTGAATTTACCAAAAAGAAACGATAACAATATGCCATTTATGATGAAATTTGAGAATGTTGCGTGGTATGAGAGCGGACAGGTTCGTATACTTGACAGAAGGATTTATCCTATTCGCACAGAATATGTTACCTGTACCCATTATTTGGAGGTTGCCAAATGCATAGGTGAGATGGTAACTCAAAGTGAGGGACCATATACCGCGTGTTTAATGGGAATGGCGTTGGCTTGCTATCAAGTAAGAAATGAAAGCAAGCACAAAATGGCAGCCTTTTTAAAGCAGGCAGCCTTTGATTTATCCCACGCTCGACCTACCACATCGGCACAGATGATAAGGTTATGCGACGACTCATATTCTGTAATATATGATGCCATTGAACAGGGCATTTGGGGAAATGAGCTTGTGGATATAGCCTTCGAATTTGCATTTAATTACATAAACAATAATTATGCCAGTTATGATAAGGTCGCCCATTATTTAACAGAAAAATTTCCAAAAAGTGGAACCGTTATGACAATGTGCTTTGCAGGAACTGTTATAGGAACAATGCTAAGGGAATGCCGCAGACAAAATATGAATATAAAATTTATTTGCTGTGAAACCAGACCCTATTATCAAGGTTCTCGCCTAACAGCAAGCTGCTGTCAGGATATGGGGTTTGATACTACAGTGATATGCGATAATATGCCGGCATATACCATGCAACATAAAAATGTAGACATATTCACCTCCGCTGCTGATGTTATTACCTGTGATGGACATATAGTAAATAAAATCGGTACATTTCAAGTAGCAATGCTTGCAGATTATTACCATATTCCATATTATGCAACAGGTACTCCCGACCCCTCACATAAGGATATTTCCACTATTGTCATAGAAGAAAGAGACAGTGCTCAGGTTACTCACTCTCTAGAACAGAAAATAGTAATGGATGGGGTTAAGGGGTATTATCCCGCCTTTGATATAACTCCTCCTAAGTTTGTGAGGGGGATTGTTACGGACAAAGGAATTTATACCCCCAATAATCTGAATAATTACTTCAATGACTAAGGATACAGACTTTATGAATTTTAATAAAGAAAAAACTTTAATATGTGAATATGGATTAAAATTGGTACAAGAAAAATTAACTCCAGGAACAAGCGGAAATATCAGTATGTTTATCAAAGATAAAAAAACTGTTTTAATAACGCCCTCGGGCATTCCATATACAAAGCTAAAACCGGAGCATATAGTTGAAATGGATTTAAATGCAACTGTTTTAGGCGGAAAATATAAACCCTCATCTGAATATTATCTTCACACATTAATATACAAACACAAGCCAAAAGCAAGGGCAGTTGTCCACACCCATTCATTTTACTCCACAGCCCTGGCTACATTAGGGAAGAGCCTAAAGGCTATTCACTATGTCATTGCAGAGGCAGGTACTCATGAAGTCCCTCTTGCCCCGTATAAATTAATGGGGACAAAGGAACTGGGAGAAGCTTGCGTTAAAGCCATGGGAGACTCCAACGCGGTACTTATGAAAAATCATGGCATAACCGCCTGTGGAATTGACCTGCCCAATGCCTTTAGTGTTATCCAAAACTGCGAGTGGTGCGCAAAATTACAATTAACCTGTGAAAGCACAGGAAAACCCTCCTATCTGTCAAAAGAAGAAATTGACCAAGTACTTATAGCTTTTAAAGACTACGGACAGTCTCAGTTGAATTGACTTGGTCAGTTCCCTTTATCTGCCTTAATCAAATCTCTTATAGCCTCTACAGCCACTTGTATGGCCATGTCGGTATCATGGACAACAGGGTTCTCAAGACCCAGCTTTTCTCTTTCCTGATTGGCTACTACCAAAAAGCAGGAACCTACCCTAACCTTCAGATGACTTGC
>JBHAJK010000085.1:0-4307 GCA_041826605.1 Lachnospiraceae bacterium | reverse complement strand
TTAAAGATTATTCAGTTTTGCAGGCTTCATATTATGCAGGAAAGAATTTTACTACCGACCACGTTACAACACCTATGACATACAGCATTAATAGTATTGTAAATGCTCCTACGTATGAAGTAGTAACTAATTATATAAATGAATACAACGGGGAAAATCAAAGCTTTCCTAGTGATGGAGCTATTGCTAATTATATAAGCGGTTACGCTCAAAATGTTGGTAATTCTGGTGGTACTAACACAGGTATAGATGGTAATAACAATAACACTGGTGTAGGAAATAATAACAATGTTGGTTCTGGTGGATCTAGCTCTAACGGCTCAGGAAGCAGTGGTGGAGATGTTTTTGGTTTCCTTGGTGGAATAGGCAGCGTATTTGGAAGTCTTATAAAAGGAGTGGGCGAATTAATTACCAACTTGCTTACGGCGTTAACGGAAGTAATGACCTCACTGACTACGGAAGTACCCGATAGCGTTATAGGCTTTATGGGTAGTCTGATGTCCTGGGTACCGCCTGATATCTGGATTTTGGTACGTCTTGCTATGGTGCTTGGTCTGGTAATGGCAGTGGTAAAGAAATTTTTTTAAAGGTATTGCGTATGAATATAGTCGGATTAATGAAGTATGTTGTTACGTGGATGATGGAATGTGAGATTACACTTATGGGTGTAACCTTTACTCTCTGGAGCTGGCTCTTTTATGTGACAGCTTTGGGTATAGTAATCAGGTTTATTGTGAAGCTTTTTGAGTGAGGTATGTATGGAAAATGAAAATATTAAAATTGCTGTTGAAGAGTCTGTCGCTCCTGGTACCGATATATCCGTACCTGTGGTAGAAGAGGAGAAAACGACTAATGAACTTTTGCAGGAAATAGTGGATGCACTTAGCCCGGACGAAGAAACTTCTCTGCAGGAAGAGGAGCTGACAGAAGTTGAAGCTGAAGAGCCAGAAGTAAGCTACGGCACTACTCCCGAAAGCCCTTATTTTGTTGATTTCTCGGAGCTTTTGGAATTTATAAAACAACAGGAATATGTAACAAAGGAAGATGTATCTATTATTTTAGAGGATAAAAATAAAACAATTTTCGATAAGGAATTGAACGAATATTCCGTAACGGAAACGCTAGTCCTTGTGACTGTCCTGATAATGGTAATGCGATATATGTGTAGCACAATAGAAAGGTTTTTTGAAAGATGGATATAATAAACGAATTGATTAATTTTTTTGGTATAGCGACTCTTTCCCAGAGCGCAAGCATAGTAGACCTTGTGGAGTTTGTAGTAAAGCTTTACTTTGCGGTATTTGTACTTCTGGCAATCTTTAAAGGTCTGTTTGCAATGACAAAATTTAGATAAGGGGGGCTTTTATGAATGTATTTGCTGTAGGCTTTATAGTCTGCTTTCTGATATTTCCACTGCTTAGATGTGTAGTGGCAAATCTGCATAATTTAGGCATCTACTCGGTAAAGGATATCCATAGTTATATAAAGGGTCGAAAATGGCGCGTATTTGGTCTTTACGGCATTGATATGTATGTGGGTATGTTTGGACACGGTAAAACGCTTTCTATGACCCATAAAGCACGTCAGTTGTACGGAATGTATGGCGATACACTGCGCTTTATATCGAATTATGAATTAAAGGGTATTCCTTATATCCCTTTGATTAATTTTAATCAGCTTGTAGACCTTGGAGAAGAGGATGAGTGTAAGTATCAGGGTACGGTAGTCCTTATTGATGAGATAGAGAACGTGCTAAGCCATAGAAATTTTGCCAAGTTCCCTCTGGAGCTTTTGCATATGCTTACCCAGCAGAGAAAGAAGAGGGTCTATATTATGTGCTCGGCTCAACGCTTTTTTATGGTGGATAAGCTCTTTAGGAGCATCACTACAAATGTTTATGACTGCCGTAAGTTCTGGAGATTTCAAAACTATAAAGTTTATGATGCCTGGGATTATGAAAACGCTATGAACCCTGAATTGGTGCGCCGTATATGTACTGGATGGTGGTTTGTAAAGGATAAGGACTATCAAAGCTATGATACGTCGGAAATGGTCAAAAAGGGCACATCAGAGGATTTCATCAGTAATGAGGAAGCAATAGTGCGTAAAGGTCTTGATGCAGTTGCCAATGAGGTAGCCGTACGTAAGCCAAGTAAGAAGCTTGTCCGCCAGAGACGCCGGGCTAAGCATAAATAACTAACGCATTGCGATTAATTTTAATCAGAAAAAGCAGTCAAGGGCGCGCCCTGCGCGTATATTTACCCTTGACGGGTTTTTCGTGCCATCAAAATATTGGTGCGGGTGTAACAGTCTTTTGGTTACACCCCTTGATTACAACTGAGTAAGTAAGTACGTGCCGGCACATCGGTGTCGGCACGTACGGGGCAGGATAGCAGTCAGGGTATAAATTAATAATATAAATATATATATTCTATATACTTGACTATAGCAACACAACTTACTCATTTAACTAATCTATAGATACCGATAGCGTATAAAAAAACAATTAAATACAAGGGGTTATAATAACTATGTTTTACGATTGCAAGGAAATAAAATTCCCTAACGGTACAACACAGTTACAGTTATACAGTCAACATATCTACAGAAACGAAGAGGACGAAAAGGAAGAAAAGGAAGAGGATAAAAAAGAAAAGGCACAGGATGAAGAAAAAGAGAAAAGCACAAAAGAAGAGCATAAGCTTATAAGTGAGTATAGCAGCTATACAAGAACTGTAAGAAATCTTTATGACTATACACGTTGTGCAAAATGGGAATACTTTTTAACACTGACCTTAGACCCTGACAAAGTTGACAGGTTTGACTATTCGCTGGTAACCAAAAAGCTTAGAAAGTGGTTTAACAATGTTAAGGACAGATATGCACCGGAACTTATGTATGTTGTGGTTCCTGAAAAGCACAAGGATGGAGCCTGGCACTTCCACGCTATAGTTGCCAACACAGGAAAGCTTGAATTTGTTGACAGTAAGAGACGTAAAAAGGGAGAGGTCATATATAACCTGAAACAGTATAGCCTTGGCTTTTCTACAGCAACAAAGGTAAAGGATACGTACAGAGTATCAAGCTACATAACGAAGTATATAACAAAGGATATATGCAGGGATTTACCGGGCAGACAAAGGTACTTTGCAAGCCAGAATATCCCAAAACCTACATCAACCTTTTATCAGCTAAACTACGGCAGACAGGGCGAATATAATCCGTTCACAGAAACCTTTGAAAAAGTGGATGAAGAGACAGGAGAAGTGTTTGAGGTTGACGAAAATTATACGACCGTGAGAGATTTTGTATGTAAGTATTTTGTGGAATATGCAGACAGAATAACTCATATAAAACAGGTAAACAATGAATTTGTAAAGCAGATTTACTACATTGAGATTTTACCGGAAAAGGAGGCAAAGGAATGAATGAGACAGATTTGTATGATAGATTGTTAAGAACACGTAACATAATAAACCGTGTGCTGGATGAATGCATAAAGTCACAGACACAAAGGGAATTAGACGATAGAACTAACTATGTGAGACGTGCATTAGAAGATTTCATAGACTGCAACGAGTACAGAGTTAGAAACAGGAAAATTAAGTAACCTTAAGCTATACACTTTGACTTTTGTAGTTTTTTTAGAATTTATTGAAAAGCCTATATTTGGGAGATTGGAGTTAAATATGCGGATATATTATGGTGTTACACTCAAAGATGAAACTAAAAACAGTTCTTTTTCTTATTGGGCAGACAGTTTTTCGGTTGATGAAAATAGGATATTAAGAGTGAAGTCGAAAGAGTGTGGAGATATTACGGTTAGTATTAATGTTAATGAACGATTAGTTGTGAAAGATGTTGTTGTATTAGATGAGTGGGATTAAATGAATGAATATGAATAAAACTAGAAAAAGTTGATAAAAAGTTATTGACAAGCTTGCTTTTTAGAGCTGTAACTCGTTATAGTGGACGAAGTTAAGGATAAGGAATTTATAGTAATTAAACTTTAATGAGTTATAGCTCTAAAAACTGTTTTTAAAAGTTCGCGTTTGTGAAAAACTGCCAATAAACAGTAGCCATTAAAGAGATTAAAAGCGAATTTACTGTAAAATATTTACGAACTTTTAAAAGAGGTCTTGACAGTAGCAAGTGATAGCGATTAGATTATAGCCATAAGGTTAACAAGAAATTGCGTAAAATTCTAGTTTTACGCAATTTTATATGTACAAATAACAATAAAAGTACTATAATATAGCTATGGCGAATGATAAGATAAACTACTCAAAACGAATAAATGAAATGTT
>JBHAJK010000084.1:0-4974 GCA_041826605.1 Lachnospiraceae bacterium | reverse complement strand
TTGTCTTAACTTCATCCCGTCTATCTCTTCTACCATCCACTCCATATATTGTAAATTCCGGATACATTTCTACAAGTAAGCGAATTCTACGCTTTCCCATAGAGCCTAGTCCTACTACTAATACATTCATCCTAATCTCCTATTTATCATGTAGGGTTGATAGCTTAATTATATACCCCAATCATAAAACTTCTTTTTTAGGTCAATATTTTCTTCACTGACTGTATCAAATATCTTACCGGCTATCCTTTTCCCAGCTTGACCATCTCCATATGGCGATATATAAGCCTTTAAAGAATTTCTAAATTTATTTGAACACGCCTTTTCAATTGCCAAAGATATCTCTTTCTTATCATTCCCGCAATTTATTATACTATCAGCCTGTATTCTTCCCTTTTGCCTATCTCCTATATTAATAGTAGGTATCCCTAAATAAGGAGCTTCTACAATACCACTCGAAGAATTCCCTAAAACAAACTCTGCATTTTTCATAAGTGAAAGATATAGTCCTGCCCCAAGAGATGAAAATACATGCATATTTTTAATATGGGGTTCAGTTTGTTCCAAAATTTGATTTATTCGCGAACCTCCACAGTCAGCGTTAGCTTTGGTAACTACAAATTCTATATATTCGAACTCTACTATTGCACTAATAAATTCTCTCATCATTTTGTCCGGTTCTTCCTTTGCCATCGTTTCCGGGTGATATGTACAAAGAGCATATCTACTATCCTTAAGACCAATTTTCCCTAAGGCCTCACTCTTGGAAAATGTAAGCATGCTTTTAATATTATCAATGCTAGTAGAACCAAAATTAAATACTTTCGCTGGATTCTCTCCCATTTGAATAATTCGTCTTCGACTTACCTCATTCGTTGGAAAGTGCATATAACTCATTTTTGTTATAGAGTGGCGAATCCATTCATCCACAGCTCCCTCTGTCGTATCCCCACCACACAAATGAAAAATAGGTATATGTGTATTAACGGCTGATATTGCCACCGCCAGCATTTCATACCTATCTCCAAGTATAACAATAGCGGAATATTCTTTTTCCAAAAATAATTCTGTGAATTTATTCAATACACAAGCCTGATTATTAGAGATGTCTGCAGGCGTCTCAGATAACATTGGAATTTCTAATTCAACATCAATCCTTAAATCATTATTTTGAATTTCACTAACTGTCAGACCTAACTCTTTATTTAAATGAGCCCCAGTCACAACAAGCTCAACTACAAAATCAATGCTTTCATATTCTCAAAGTTCTTTTATTAATGGGCTCAACAATCCAAATTCTGCCCTTGTTGATGTTATTACCGCTATTGTCTTCATAGTTCTATAAGTTCGTCTTCTACAAAATCTCTTTTTGCTTCCCTTCCAATAACCTCAGTCCAACGCATAGGTGAGATTCCCATCCCAGGCCGTTTTGTCGTAATATTGTACTCCGAAAATTTTTCCCCCTTCATTATATTAGTATTGGCTACAATACTTTTTCTTGCCACATAAATATTCGGCTTTTCAGCATCACAAGGTTCTTTTCTACCATCTCCAAATGATTTTTCTACGTTTCGGATCATAGATATCATTTGCCTTAACTCATAAGGTTCAAGGCTCGCTTTATGATCGGGTCCTTCCATTTCTCTGCTTAATGTAAAGTGTTTCTCAATTATGCCTGCCCCCATTGCCACAGCCGCCACGGATGCTTCTACACCTATTGTGTGGTCTGAATATCCCACAACTCCGTCAAACTCTTCCTTCAATGTTAACATCGCCCGTAAATTTACGTCCTCATATTGTGTAGGGTATTGGGTTGTACAATGTAATAATGCAATCTCTTTTGTTCCATTTTTCTTTAATAAATCATAACAATCTCGGATTTCCTCAAGTGTACTCATTCCTGTTGAAAGTATCACTGGCATTTGGGTTTTTGCTATTTTAATAAGATATGGATAATTAGTTATTTCCCCAGATGGGATTTTCCACATACCCATATCTAAAGTATTTAAAAAATCTATGCTAGCAATGTCGAAAGGTGTAGACAGGAAGCTAATACCAATTTCTTTACAGTATGATGAAAGCTCTGTAAACTCTTCAAACCCAAGTAATAGCCTTTTCAGCATTTCTTGCTGCGTCATCTCCTTTCCCATATTTTCTTTTTGATAATTCGCCATTGCTGCCGTTTTAGTAACTAAAGAACTCAATTTTGCAGTTTGGAATTTCACAATATCCGCTCCTGCATTTTTGGCTTCATATGCTAATCTCTTAGCTATTTCCAGACTACCATTATGATTAACACCTGCCTCGGCAATAATACATACTCTATTTTTCATTATCAATCATTTCTCCAAAGGGCGCGCAGGTACACCTACAGCAGTACAATAGGACGGTATATCTCGTATTACTGCTGCTCCAGCACCTATTGTTGAATATTCACCAATTCTACATCCCTGTATAATATTCGCTCCCATTCCTATCGTAACTCCGTCTCCAATTGTAACATTTCCCGCAATATCAGCTCCCGGATTTACTGTAACATAATTTCATATTTTACAATCATGTCCTACAGTTCCCGCCAAATTACATATAAAAAAGTTACCTATTTCTATATCGGCCATAATAACTATTAAAAGATACAATAGAGCCCATACCAAGTGATACAGTATTACCTACTACCGCTGTATCAGACACTATTGACGGAAAAATAATATTACTATTAGACGCATAAGCATTTACTAGTTTCTTTCGCATATTACCATCACCCAGAGCTATTACTGCATTAATTTCTCTATTACATTTTATTAACCACTCATCATTGCCCAGTACCGGTAATTGATCTATCATTGTACCTACAGGTTCATTGGAAATCCATCCTATAATATTCCATATATTCTCTACTTTATTACAGGAATCTATGAGCATCCTTACTTCCCGTGCGAAGCCACCGCTTCCAACAATTACTATATCTTTCATACCTACCTCTTATACTTTAATTGTATCATTTTTTGTTTTTTCTAAATCACGAACACGTTTCTCTAACATCGCATTAATCTGAATAAGTGTTCGTATTTTTTGATTCTGCCTAGAAACAATGGAGGTAATAGACATTAGAATTACAAGAATAAACGCTACACAAAATACCAATAAAGCATGCATAGGCATTTGTATTCCCACTATTCTTGTAAATAAAAATAAAATATTCGGAAATATAATCAATAGCCCCATTATCGCCCCACTAAGTAGCCATAATAAAGAATACTTTAAATTTAAAGATTTTCTTTTTAAAAGTGAAAATATAATCACGAAATATATTGATGTGGCAAGTAGCAACACAATCCTAAGTCTAATTCCTAACATATTTCTATTTTCTCCTTATGCCCAAGCTAATTCTGCTTATAATTATTGCAATACTCACTTTAATCATATAGTATACAGACTTTCCAAAATTTATTGAACTTACGCCTTCCATCCGTTCTCGCATTATCACCGGTATTTCCTTTATACGCGCTCCATTAAGGGTTGCAGAAACTAAAACTTCAGGTTCCGGATAGTCATCTGGATACTCATTAGCAAAGATATTTATATATTCTTTTCCGGCTGCTCTGAATCCGCTTGTTGCATCTTTTACCTTGCAACCACATGACAGATATATTAATGAACTGAGAATCTTTATACCAATGCGTCTGCTGCCAGTTGATTGAAATCCCTCTTTATCAATAAATCTTGAGCCAATAACAATATCACTTTTTCCCAGCTTTATATCTGTTATAATACTATCTATATATGCCACATCATGTTGACCGTCACCATCAACCTGTACTGCAATATCATATCCGTTTTCTCTTGCATATTTGTATCCCAACTGCACTGCACCACCAATACCAAGATTTACAGGTATTTTTAAATAATTAGCTTTTATATTTTTCAGCTCAGTTTCAGTATTGTCAGTGGAACAATCATTAAGCACGATATAATCTGCTTCCGGACACTTATTTTTTATTTCTTCAATAAGTTTTTTAATTGAACCAGCCTCATTATAGGCAGGGATAATAATTAGTACCTTGCACATTGTAATTCCTCTTATATACTATGCTTATAATGGTTGCAAAAGACAAAATCTTTATATACGTTTTACTGCAACACAATGCTACGCTCCATAAGGTAGCCATTTTAATCCTAACTCTATGGATGTCATAAAACTGGGTCTAAATGGTAAAAACAGAGCATACCCTTCCATACTCCATCCCCATACGTCATTAAAAATGGACTATTCCCAATATATTTCTGTACCCTTTTAATGCGTCCCCCTGTCATGGTATTCAAGCCTGTATCAACCACTGTAACTCTCCAAGGTTCTATACGTGATGAATGTATGTGCATTATATCTCTGCCTTCACTATAATCAAAAGTAACATCGCTATTTCTAAGAAAATAGTCTGCAAACTATTGTTTTATTATATGTTGTTTATATCCTGCACATATAATAAAGTCATCATATCCATAAAAAGAGTATTCTTTCATAATATGCCAGAGAATGGGTTGCCCGCCTATATCCACCATAGGTTTGGGTTTGTATCTGGATTCTTCTGAAATGCGTGTTCCATATCCTCCTGCTAATATAACAACTTTCATACCTCACTCCATCTTGTAAATTCTTACATTTTCGCATCTAAGGATTTGCCCGTTTCTATATGATTAAAATTTGGCATATATTCTTCCAATATATTGACAATCATCTCTTTAGTAGTCACACTGTTCCCAAAAGCTTCTTCCATTTTTTCCATACAACTCCATAACGCATCCCAATCAGGGCGTCCTTTGCCCGTTATAACTCCCAAGGACTTCATTCTATCAAGGTCAATAGTCTCCGTATTCGTATAAAATTCTTCAAATGGCTTTTCTCCGGCAGTGTTGGAAGCAGAAAAAAACACAGGATATTTTTTATCGTCCCTTTTAAGGTTTGCCGCCTTTTTA
>JBHAJK010000083.1:0-66284 GCA_041826605.1 Lachnospiraceae bacterium | reverse complement strand
CCAGATAGCACCAGTCAAAAATCCTCAGCGTAGCCCGCTACGCCTACGTTTTTTGACTGGCACTCTCAGAAAAATATTCTGCGTAAATGGTGCAGTTATTTAGAAAACGATGTACTAGTGCTATATTTCAAAATATTTTGCTTATCTTTCCTTTGGATTGTAAACCTTTGTATCTTTAATGTAAACTACATATTAACAATATGGTATTACTTTTCTTCATATAGTTATATTACTTTTCTTCAAAAGCTTATATCAGCTTATTATAAAATCTTTCGTCAGCAACATTTTCCTATAGTACGGGTGTGCACCCTTAACGGAGCTTTTATATAATAGGAAATGCAAAGCAATTTCCTATTATATAAAAAGCACAGCCCATCGGGCTGTGCTTCATTAATTTTATATTAAATACTTATTATAACTGAGGGCCGGCAGCTACAAGAGCCTTTCCTGCCTCATTTGTTGTGTACTTAACAAAGTTCTTCTGGAATCTTGCTGCCAAATCCTTAGCCTTTGTCTCCCACTCTGCTGCATCAGCATATGTATCTCTGGGATCAAGGATTGCAGGATCAACTCCGGGAAGCTCTGTAGGAACTTCAAAGTTGAAGTAAGGAATTGTCTTTGTAGGAGCATTCTTGATATCGCCGTTAAGGATAGCATCGATAATTCCTCTTGTATCCTTAATTGTGATTCTCTTACCTGTTCCATTCCATCCTGTGTTCACAAGGTATGCCTTAGCTCCGTTTGCTTCCATCTTCTTTACAAGCTCTTCGCCGTACTTTGTAGGATGAAGCTCAAGGAATGCCTGACCGAAGCAAGCTGAGAATGTAGGTGTAGGCTCTGTAATTCCTCTCTCTGTACCTGCAAGCTTAGCAGTAAATCCTGAAAGGAAGTAGTACTGTGTCTGCTCAGGTGTAAGGATCGAAACCGGAGGAAGTACTCCAAAAGCGTCAGCCGAAAGGAAGATTACGTTATCAGCCGCAGGACCTACTGAAGCTCCGTTTACCTTAATTGCAATATTGTCGATATGGTCGATAGGGTAAGAAACACGTGTGTTCTCTGTTACACTACCATCCTCAAAATCAATCTTTCCGTTTGCATCAACAGTTACGTTCTCTAAAAGAGCATCTCTCCTGATAGCATTGAAGATATCAGGCTCTGACTCTTTGTCAAGACCGATAACCTTTGCATAGCATCCACCCTCGAAGTTGAAGATACCGTCATCATCCCAACCATGCTCATCATCGCCGATAAGAAGACGCTTAGGGTCTGTAGAAAGAGTTGTCTTACCTGTTCCTGAAAGACCAAAGAAAATAGCTGTGTGCTTTCCATCCATATCACAGTTAGCTGAGCAGTGCATTGAAGCAATACCCTTAAGAGGAAGATAGTAGTTCATCATTGAGAACATACCTTTCTTCATCTCTCCGCCATACCATGTGTTAAGGATAACCTGCTCACGGCTTGAAATATTAAATGCTATACATGTCTCTGAGTTAAGACCAAGCTCTGCATAGTTTTCAATCTTTGCCTTTGAAGCATTGTAAACTACGAAATCAGGCTCGAAGTTCTCAAGCTCTGCATCTGTAGGAGCAATGAACATATTCTTTACAAAGTGAGCCTGCCAAGCAACCTCAACGATGAAACGAACTGCCATTCTTGTATCAGCGTTAGCACCACAGAAAGCATCTACTACGAAAAGTCTCTTATTTGAAAGCTCTTTCTTTGCAAGATCCTTAGCCACTGCCCATGCTTCTTCTGACATAGGGTGGTTGTCGTTCTTGTATTCGTCAGTTGTCCACCAAACTGTATCCTTTGAGTTCTCGTCCATAACGATGTACTTATCTTTAGGAGAACGTCCTGTAAATACACCTGTCATAACGTTTACTGTGTCAAGCTCTGTGTTCTGACCTACTTCATATCCTACGAGACCTTCCTTTGTCTCCTCTTCAAACAAAAGCTCGTATGAAGGATTGTAAACAATCTCGGTTGTTCCGGTAATACCGTACTTGGTTAAATCAATGTTTGCCATTTTTTTACCTCTTTCTTTATATATTTAGCGTTTCCGCCAGTATCCTTACAGACCCCAATACACGAGGTCGATTTAGCACCCTGCTAAACCATTATAATAGTATTTTATCCTGCCGTCATTGTCAAGAGAATAAAAGTGAATTATTAATGAATAATTGCAGGATTATTTGCTCTGTTATTTATAATCGGATTTCTGAAAAATTGTACCACTAAGGGTATTGCCATTAAAAACCAGGCAATGGGTTCTGCCACAATAATTCCCATATATCCTATGGCAGGGGCAAGCAGTAATGCCACCACCACTTTTACTGTAAGCTCCAGCATACTTGATACTATGGGGGTTACCGTATCCCCTATGCCCTGGAAGCTGTTTCTGAACAGACAGACCACTGTTGTTTCAAAATAAAAAATCGTATTTATTTTAAGATACAGGGTAGCTGTATTAATAATATTTTCATTGGCAAACCCCGTAATCAGTTTTATCAGGGTTGGCGCCATAGTATATGCGGATATTATTACAAGTCCGTCCCATATTAGATTAACCAAAAAGGTTTGTAAAATTCCCTGTCTTATACGCTCATATTTGCCTGCCCCCAGATTCTGTCCGCAAAAGGTTGCAAGTGCCTGCCCAAATACAGGAAACCACATCATATAAATACTGGTAAGCTTCCTTGCTGCGGTATGAGCCACTATTGTTTCGGTACCAAAGGTATTTATAGTGGTCTGAAGTGCAACCGTACCCACATTTACCAGCGCGTTCATAAGTCCCACTGACATTCCTGTTGTAAGCATAAGAGAAATCAGCTTATAGTCAGGCTCAAAATCTTCTCTCTTCATTCTAAGCATCGGATATTTTTTATACATATATACAATGCATAAAAGAAATGATATTAGCTGTGCCAATACAGTGGCGTAGGCTGCTCCCTCCACTCCCATTTTCAGTCCCAGGATAAAGAAATAGTCCATAAAAATATTTAGGAAGCTGGAAATAATCAAAAAGATTAAAGGAGTTACCGTATCGCCCACAGCCCTTAGCGTTGCAGCACAGGCATTATAGAGCGCCGAAGCAATCATACCAATAAGGATAATCCTTATATAGCCTGCTGCCTCTCCCATAATCTCTGTGGGAACATTTAAAATCCTAAGAATGGGTGCTAAAAAAATAACACCTATAAAGGTAAGGCTAATTGTAATGCCACCTCCCAGTAAAAATGTCATTGCCACAGTCTTTTTTAATTTTTTAATATTATCAGCTCCAAAATGCCTTGAGGAAATAATGGCAAAGCCATTGGTAAGACCAAAGATTAAGGCTATCATCAAATCAGAAAGGGTGGAGGTTCCCCCTACAGCAGCCAAACTGTCCTGCCCCAGAGTAACCCCCACTATATGTATATCCACTATTGAATATAGAAGCTGAAATAAATTCCCTATAAAAAGGGGAATTGAAAACAAAAGTATAAGCTTAAGAGGCTTACCCTCTGTCAATGATTTCATATACTTTTACCACACTTCCATAACCTTAATCATATTGGTATGTCCTGAAATTCCGAGAGGCATACCTGCTGTTAAAATAACTGTATCTCCTGCCTTTACAAGACCTGCTGAAAGTGCCTGATTAATTGCGGCATCAAACAGCTTGTCCGCATTATCCTCTGTGCCTATTATAAGTGGAGTTACATCAAACATTAAATTCATCTGACAAGCCACATTGACAGAAGTGGAGCAGGCAATAATAGGACATATTGGCTTATATTTTGAAAGTCTTGAAGCCGTAAGTCCTGACAGGGAAACAGTTATAATAGCATCCGCCTTAATATCCTCTGCCATAGTACAGGTAGCATGTGACACTGCTGTTGTAATATCACTCTTTTGCTCATTTGCCAGACGTAGCTTCATTCTTGAAGCATAATCAATATCCTTTTCTGTTACTTCTGCAATCTTTGACATTGTTGCCACTGCTTCAGCGGGATAATTGCCTGCCGCACTTTCTCCCGAAAGCATAATAGCCGAGGTTCCGTCATAAATAGCATTTGCCACGTCCGTTGTCTCTGCTCTTGTAGGACGAGGATTATTAATCATGGACTCCAGCATCTGAGTTGCTGTAATTACTATTTTTCCTGCTACCTCTCCCTTTTTTATCATGGTTTTCTGAAGCATAGGGATTTGCTCTAAGGGCACTTCCACACCTAAATCTCCTCTTGCCACCATAATTCCGTCAGATACAGCCAGGATTTCATCCAGATTATTTATACCCTGCATATTTTCTATTTTAGCTATTATCTTTATCTTAGCTCTCTGTTCATCTAAGATTTTTCTAACCTCTAAAACATCTGCTGCCGTTCTTGTAAAAGAAAGGGCAATATAATTAAAGCCTTTCTGACAGCCAAATATAATATCCTTTCTGTCCTGCTCACTTATGAAAGGCATAGTAAGATTGGCACCGGGCACATTAACACCCTTGCGGTTAGATACCTTGCCACCGTTTAAAACAGTACAAAAAATATCCTCTCCCTTTATTTCATCAATTTTAAGCTCTATAAGACCATCATCAATTAAAATTGTGCCACCCACCTTTACATCATTAGGTAAATTAGCATAAGTTATTGAGACAATCTTATTATCTCCCGGTATATCCTTTGTAGTAAGAGTAAATTTCTGTCCCTTTGTAAGCTCCTCTTTTCCGTTTTTAAAGTCCCGCAATCTTATTTCCGGTCCCTTTGTATCCAAAAGAGTTGCTACGGGCAATTTCAATTTCTTTCTTACATTTATAAGTCTTTCATATTTTGCTCCCTGCTCCTCGTGACTTCCATGGGAAAAATTAAAACGGGCAACATCCATGCCTGCCTTTATTAACTTTTCCAGCATTTCCTCAGACTCACTTGCAGGTCCTATAGTACATACAATTTTTGTTTTTCTCATATATTTTCTCCTAAATAACTTCCTTTATCCTCTACTTGATTGTATACAGATTTGTACTCACATTATATCGGAAAAATCTATAAAAAAAACCTCTTTTTTTCTTGTTTGTTATACACTTATGGCAAAATCTTTATTTTACCCCTTCTGTACGAATAATAAATTTCACGCTTCCTGTCTGTTCCGGTAAAATATCCGTAAAACTATTATAATCCTTAGCTGCCTCCATTGTTGCAGAAAGTCTGTTTATAAATCCCTGTCCATCCTCTTCAAATACTTCCTTTAATTTTGATACACCCTCTTTATCAAACCTTACCATTCCGTCATTTAAGTCATTGGCGCCTTGAAGCAGCTCATACACGCCATCTCCTAATTTATTGGCAGCCTCCGACATCTTACCGGAGCCATCCACAAGCTTTGAGTTATTACCTACCAATGTGGATGCACCGTTATTTAGTTCTCCCATACCATTATCAAGCTTTGTTACCGCCAAACCAAGTTCTCCAACTCCATTTTTCAAATTATTTGCCCCACTGTTAAGTTCTCCGGCTCCGTTTGCCAATGCTGCCGTTCCCTCCTTTAATTGACTAATCATCGAATCGTACTGTCCCATAGTGCCGTTAATTGTAGAGGCTACTGCTTCAGCACCGCCAACCGCACCATTCTGGGTAGCAGTCATAAGAGCATCCTTACATATGGATGTTACCATCCCATTCTCGCTACTATTACCTGCTCCTACATTAGAAGCTACTGAATTTAATATTCCTCTTGCCAGCCCATCGGCCATACCATCTGCCTGCTCTGCGCTTATAAGTCCTGCCTCTACCATGCTGTCAAGCTGTTCTCTAATCTGTAAGCGCGCACTGTTTACAGCATTCTCCGAATTAATGCTTGATGCCACCTGGTTTAAAACAGCCCCGGTAATACCCATACTAAGTGCTCCTGCCCCCTCTGACAATGCACCGTCTGCCGAAGCTGCAACTGCCTCCTTAATCTGAGACTTTTGCTCATCGGATAAGGTTGCCTGAGGCATATTGATTGCCTGTACCTTTGAATTAAGCTCCTGTGCTCCCGCCGACAGCTTGGCAGCTCCATCTGTTAGTGCGGTAGCTCCATCCGAAAGCCTCTTCACTCCATCTGAAATTGCGGCAGTTCCCGATTTAGCCGTATTTATACCCTCGGCCAGCTTATTTGCCCCATCCGTATAATCCTTTACACCATTATACAACGTTCCTGCTCCCTCACTGAATTCTCCTGTTTTATCGTAAAGCGCCTGTACTCCCGCCGACAGCTTGCCTGTTCCCTCCGCCAGTTTGTCAGCCCCATCAAACATTTCATCCATATTATTTTCTACATCTGTCAAGTCAATACTGTCGGTTAAATGAATGTCAGAAAGGGCATCACTTAATATTACGGAAAGGGTCATATCCAAACTAAAATCCGTGGCATATGCGGACACCTCCACATATTCAGGTATTTCCACATTCTTATCCCTAAGCTTATCAGAATTTAAAGCTAAGCTTTCAGCTAATCCGGGAAATGCCAATCCCATAACTATATTATTATTTCCCTCGTTCATTATCCTGCCGTTTTCTACTGATACATTTTCAAAACCATCTACCGGAAGAAGCATAGTACTCATAACCGTAAATGGAACAAATACCTCCACCTCTTCTCCGTCCATGTTTTTTGTTACTTTCTCTTTATTCACATAGTCAAATCTGATTTTTACATTTCCGCTTTTTCCGGCGATTTCATCCGCCGATACTTCTTTTCCCTCCAAATAGTAGGTAACTTTAATATCTATAGGCAGCTCCTTATCTGTTTTTCCCTGATAATATATATCCTTACCATTGGAATTCCACTCTATTTCATCCCCCTTTTTAATATATTCCTCGTTTCCCTTAACATTCTTTATATCCGTAAGAGTTGAGCTGTCCTTTATAACTTCCTCTTCCTCTTTATTTTTCAAATGGTCACTTACTATAATTTCCTTTGCGCTACCATCACTTTTTGCAACTACATATACACTTTCTTCTTTATCCACACTATTATCGCTTCCGCCAATCTGGGTAGAAATAGCCTTAGTCAACAGTTTTGCCTTAGTCTCTTCCTCCTCGGTGCCATTTAAAGGAGCTGATTTTGCCTCCTCTGAAAGCACCAGCTTATCAGAGTCTATAGCCTTTGTATCGGCAGTTGCCACACCTGATGCACCACAGCCTGTTATACCTACTCCCATCAACACCGTTGACATTATAATTGCTGTCATTTTAATCACTTTTTCATTTCTTTTAGTTAAATTTTTCTTATACATATTATCCATCCATTTCCAAGCGTCAGTATTAAACGCTTTTACTAATAATAAAGCTATTACATATTCCCAAAGCCTTTGCTTGTTTTACATATAAGTCCATCAAACAGCATATACATACTGGGTAGTACTAAAAGCACCACCAACATACTTATAAGAGCACCTCTTGCCATCAGAGTGCATAGGGAGCTTATCATATCTATATTGGAATAAAGCCCAACTCCAAAGGTGGCTGCAAAAAAGCTTAAAGCCGAAACTATTACCGACTGTATACTGGTCTTATGGGCTATTACTACGGCCTCTGCCTTTTCCTTACCTGCCCCTCTCTCCGTCTTATATCTGTTTGTCATTAAAATCGCATAATCCACTGTTGCTCCAAGCTGTATTGTTCCTATTACTATAGATGCAATAAAGGGGATTTCCGTATGTGTATAAAAAGGTATTCCCATATTTATAAATATTGCAAATTCAATTACCGTAACTAAAATTACCGGCAAGGATATGGATTTGAAAACAAATGCAATGATAATAAAAATCACGCCTATTGACACAATGCTGACTGTTTTAAAGTCCACATTTGTAATTGAAATCAAATCCTTTGTGCAGGGTGCCTCTCCTATTAACATTCCCTTAGGGTCATATCTATCCATTATCTTATTTAATTCATCCACCTGATTATTAACTTCATCCGAAGCCACCGGATATTCAGACATTACCATTATCATTTGGTACTCCCCATTATCCAGTTCTTTTCGCAAATCCTCAGGTATTATATCTTTTGGAATTAAAGGTCCCACAAAGGTATCCAGCCCTATTATCCTCTTTACACCCGCAGTAGCCTGAACCTCAGATAGCATATTGGCTATATCACTTTCAGGCAAATCGGAATTTGCCAATATTATATGAGTGGCGTTCATTTCAAAAAACTCATTTAATTTATTATTTGCCTGAATACTCGGTAAATCAGTAGGTAAAGTCTTATCCAGATTGTAATAAACCTGTGTGTGGGTATAACCGTAAATTGCAGGAATCCATATAATCAAAAAGCTGACAGCTATTATTATGTAATGCTTCGTTACAAATTTTGAAAGTCCATCAAATTTAGGCATGATAATCTTATGAGAGGTTTTTTCTATTGCCCTGTCAAAAAGTAAAATCATGGACGGAAGCACTGTTACACAGCAGATTACTCCAAATATCACTCCCTTTGCCATAACGATTCCTAAATCAATTCCCAAGGTAAAGCTCATAAAGCATAGGGCTACAAATCCGGCCACCGTAGTAATGGAGCTTCCTACCACACTGGTTATAGTGGCAGATATTGCTTCGCTCATTGCCTCTTTTTTATCTGTAAATTCTTCCTGCTTTTCCTTATAGCTGTGCCATAAAAAAATTGAGTAATCCATTGTGACACCAAGCTGTAGCACTGCGGTCAACGCCTTTGTTATATATGAAATCTGCCCCATAAATACATTTGTTCCCAGATTATATACAATAGCCATTCCTATACTAAGCAAAAAGAACAATGGTATTAAGAATGAGTCCATAGATACAGCCAAAACCATTACTGATAAAAGAACTGCCAAGCCTACATATACAGGCGTTTCTTTATTTGATAAGTTCTTGGTATCCGTTACCACCGCCGACATTCCGCTTATAAAGCACTGATTTTTTGTTACACTGCGAATTTCTTCAATAGCATCCATTGTTTCATCCGATGACATAGTGGTATCAAAAAGTATTGCCATCATGGTTGCATCCCCATTTACAAAGGTTTCACGTACATTATCAGGAAGCATTTCTACCGGCAAGGACAAGTCAGCAACTGTGTCATACCAAATCACTTTCTTTACATGCTCCACGTCCTCTATTTTAGCCTTAAGCTTAGCCACATCCTTAAATTCCATTCCCTCGACTACACACATGGAAAAGGCTCCCGTACCAAAATCCTTTTCCAGGATATCCTGTCCTACCATAGTTTCTATATCCCCGGGCAAATATGACAAAATATCATAATTAACTCTGGTATTTATATATCCTATTGTCGATGGAATAAGTAATGCTATACTTACAATCAGAATTATAAATCTCAATTTTACAACCCATTGTCCGAATTTCTTCATCGTTCTACCTCATTCATTTCGCTGCTCTTTCATCTTTTCTGTTTGAGAGTATAAAAAAAGAGACCATATATTTCCATATACAGTCTCAGAAAAAGGTATTATTCAATTATTCAATTACAGGTTGTCCGTCTATATGAATTATACAAATTGCATTGTTTGTATAATTAAACAAGTGTTATCTCTATCTCCTGACCGGTAAGTAAGGGGTTTACCCCCATCTCCCTAACAGTTTCTAAAAGACTCTTATCTTCGATATATGCATATATCTCAGCCATGTCCTCCGGGCTTACTGCCATATCCGCCTTAATCCACATAATAAAAATATATGTAAGAGAATGAGCAAAATAACCTGCAATCCGCTCCGGTGTTATCCATGGATTTCTGGCATTATGCCCATTGGGATTTTTAAAGAAAAATTCCAAAAAAGTGTCCGAAATACATTTTTCCACTATCATTTCAAAGGAATTCTGTCCTGTCAGCTTAACTGCATTTTTGAAAAATTCCTTATTATGAAGAATATTTCTTCCCACCACTATAATTGCTTCGTGAATCATACCATTTTCGATAAGTACGTCCACACTGCCTAAAAGCTTATCTTTTATTACCCATTCCAAAATTTCATATTTATCCTGAAAATGGTTATAAAATGTAGCTCTTATTACATTAGCCCTGTCAGTAATTTCCTTAACGGTAATCTTCTCAATCGGTTTGCTTTTGGCAATGTCCATAAAGCTGTCAACGAGAATGTCCTCTGTACTTTTCTTATTTGGCACTTCTTCTCTCCTGAAATCAATTAATTCAATCCGCTAAAAATCTCTGCAATAGGACTGCCTGCATCTAAAATAAGTACATTATCCTTTTTGCCATCCAAAGATTTCTTAAGGGCATCAAGCTGTAAAGAATACAAATAAAACTCTGCTTTTTCAGGATTGTTGTAGGCATCTGCTAAAATTTTCATATACTCTGCCTCTCCCTCTGCAATAGTTTTCTCAGATCTGGCGGAGGCTTCCGAAAGCATTACTGCCACCTCTTTATCCGTATTATTCTTTATCTTTTGAGCTTCACTCTGACCCTGAGCCGTATATGCTGTAGCAATATTATTACGTTCAGTAATCATACGCTCATATACTGCTGACTTGTTTTCATCCGGCAAATCAAGAATTTTTATTTCAATATCAATAAGCTCAATTCCATATTGCTCACACTGATTTCCTACTGCCTCCAAAAGCTTATCAGATATGGCAATATTCTTCACTGTCTTTGTACTTGCCTCTTCACTTTCATAATTTTGAAGCTCAATATCCTCTAACACCGCATCCACCGTTGCAATATCCTTATTTCCATTACGACTGGCTATGACCTCTTCCTGGGTCATACTGGATACCGTCGTCTTTATAGCATTAAATACAATAACGTCCAGACGTCCCTGTGCTGTTATGTCAGAAGCATTCAGTGTTGATGTAAAAGCTCTTGCGTCATTTATCTTCCAAAGCACAAAGGCATTTATAATCATTGTCTTTTTATCGCTTGTAATAACCTCCGACTCATTTAAGTCATAGAGTCTTATTGCCTTGGAAATATAATTAACATCCTGAACAAAGGGCTTTTTAAGTCTGAGTCCTGCCGTGTCATTTACAGCAGTAATTTTTCCAAACTGCTTTATTACTGAATACTGGTTTTCATGGGTTACATATGCCACACTATTAAAAGCCATAGTTCCTACCAGCAGTATAATTATCAAAACCATTGATATAGGCAGTTTAATTTTTTTCTTTTCCATATCAGTCATTACCTCCGTTTAATACAGACACAGATGTGTTTGACAAATCATCTAAAGAGTAATGCTTCAAAACACCGCTTCCTCCATTTTCATTATCAATAATTACCTTAAGATTTGGCATCACTTCCTGCATTGTTTCATAGAACATTCTCTGCTTTGTAATTAGGGGATAATTTTTATATTCCTCATACTCTGCATTAAATCGGGCAACCTGACCATATGCCTCGTTAATTCTGGCAGTCTTTTTAGCCTCTGCCTCCTGTAATATCTTGTCTGCATTAGCCTCTGCCTCAGGTATTTTCTGATTGCGGTATGCATTAGCCTCGTTTATGGCGCTTTCCTTGCCCTGCTTTGCAGTTTCTACTGCCTTAAAGGCATCATTTACACTGCTTGTAGGAGGCTCTACATCCTGTATTGCCGCTTCCACAAGGGTAATTCCTATATCATGCTCAGTAAGGTTTAATAAAATCATTTCCTTAACACCTGCCTGAATACCTGTTTTACCCGTTGTTATGGCCGCATCCACACCATATGCCGATACCACACTTCTGATACTTGACATTGCAATATTTTTAAGTATTCCCTCCGGGTCATTTGAAGCATAGAGATACTTAATAGGGTCAGCCACCTGATATGAAATATAGAAATCCACATCAATCAGGTTGAAATCCGATGTAATCATAATAGACTCTGAGTCCACCTCTGAATATGTACCATCTGAATTTTCCATATAACCTATTTCAAAGCCTCTGACAGTGGTGTCTACCTTTCTTACTCTCTGTAATACAGGGATTTTAAAATGAAGTCCCTTTTCCTCTACCAGTTTTGCCTTTCCAAAGGTGGTAACCACTGCTGCCTCTGTCTCATTGACAGTATAAAATCCGGAAAACGCAACTAATACCAGTATGAACACCACTATTGCCATACTCACATAATTAACTATTTTGCGTCCCGTTCCTTTGGAAAAATCCACTACATTGTCCTGCATAATCTTCCTCCTTTTTTCATAATATTTATGCCGGTTCATTACATATAAGTATATCCCCTTGGGAAATAATTGTATCTCCCTTAGGTATTATAACATCACATCCCCGTTTAATAAGAATAATTAATCCTGAATTATCCTTTGGTATTTCAAAAAGCTTCTTTCCGATATAATTATGCTTTTTAGAAATAATTATCTCCGTAAGCTTTACTCCGTCTATATTCTCAGGCTGTATAGCACTTAATATAAGCCTGTCCCCTGCTTTCAGCTTTGTATTTCCATTAGGTACAGACACCTTTCCATGCCCCTCCCTGTATACTACCAGAATATCCGGCGGCATTTCAATTTCACTTAAGGTTTTCCCAATCCAAATATGACCCTCAGGTATTTTAACCTGTATAAACTGCACAGGCAACTCATCGGAATAATCCGTAAAGGTCTTCATAACATCCTCATCCTCATCAATCATATCCAGCTTCTTTGATACCAGTGGCAATAGGGAGCCCTGTATCAAAATAGACATTAAAACAATGAAGAATGTAATATTAAAAATTTCGTCCCCTATATTACCATTCATTATTACTATAATGGCAAATACAATTGAAGCCGCCCCTCTAAGACCTGCAAAGGAAATAAGCAACATTCTTTTAAAGTCACATCCAAATGGTCGAAGCAGTCCACCTATTACAATGGGCCTTACTACCAGTGATAAAAATAGCATAATTGCAATAGCTTTGCCTGCTACTTCGGGTAAATGGGAGGGGGTTGCCAAAAGTCCCAGCAAAAAGAATATAGTCATTTGCATAAGCCCCGTCATCCCGTCAAAGAAATGAACTAAATTCTTTTTTTCCCTGATTTTTGCATTTCCCAAAATAAGTCCTGTTATATATGCGCTTAAATAGCCATTGCCCCCAAGAGCTGTAGGCATAGCATAGGAAATCAGGGCAATGCCTACCACAAAAATCATATCGAAGCCCTCTGTATCAAAATAAATTCTATCAAGAACATAAAGACCTATATAGGCGATTACAATGCCCAAAATAAGACCAAGAGTTATCTGCATTACAATAGTATATATAATAAACCCGCCTGTAGCCTTGCCCTGAAGCATCTGCAACAATACTGTGGTAAGCATAAACGCCGCGGGGTCATTACTTCCGCTTTCCACCTCTAAAAGCGAAGCGGTATTATACTTTAAGCTGAGCTTTCTTGAACGTAGCACGGAAAATACCGACGCCGCATCTGTAGAGGATATTACGGAGCCCATAAGCATGGCAGGTATAAGGTCCATACCTATTACAAAATAGCAAAATAAGCCTGTAAGTCCCGCTGTAGCAAAGACTCCTATTGTTGACAGAAGTGTTGCCTGTACCACTATGGGCTTTGCATGGGAAATATTTGTACCAAAGCCACCGTAGAACATAATAAATATAAGGGCTGCCGTACAGATATTTGCCACAAGTGAATAGTTGTCAAATTCTATTTTAAATAAACCGTCAGTTCCAAAGGTCATACCTAAAAAAATAAAGGCAAGCAGCATCGGTATACCGAAACGGGTAGAAATTTTATTTAAAAATACACATAATATAATAATTATAGAAACAAATAAAATTAAAAAATCCACAAATTACCTCCAAATATTAAGGATGGCTAATGTATTAAGCCTTTCCTGCCGGATATTCATTACAAAGCAGTCTGTAGGGTGCTTCGTCCTCTTCTATTTCAGGAAATCTTCCTATTTTTTCATAAAATCTGTTATCCGTATTGTCATCATTACATTGACTGACTTCTCCTATAAGCACATTTCCTGTGCCCTCCTCCACGGAAAAATCATGGTACATATAAGGATATATGGTTATACTCTCTCCGGGAAGCAGCTTAACCTGGGCTCCCGCAGGCACAAAAAACTCCTTGCCGTCCTTATTCACACGCACATCATTAACTCTGTCAATATCCTCGTCCTCTGTAGAATTATACACTCTTATAAGCAGATTTCCACCACCCCTGTTTATAATATCCTCCATCTTGCTCCAATGGAAGTGATTGGGTGCATACTGCCCCTCCTTTAAAAATAACAGCTTTTCTGCATAGGTCTTTGTATATTTATCTATTTTAAGATTGCCGTTTCTTAGGGTAATAAGAGAAAATCCTGTCTTTTCAAAATCTCCCAATCCATAGTCCGTAATATCCCACCCCAGCATATTATCACGGACCTCATCATACTCCTTTCCCTTATTTTCCCATTCCTCAGGCGTAAAATAACAAAATTTTGGCAGGGCAAAACGATATTCCTTTATCATCTCTTCCATTTCTCGTAATGCCCTATTGATTTCACTTCTTTTCATTTGCAGCCCTCCTTATTGTTGCAAATATGAATTTACGGTTCTCTGTAATATTTTCATACTGCTTTCCAATGTTTTTTCTTCTTCTAAAATACTGCTTATTTCACTATCCGCCAGTGATACCGCCTGCTCGTAAAGCTTGAACTTAGGCTCTATATGTCCCTGTTCAATAACCCTGCCTAAAAGCCCATTGTCAATAACCTTATCCTCCTTTGCCATATCCGCTTGCATCATTTCTTCCGCTTCCTTTGATAAAGTAACACTTTTTAAAACAGAAGCTCCCTGCGAATTTTTGAATATTTCACTCTGTATAGTCTCCTCTCCTGTAAGAAGCTTCAAAAATTCCCATGCCAGTCTTTCCTTCCTTGTGCTACTGCTTATTCCGATAAGTAAGGTATTTACCTCGGACAAATTATCACCCTGCGGACCCGCCGGCATAGTAATACAATCCCATGTCATATTTGCATATTTTTTTATTCTGTAGGGATAAGTTTTATAGGTTCTGTACTCAGCAAATGTAAGGGGCATAAACGCTACATTCCCTCCATTAAACTCCTCCTGAGTTACCTTTTGCCCTCTGTTTAAATCCTCCAGTCTGTCAATAAATTTTACCGCTTCCACAATGGCGGAATCTGTAAAATAGCATTCCCTGCCATCCTCGGAAAAAATCTTACCACCATTTGAAAATGCCGCATCCTTCCAATCATAATTATATATGCCAAACTGGTCAATGATTCCGTCACCATTTGTGTCCTTAGTCACCCTTTGGCATGCCTTATATAAATCTTCCCATGTCCAATTTTCTGCCGGTACTTCAATTCCTTCATTGTCTAATAGAGATTTATTTACAAACATAAGAGTTGGTACCGTTTCGTAGGGTAAAGCATACTGGCGACCGTTATATTTCCCTGTTTCATAGGCACTTTCAAAGAATATATCTCTGTCAAATTCAGTATCTTCTAATATTAACTCGTCAATATCCTTTATTATTCCAAGTGAACAAAACTGATTAAAATCTGTTCCAAGCACCATAAATACATCAGGAACCTCTCCTGATAAAATTTTTCTGGAAAGCCACTCAGAATAATCACTTTTCTGAATTCCGCTGTAATAATGTACCTTTACTCCGGGATGTGTACTTTCAAATTCTTCAATAGCCTTATCTATTATTATAAAGCTATTTGCGGAAGCTACATTCCAGTTACTCCCCGTAAACATTCCAAACTCCAGAATTATCTCACGTTTAGCCCTACTATGCAGACAGAATAAGACTATTCCGATAATCAATACTAAAATTATAAAACAACCGGCATATATGTTTTTTTTCTTCCCCAATATTTCTTTCATTTTTTTCATATATACCTACTCTTCACTAAAACGTTTTGTCATTTTGCTTGATGCCTTTGTCTGCACTGCCCATATAGCAAGCTGAGTGCGATCACGCAGATTAAGTTTATTAAGTATGGAGCTTAAATAATTTCTTACAGTACCTTCCGACAGTCTTAGCTTCTCCGCTATCTCTTTATTTGCAGCACCGGTTCCCACACAGGAAATAATCCTCCACTCATTTTCTGTCAGTTCCTCCACAGCTCTGTCACCCACCGGAATTGTATAGTCGGATTTTGCCATTCTGGAAAATAATTGTAGCACCTTCGTGGCAATATCCGGATTAATCATTGCCTTACCGCTATATACAGTCTTAATTGCAGTTTCCAATTCTTCCATGGATACTCCTTTAAGCAAATATCCGCTGGCCCCGTATTTCAAAGCATTATATACATATTCATCATCATCAAAGGTTGTAAGAATAATAATTTTAATTTTCGGATAATTCTCTTTGATTATCTGAGTGCAAGAGACACCATCCAATTTAGGCATACGTATATCCATAAGTATTACATCAGGCTTCTGCCGCCTTACGCTCTGTATTACTTCCTGACCGTTTTCCACAGCATCAATAACACTTATGCCCTCTCTGCTTTCCAAAACTATTCGTAAGCTCTGTCTTATTAACTCTTGATCATCTGCTATCAGAACATTAATCATATTTCTCCCCCCATCTTATTGGAATAATCGCAAAAACAGTGAACCCCTCCCGTCCATCAAAGGTTACTCTTCCATGGAGCATTTCAGCCCTCTCCTGAATGTGCTTTATTCCAAAGCCGCTTTTAATTTCCTTACATCCTACTCCATTATCCCGTATAGTCAGCCGTATCTCACCATCCACCTTTTCCATTTCAATTCTTATTTTGGAAGCCTTGCCATGACGAAGAGCATTTGTAATACTCTCCTGTATAATTCTGTAAATGGCATTTTCCTCATCCTCGTCAAAGGAAAGCTGCTTCTCATTTGTTTCAAATAAAATTTCGGCTCCCGATACACAGCTCATATCTGTAATCATTTTTCTAATTGCTGCATCCAGGTGCAATCTTTCTATTGTGTCGGGGCTTAGCTCACTTACAGAGCGTCTTACTTCGTTTATCCCGTCACGACTTACCTGGGTCAATAGTCTTAGCTGTTCCTTTGTTTGTGCAGGAGATATATCAATGGTCGTAATGCAAGCGTCCAAGCCCGCAGTAATTCCTGTAAGAGTATGCCCCAGCGTATCATGAATTTCCCGTGCCAATCTGTTTCGTTCTTTAGTTTTTGCCATTTGTTCTGACATATCCGCATATTCCCTAAGCTGTTCATTGGCACTTTGTAATTCATGATAAAGCCTGTTTACCTCTTCAATAGTATTGCTTTGACTGTTAATAACAAAAATACAGTATATAATGAACAAAATAATCCCCAAAGAAAAAAGAATATTATAAATACTCATTAGGTACTGTTGCACATTTCCCGAATAATAGCCTATATAGTCCTTTACATTATAAAGAGACAAATTAAGGGACAAAAAATCATAATTGGTAACAATAAATCCCATCACCGCAAATGCCACCAGCACAATCTTAATTCTTCTGTTACTGACATAATAAAGAATTTCCGCAAATACCAATAGGAGAAGTCCGTTATAATTAAAGTCCAAAATCCATATAACAGCCAAAGTCACCAATATATCAAAAAACAGAGTTCCCACCACTACCTTGCTGTAAGTCTTTCTTATTCGATTTCTCACAACAAATGAAACAGCCAGTGCCCCCATTAACAATATACACAGATAGAAGCTTTCTGCGGGATTGTGGGGAACCTTTTCCACATAGTCTAAAAATACTCTTGCCTTATAATTGTGTCTTATAACTTCTGTAGTATTATAAATAAATCCACTGATAAGGCATACCGCAACTATATTTAGAAGGGTTAACGCTCCCTGTAGCAGCAAAATAGTTCGCTCTTCCATCTCTTTGTTTATTTTTTGATTTTTTAATAATTTACTGCCAGTCATTTGTATCATACATTGCCAGATTTTCTTTAGTAATCATAAAAGGAGTTATGCTTATATATTCTTTGACTTCCTTTCCTGCCAAATACTCATAAGCGGTCTTGGCTGCCACAGTACCTATTGTTTTAGGACTTTGACCGGCTGTTCCCGTCACATATCCCAGTTCCAACATTCGCTTAAAATCAGGTGAACCATCAATGCCGTATACCAAAACTCCCTTATCCATTCCGTATTGTTGCAATGATGCCAGCGCTCCCAAAGCAGATGGATCGTTGCCGCCTAAAATCACATTGAATTCAATATCCTGCTGTAATAAAGACGGAATAATCTTTGCGGAAACCTCCAACTCACCTGCGCCCGCATCAGTGTAAATAACCTCATAATTTTCATTTCCATCTATAGCATCCAAAAATCCATTAACTCTATTGGTAATGGAAGTCTGTATGGGGTTATCTATAATTACTATTTTCCCACTGGGAATGCGTGACATCATATCCTCGGCACATAGCTTACCTGCCAGATAATTATCGGTTTCAACAATAGATACCACATACTCCCTATCCTTAACCACCGTATCAACATCTATCACAATTACACCTGCCTTCTTACAGGCTTCCAATGCCGGTTTTACCTTTTCCCAATCTACAGGATTTAAAAAGAGTACCTCTATCCCTTCATCAATCATTTCAAGGATTTGTCCGTTTTGCTTTTCCTGGTCCTGACAGGGATTTCTTGATATTAAAATATCTCCGTTACTCTCCACCACTTCCTCAATAGCCTCGTGAAGGGCATCGAAATAGCTGTTATTTCTTGTCATATAGGTCGCACCAAAAATAACAGGCGAACTGGTACCACTCCCCGTCTTAGGATATCCGCAGCCCATAAGTCCGCTTATAAGGACTATCAACAACATATAAGTTGTTTTTTTTATGGATTTTCTCTTTATTTTTATCATATCCTTATCTTATCACAGTATAGCTTATTACACTTCAAAATCTCCCGGAAATAACCGGGAGATTTTATTAATCATTATATTACTATCTGCCTGCTTTTTTATTTCTTATATAATCCACATAAACAGCCAGGAGAATAACCATTCCCTTTACAATAAACTGCCAGTTGGAGTCTACACCCATTAGATTAAGCCCGTTGTTTAAAACACCTATAATCAGTACTCCTATTAAGGTTCCGCCTATTCGTCCCGAACCGCCGCTCATAGATGTACCACCTACTACTACGGCTGCAATAGCGTCCATCTCCGCACCGTCACCGGCAGTAGGCTGCCCCGAATAAAGCCTTGAAGCGATTATAATGCCTGCAATACCTGCCATTAATCCCGTATAGGTATATATAATAAACTTAACTCTCGAGACATTAATTCCCGAAAATTTTGCAGCCTGCGCATTGCCGCCCACTGCGTACATATGCCTTCCAAGTTTAGTACGATTTATAATGTATGCCGCAATTATAAATACAATAATCATAAGCACCACCGGTGTCGGTACAGAGCCTATATATCCTGCCCCCGGAAACTTAAATGCATCCGACATACTTCTTATCGGTGAGCCCTGAGTATATACCAATGCAATTCCTTTTGTAATATTCATTGCCGCTAAGGTTACAATAAATGGGGGGATTGCCGTTTTGCTTATAATAAAGCCATTAAACATACCAATCAATGCACCCACCAATATTCCTGCCGCAAAGCCCACTCCCACAGGAAGCCCTAAAAATTCCACACAGCCTGCCGCCACGCAGCCTGACAGGGCAATAACCGAGCCTACCGACAAATCAATTCCGCCAAGAATAATAACCATTGTCATACCTGTTGCCAAAAACAGATTTGATGCGTTTTGACGAAGAATATTGAAAATATTTTTTTGTGTCCAAAAAGTAGTTCTTGTTGTTGGAAATAAAACCAACAATATACACATTGCAAAAAGTGCAATTATAATACCTATATTATCCTTAAAATAATTGACTACACCCTTCTTAATTCCGGTTGCCATATTTTGCCCTCCTATTTAATACTTTGCAGCCAGTTTCATTATCCCCTCTTGGGAAACCTCGTCATGCATAAAGCAGCCCGTCACTCTTCCGTCCGACATAACATATACTCTATCACTCATATTTATTATTTCCGGAAGCTCTGATGAAATCATAATAATTGACATACCTGCCTTAACCAGCTCATTCATAATTCCATATATTTCAGCCTTTGCTCCTACGTCCACACCCCTTGTAGGTTCATCTAAAATCAAAATCTTCGGATTGGTAGCAAGCCAACGGCCTATCATAACCTTTTGCTGATTTCCGCCGGAAAGATTTCCTATTATCTGTTCCTGGCTTGGTGTCTTGGTGGACATCATATCTATATATTTCTGAGTTATTTCCGCCTCCCGCTTTCTATTTACCTTCAGTAATTTTATAAATTCATTCAATACTTCAATAGTAGAGTTAAAGCGTACACTTTGAACGCCATATAGCCCTTCGGTTTTTCTGCTTTCAGGAACCAGCGCAATACCATATTTAAGAGCATCCACCGGTGATTTTATATTTACCCTCTTACCCTTTACATATACATCACCGGTCATATGAGGTGACAATCCAAAGACTGCTTTCATTACCTCGCTTCTGCCTGCTCCTACCAGACCGGCAAATCCTATTATCTCTCCTTTATACAGTTTGAAACTGGCTCCCTTTGCCATCTTTCCATCCGCTATATTCTCACATCTTAAAATCTCTTCTCCGGGAGTAGTGAAGTCTCTGGTATAATACCCTTTTAGCTCTCTTCCGACCATCATTGCAATAAGCTCGTCTTTTCCGGTTTCCTTAACTGCTCTTGTTCCCACAGCCATTCCGTCACGCATAACGGTAACTCTGTCACATATTTCTTCCAATTCACTCATTTTATGAGAAATATACACTATTCCTACGCCCTTGGCAGTAAGATTTCTTATTGTATCAAACAAAAATCCAATTTCTTTATCCGATATGGATGAGGTAGGCTCATCCATTACAAGAATTTTTGCATTTAAGGATATAGCCTTTACGATCTCTACCATCTGTTGTTGAGCTATCGTAAGCCTTTCTACCAAAGTATCCGCATTGATATTCATTTCATATTTATCCAAAAGTATCTGGGCTTCCTTTGACATACTTGCCCTATCCACACTCATTTTTTTTCCGAGCTCCCTGCCTAAGAATATATTTTCAGCCACACTCATATAAGGCACAAGCACAAGCTCCTGATGCACTATGGATATTCCGGCTTCTCTGGCAGCAGTTACATCATCAATATGAACTTTTGCTCCTTCCACATATATCTCGCCCTCTTCAGGATGATATATACCACCCAAAACTTTTATTAACGTGGATTTTCCTGCACCGTTTTCGCCTAACAATGCATGCACCTCTCCGGCCTTCAACTGGAAATCTACATTTTGCAATGCCTTAACACCGGGAAAGGATTTGCTTATATTTTTCATTTCAAGTAGGTAACGTTCACTCACAAATGCCAAGCCTCCTCCTAAATAATTTTTAATATAAAGAGTTCATACGAACTGACCTCCAAAGGTCACTTAAATCTAGGTAAACGATTGGAGGTCCGTTCTTTATAGGAAAACTATTAATTTAAATCAGGCATTTAGTTTTACTGCCAACCATCTGTTCCAAATTCGTCTACATTATCTGCGGTAATAAGGAATGTTTCGATTGGAATAAATGACTCAACATTCTTGCCATCCAGCCACTCATAAGCTGTTTTTGCAATGGTTTTTCCAATAGTAATGGGTGACTGTGCTCCCGTGCCTTCTACGCATGAATTCTTTAGTGAAGCCTTAATATCAGGCGAACCATCTACTCCATATATAAGAGGTGAAACACCTGCAGCTTCTGCTGCCGATAAAGCACCTAATGCTGTAGGGTCATTTCCACCAAAAATTGCAACCACATCGGGATGAGCTGTAAGAAGGTCTGTTGCCTTTTCGTTGCCTTGCTGCTGATTTCCCATACAATCCTGCTGTCCTACCACATTAAATGTAACACCTGACTCCTTCAAAGCATCTAAGAAACCGTTGGTTCTGTCAGTTACAGACTGCATAGTAGGTGAATCAAGTACTAAGATATCTCCGCCTTCAGGAACCTTCTGAGCTAAATCCTTACCACATACATAGCCCGCATTATAGTTATCAGAGCCTGCATAAGAAATAAGGTAGCTCATATCACCAACCTGTGTATCAAATCCGAACATAGGAATATCGGCAGCCTTTAGCATATCAAGAGCAGGAATGATCCCATCAGCATCTACCGGATTGACAAACATTATGTCAATACCTCTTGAAATAAGGTCTTCTACCTGATCTATCTGCTTATTGGAATCATTGCCCGGATCCACCGAAATAAGTGTATCACCGTGAGCCTCTACCTCTTCCCTGATAGCATTTTCAAGTGCTACGAAGAAAGGATTTGTGCCATCCATACATGTGTATCCAAATACTCTTCCTCCCGAAGCTGTTTCCGTAGCAGGTGCCTCTGTGGTCTGCTCTGTAGTTGCAGGTGCTTCTGTTGCATCTGTATTATCCTTGGTCTCAGGCGCCGTAGTGCCTCCGCATCCTATGAGCAGTGATGCAACCATAACAGTACTTAAGAGCATACTTAACATTTTTTTCTTCATCTTTTTTCCTCCCTGTATGAAGCAGTTAATAGCTATGCTCTTATAGTAGTTGCTTATTGTTTTTTTCACATCTGTATTTTGTAATCAATTTCATATGACTTTTGTCAGTTTATATAAGTATAAATGTCACTCATTTTTCTCAAAGGTACCGGTTTTATTCCCAAAAATCCTCATATATCCATAGGTAAGAGCTGTCGATTTATTATCTGTGACTGCCATCCTTCTTATACTGCAATTTACATTACTGCAATCAGCACAAATATCTCCTATGCTGCAACGACGCGCCCCATTATTTATATCCGGCTCCTCAAGAGGCAAAATTAAACATACACTCTTTAATGGCTTTAGCATATTTCCTTCACTTATGGAAATACTCTCCATCTCCAAGGTCTTTAGTATATTACCCATAAGATTTGTAGGATAATCTCCTTCCAAAAAATCCAGCTTGATCACCTGCTTTTTTGTATATGCTTCCACTGCCTCTGCCATCACTTCATAAGCTTTAGATAAAAGCTTCAGTCCAAAACAATCAAGCATATAAGCTTCGGACACCTGATCGTATTTAAGATAAAGCTCTGTTAGCTCATCAATGCCCTCCCCCAAGGTAACTGCTCCTATTACATAGTCATCATATTTTATAGCGCTAAATCCTTTATCCTTTGGCAATTTCAAATATCCAAACTCCCCCCTAAGAAATGGATAGGCTGTCTCCATTATACTCATAAGTCGTCTTTTATCCGATTTCTCAAAACGAAAGCGCTCAATTACATCCTCTATATCCTTTTCATCCGTTTCCACCTTATGACAAGGAAAATATTGGCATTCCTTATTTTGAAAAAATCCATAGTTTCCAGACATAAATTGCTCCTTAAAATCTTTCTTATTATGCACTCAAAAAAAGCCAAAAATCTCTTGAATAAATCGTTTTAAATATTTATACTGTTACTACCAGACAAAGGGGGAAGCTTGTTTTTCACTTTTGTCTGTATTATTTTGAAATGAGGTATTTTATGGCATATCGTGACAGCAAAGAATTTTATAGATGGATGAAAAAATCCAAAGTAACCGAGATTGATATAATCAACTGTCGTAAGATGCAATCTGTGACTATGACAGAGGACACAAATGCCTTTGGTATTTCATCTGTGGCTGTTTCCGGTTTTTTGAATAATGATTTTGTTAAGCTCGGAGAGGAAATCCGTCAGCAATATGATGAGACTCCCGAACAGTTTTTTGAGAGAGCTTACAATATACTAAGCATTTGCAGTGAGCTTATGGACTCTGTAAATGGCATTCTCTGTGACGAGGGCTCCTGGAGCCATGATTATTTTACAGGAAGAATTAATAAATGGATTGAAAAAAAACGCGCCACACTTTGAGGACATCCTCAAAAGACGGTGCGTTTTATTTTAAGCAAACACATGGCAGTCATATCTTATTGCCTTTCCCGACAATGAATAGGAGGGCTTAACCCCAGCCAGATATGCCCCTTTTAACGGGCGTTTAATTACTATTTTCTTAGGATGCACATTAATTGCCGCCTCTAATAATTCCTCTTCATTGTCACATGGTCTTTCCAAACGTTGCAGAAGCTGAAATTTCTTTTTTATTAAAGCGCTTTTACTTCGCTCCGGAAACATTGGGTCAAGATAAATCACTTCAGGCTTTCTATTAAGACTATTCATTGCCTTTATACTGTCTTCATTATGCAGAGTCATATTTTTAATAAAATCTCTAAGCCTTGGATTTTCATTACCCCTTTTTATAGCATCTTCCAAAAGCAAGGCAATTACCTTATCCTGCTCGTATAAAGCTACTTCAAAGCCTGCTGCCGCTAAAAGCAGTGAGTCCTCTCCAAAACCTGCCGTAGCATCCAAAACCCTGAGTTTGCCGGTAAAGCCCTTTATTCTTACAGCCTTAAGCAGCATTTCCCGCTCTAAATTACTCTGTTTCAGGCGACCTTCCATTTCTGTAAAATCCGCCCTGAGCTTTAATACTCCATCTGTTAAATACAAGCCCTTTTCATCTTTTTCAAGACTAAGACCCAAAGTTTTTAAATACCTGCTTATATCATCCGTATAATTATTCACAACAATCCTATTCTGCATTATCCGTATCAGAGGAGCTTTCCGCTTCCTCTTCCATCACAGTAATAAGCACCTGCACCACACGTCTTGAGTCAATATCATCTACCTCAACACGTAAATTTTCATATTCAAAGCTTTCTCCCTTTTCAGGAATATGTCCCAATTCCTCCATAACCCATCCGCTTACAGTCTGGGTATCCTCCAATTCTTCATTCAGAGGTGTATTAAACAGGTCAAAGGTCTTTTCCAAATCTGCTTTTCCTGCAACAATCCAAAGATTATCCTCTTTCTGCTGATAATCCTCTTCTATCTCATCATGCTCATCCCAGATTTCTCCTACCAGCTCCTCTACTACGTCCTCAACAGTTACAATTCCCTGGGTTCCGCCAAATTCATCAGTAACCACTGCCACGGAGCTTTGCTCTTTCTGTAAAAGTCTTAGGCAATCATCAATCTTCATTGTAGGATGCACAAATATAGGGGATGTCATCATCTTTTTTAAATTAAAGGTCTTTTTATCATATTCCCCATAAAAATCCTTAAGATGAACCACACCTACTATATTATCAATATTTTCCTTATATACTAATATTCTTGAATATCTTGAGCTTATAAATCTTTCTGAAAGATCCTCCTTAGTGGCTGTGAGTGCTACCGCCTCCAAATCCACTCTATGGGTTAAGATATCCTGCACTTCTATATCGCTAAATTCAATGGCACTTCTTAAAAGCTCCCCCTCTTCCTTGTCCACAGAGCCGTCCTGCTCTGCTTCATCCACCATTACAAGCAATTCCTCTGAGGTGGTTTTTAATTCCTCCCTGTCCGGGATGAGCCTGTCTATAAATGCGCTCCATACACTAAATAATTTGTTCAGGGGGGTAAACAGCCATACAAGCACGGTCATAACAGGAGTCATAAATATTGCCACCTGCTCCGGCATATCCTTTGCAATCCCCTTTGGAGTCAGCTCTCCAAAAATAAGTACAACTATGGTTATAACAATAGTTGAGACTGTTGCTCCTCCACTTTTAAGCATGGATACAAAAAACACTGTACCCAGAGATGCCAGACCTATGTTTACCACATTATTTCCAATAAGAATTGTGGACAATAAATCATTATATTTTTCCAAAAGCAGAAGCACCTTATCCGCCTTTGGGCTGTCCATTGCTTTAAGTCTGCTTTTACTTGCCGAAGTAAATGCTGTTTCGGTCGCAGAAAACATTGCAGACAGTAACACAAGCAATACCATAAAAACTATATACGTAGCACTTTCCTTTAAATCCACCAGAACACTCCTTGATATTTTTTCTGTGATTAGTTTAACACATCTTTACAAATTCTTCATCAGAACAATGACAATTCCGATTATTTGTACTTTATTCCTTAACCTTAAAGCCCTGATGTATATCGAACAATTGGTGCAGTCTTAAATATGGGTCTGTTATCTCTCCTATATTCTCCCCTAATTCAAAAACTTTTGTTCCATCCGTTGCCTCGTTCCAAAGAGGCAGTTGTTCTCCGGAGCCTAAAACAGACTGCTCCCCGGCCTTTCCGTTGGGATTTCCATATTTTGCAAAATTAGCCCAATACTCGGACATTATATCACTGAGTCTTACATCACTTTCATTATATAAGGAATTTTTTGATACATTGCCATAGCAATAAATCATCTCCCCACCATGCCAATCAGACAGTCTTCCGTTCTTTTTAGTAAAAATATATTCATACACAGGAAGTCCCTGTGCCTTTACCTGTCTTGTCCAGCAATAGTGCCCATAGGAAAACCACAGCGCTGAATATATATCTGCATTGGCTCTATAGGACTCCTTATCATCCGAAACAGGATACAGCTTTAATATTTCCGATGCAAAATCCCCAAAGCTTTCTTCCATTCTGTCTTCAAAACCGTTTTTCTTTGTATTTGCGCCAATAAGAAATGCCTCTGCCTCTGCTCCGTTAAATCCATTAAGCAGTGCCTGTTCATTATTTTCTCCTGCCAGATATACTTCATATGGAGATTTTTCAAGTACATATCCATCCACGGTTATATGATGGTCTTCATTTGCATACTTTACCAGCTCTTTATCAGAAAGAGCTCTAAGCTCATCTACACTGCTCACATTAAGCTCTGCCTCTATTTTCCGTCCCGTTTCCTTGGCTTCCTCAAGACTTCTGTAGGAATGACCGGGCATTGGTGCAGATGCGCCTGAGCTTTCCCCAATAGCACGTACAAACAATCCCTTGGCAAGTGGCGAGGTGCACAGAGCACTTACGCATACGCTTCCTGCCGACTCTCCGGCTAATGTTACATTATCCGGATTTCCTCCAAAAGCAGCGATATTATCCCTTACCCATTCAAGAGCCTTTATCTGGTCTAATAATCCATAATTTCCTGTGGTGCCATTTATTGACTCTGCTGATAACTCATCAGAAGCATGGAAACCAAATATTCCCAGCCTATATCCCATATTTACTACAATAATACCTTTTCTTGCCAGACCCTCCCCGCTATAGTCCTCATACCATGGCTGACCCGTCTGCAATGAGCCTCCGTGTATATACACCAGCACCGGAAGTCCATTTTCGTTTATTTCTTCATTTTCTATATTTGCAGGCTTCCATATATTTAAATACAGAGAGTCCTCACTCATAGGTCTTATATAATTATCCTTTAAAGAAATTTTATAATCATGAAAACCTATAATCTGTGTAAGAGAGTCAATGATTGGAAGATTTCTTGGCTGCATTGACATAGGCGCAAAGGTATCAGCCCGTAATACACCCTCCCAATTATCAGGATTTTGGGGTTCTTTCCATCTAAGCTCCCCTATCGGTGCCTTTGCATAGGGAATACCTGCAAACACCTCCACCTTTTCATCCTCGGTATATACTCCTGTCACTTTACCCTGTGACACGGTTACTTCCTCAGTAATTTTAGGATTTTTATAAGCTACTGCCGGAACTGATTTTATTGGAGGCATACTTATAAAAAGTATTCCTGCAAAGATTACAATTAATATAGCTACACTTCCTGCCCTTAATACAAATCCTCTTTCCTTTAAAAACATTCTATAGAAGATAAAAAAGCCTGCATATACAGCTAACGCCAATATCCAACCTAAAATTGTATTTTTATTAAGCTCTAATACCACCATAAATATGGCAAAAATCAAAACTGAAATTATCATAACATATACTCCTCTACTCTTTCGTGCCACGTCATTATATGCCCTTTAGAGTAGAAATTCAATTGATTTTCATCACGTATTAGTATACTTTGCCCACCTGACCCCAAAAGTAAGGGCATAGCCATTTACCGGCTATGCCCTTATAAACACTCAAACTGTTTGGAATTATCTTCTTATACTGCCTATTGCTGAATCCGGAAGTACAAATTCTACCACTCCCATATACATAGGACCTACTTCGCCCTCATTAAAGCTTATTACTACCTCATTGTTTGAATTGATATAGAATGAAGCATTTTCCAGTGCCTTGGCTACACTCCAGTCATCCATCAGCTCATCATCCAGCCAGAATATATTATTCTCATCTGCTGCACTTAAGGCTCTCATCTGGTCTTCAATATTCTTTACAATTACACTATTGTAATCGCTACCATCTTTAAATAAATCTGACAGAGCAACTCTGTTGCCTGATTTTAAATCTATTGTATAGTAGTAATCCGTTTCAGCTCCGCTGGCTGCCGCCTCAAAGCATTCAATCTTCAAGGTAAAATAGTCACCGGTTGTATTTACCACCTCAGATGTCACGGAAACATTGTGATAGCCCTCACTCTCCATATCAGCCTTAAACTCAGCCTCCCATTTTTCAGCTAAAGCTTTAATTTCACTGTTAATCTCATTCATACTCTTATGTGCATTCTCAGCTACTTCGCCGTCTAATTCCTTATCTCCGACCTTTGATACCTCAACTACATTAATATCTGCCTGCTTATAATCATCCTCATAATTATACTCTCTTATAGTAATAACCTTAAAAAATCCACCCAGTACAGGTATATTACTCATGGCGTAAGCCGCCATAGGGGATATATTCGGTAAAATCATAACCACTGCCGCTGCCGCCGCCGCTACAAAGCCCTTAATAGAATTTCTATTCTTCATAAATAATTTCTCCTTTTTTGCCTGTTTCATCCGGGCAACCATTTTCTGATAGGACTCTTCGCTCATATTTACACTTTCATATTCATTTTTATATGTGTTCAAATCTTTTTCGTTTCTTAAGCTCATTTATACTCCTCCATATTCTTCGCTGCCCAATTCAATCTTTAATTTCTTTAGCCCTCTATACAGTCTGCTTTTAACCGTACTCAAATTTTCATTCAATATTTCCGCTATCTCTTCCAGTTTTTTGTCCTCGAAATATTTAAGCAAAATGACTGCCTTATCCTTTGTCTGCATCTTTTCTAAAGCATTCTTTAAATCAACATCCTCATATTTATCTGATATTTCAGGCTCTATAAAATTTTCTTCGTCACTTAGTGATATATGCTTTTTAGTATTTAAAAAATTATATACCTCATTCATCATAATTCTATAAATCCATGTGCCTGCATACTCCGGATTTCTTAAAGAAGCGCTGTTTTTAATAGCTTTATACGCTCCCTCCTGTACTATATCAGAGGCATCTGCTTCATTATGCACATAACTGTAAGCCATTCTGTAATAATTGTTATATTTTTCGCAGATAATTTGCTCAATTATTTCTTCATTTCTGTCCTTCATTTTGTCCCGGGAAAACATCAAACACTTACCTCCTTAATTTCTATATCTTTTAGACATAGATGCAATTTAAAAAGTTTCAAAAATTCTTCATTAACACTACCACAGCCCCCTTATACTGCCAAGCTCTAAATAAAGCCTGCATTAATGCTATCACAACGCACGCTCAGCCCCACCCCACATCCAGGAAAAAAGCTTGCCTGACTGTATACAATCGGCAAGCTTTTCTCCATATATAATACTTACTACAATATTTTAACTATTGTCCTTTTTAGAATAAATCTCCACAAACTCCTCCGCAGGTATGGGCTTTGAAAAATAATAGCCCTGTAGGAAATCTACTCCCAAATGGGATAATTCTCTTACCATTTCCTCTGTTTCCACGCCCTCTGCCGTAATTGTATAGCCCATATTCTTAAGACCTCTTATTACCGTAGGCAGTGTCTTATCAGGAGATTTAAAATGCTCCCATATCAGCTTTTTATCCAGCTTCAAATTCAAAAAGGGCAGCTTTTTCATTCGCAAAATATTAGAATATCCGCTTCCGTAGTCATCTAACGAAAATCTAAAGCCCCTCTTTTCCATATCCTCCATAAATTCTATCAGTCTGTCCGTACTTATCATACTCTCTTCAGTAATTTCCAAATGGATATTTTCCATAGAAACCATATGCTTCCGGGCTATACTTTCAAATAACGCGGGTAAGCCGGGATTTAAACATTGTATGGGGGATAAATTTACATTGACCCATTCAAGGCCAATATCTTCATTATACTTACTAAAGCAGTCACATGCACAGGTATATATATTCGTTCCAAGCTCATTAATCTTGCCATTTGTTTCCGCTATTGGAATAAAGGTGTCCGGATATAATATATTTCCCTCTTCATCCACAAGGCGCATTAAGGCTTCCGCACCTACCACCTTTCCGGTCTTTGCCTCCACTATTGGTTGCAAATACATTCTCATAAGATTTTCCTGATTTGCTACAGAAAGTATCCTCTTTATTTTTAGTTGTACAACAAAAGAAATTTACTGCATTCCTTAAACTTTGCTTCAAAACGGATGATAAATATGAGCAAATAATAAGAATAGTCCCAGTATATCAATACTTTTTTAGTTCAATTATTATTCCTTGTGAGAAATTTTCTACAAAAGATACCAAAAGAGCAACTGAATTCTGGCTTGTGCCATAAACCAACTGCTCTTTCGCTTTTAACATCAAAACTGACTAATCCGTACCACATAATATGTAATTGTGTTTCATCCTATAACCAATATTTGAATATATTGTTTCTTTTTAATTATCAATATTCTATACTATTAAATCGTGTTCCCACTCTCACTAACACGTATTGTAACAGATAAATCATGGCTCATGCCAGCAGGGTTTGTTGCCGTGCAAGAAAATGTTACATAGGCACATTTATTAAACAAATAGCCATATTTACCCGTACCCGAACCATCTTCATCAATGTACGTTGTTACACTTACAGGATTACCAAAATCCTCTGGAGGACCAAAACTAGTCTCTTCCTCTATTGCAAATGCTTGAATACTGTTCGAAAATGTCATAAATACTATCAAAAAGGATAAAACATACACATAAAAGCTCTTCTTTTGATTGCGTTCATAATTTCCCTCTCTGCCTATTAGGCGAAATAAAAGTTCAAATGTTGATTATATATGATTATCACTAATTACTATGCTTACTTAAACAATTTATTATTATTTATTCTTAATATTAGCAAATACTAAAAATAGGCCCAGTATTGCAACTACAGCAACACTTCTTAACATAAGACTATTTACCAATCCTTGAATTGAATTTAATCTATGCAACAAATCTCCATATAATGCTAACAAATACATTGATGCCACAGATAATAACCATCCTGAATGAATTGGTGAAAGTTTTTTATCATACATATATACTGCCACAATAAACCAAAATATGTTTAAAATAAATAGACCAATGATTTGTCCATTTATAAATGGCCCTACATTTGCTTTTATTATTCCAAAAAGAATAAAATCTTTATCTATCATAAATATTTCTCCAAAACCTATTATCAAGGACAGTAGAAATAGAACAAATGCAACTATTTTCATATTTTTTTTAATTTTACAGTTATTAGAGTCCGTTGTACTATCTTCCGATATCCAAATATAAACCACTAGAGTATATGAAATAATCATTATTACAATATAACTAATAATTGAATCATTTACCAAAATAAATCCATTATCGCCAATCGCAGAATAGCCTACGATAATGCACAGAATAAAATTACTTATTAATAAAATTTTTCTAACTAAATTGCGTTTCTTTTCTCTTTGTTGTAATGATGCAACTCTTACAATCTCTGTTACAACACTATTATCTTTTCCTTCTTTCTCTCCTGTAATAATGTCTTGGATACTAACTCCAAGAACCAATGCCAAGTTTTCTAAAACACCAACATCAGGGAAACTTTCACCATTTTCCCAGCGCGAAACCGCTTTATTGCTTACTCCCACACAGTCTCCCAACTCACTTTGAGTAATATTATTTTGTATTCTAGCCTCTCTAATTATTTTTCCAGATTTTCTTTTATCCATAAAAAATTACTCTTTTCTTATTTTTATGCTTAAATCGTATCAATATATATAATAATAAGCAATCTATTGTAGCGAGAATGCTTAAATATCAACTATTTCTCGCTTAAAAAGTTGTTTCTTACGCTCAATCATTTCATCAATCTTTTCCATATATAAATCCACATCCTTTACATTGTCACATCTCTCTATGCGACCATCATTATATACTCTCTTAGTCACAGTTCCTGCCCCAAGTGCCACAATGCTCTGAACTTCTTCCATAATAAGAATGTTATAAATTCCTGCCTTACCCTCTTTGGCATATCCCACATTCTCAAAATTTCCACTCATATTTTTCTGTCTGTAGAGATAGTAGGGCTTCATTTCCATTTCCTTTGCTCTAGTACCGGTTAAGTCCATAATTTCGTCAGTATTATTTATCTCCTCATAGCCCATTTCATCAATAATCTGAGCCAGCTTACTGGCCCTCTTAATCGCCAGAGAATGAACAGTTAAACTATCCGGATTAAGTTCACAAACCTTATTAAGAGTATCTTTCACATCCTCTATACTCTCCCCCGGTAGTCCTACAATCAAATCCATATTTATATTGTCAAAGCCTATTTCCCTTGCCAGCTTATAAATTTCCACAGTTTCTGCTGCTGTGGCATGTCTGCCTATCAGCTTTAAGGTATCTTCATTCATAGTCTGCGGATTTACAGAAATTCGGGTAACACCCATTTCAAGCAGTACCTCCAGCTTATCCCTTGTTATGGAGTCCGCTCTGCCGGCCTCTACCGTAAACTCCTTAATTTTAGATAAATCCAGCTTACTCTGTAAATAACCTATAAGCTCACGCAATTCCTCCCCTGTTAAGGTAGTGGGTGTTCCTCCTCCTATATAAAGGGTATCAAGATTTTTATCTGCAAAATCTACAGCCACATAGTCTATTTCTTTTTTTAAGGCATTAATATAATCCCCTACCTTATTTCTGTATTTCGCAATAGGATAGGATGTAAAGGAGCAATACATACAGGTACTCGGGCAAAATGGTATACCAATATAAAGACTATATCCCTTTTCATAATCTATATTTTCTAAAATCTCATTCTCATAATGAGCAATATCCACTGAAAGATTAGCCTTTTCCGTAGAGCAGTTATATACCTCTGTCATATATGCTAAAGCTTCCGCATCCGACTTTCCCATATCAATCAGATTTTTTGCAATCTTTGTAGGACGTATGCCTGTAAGAGTACCCCAAGGCAGCTCTTTACCTGTAGCCTTTGAAAGTACTTCATATAATCCCAGTTTTAATTCATTTTTATATTCACTTCTGTTAAAATAGTCTGCAAATCGCAGGCAGTTAATTACTTCCCTACTGTTTTCACTTACCTTATCTATGTAATCAGTCGGATTAGCTTCTACATTTTTATTTTCTGAAACTAAAGATGTAGCAGATGCACTTTCCTTATCTAAAAGGTCTTTAGAACTAATATCCCCCATTTTACTTTCATTCATTAAACAGGAAGTAATTTCAATTCTATCTTTTTGTAGCGAAATAAATAAATCAGCATCAGCATCATCTCTTCCCTGCCCTATTTCTAAGCTCTCTACATTTTTCTCCGTAACTACCTTTACCTCTTCACTTGGATAAAAGGCCTTTACTAAGGAATGAATATCATATATAAAATTTTCTTCACTACATCTTACATTAATCATAAAATACAAATCAGCCCCGATTACAGGGCTGATATCTCCTATCTCCAAAAAGGATTATAATTTCTTTCATGACCTATTGTGGTCCGGTCTCCATGTCCCGAATAAACTGCGGTTTCATCAGGAAGTGGACTTAATTTCTCTTCTATAGAATGAATTAGTGTGCTCATGCTACCCGTAGGCAAATCAGTACGCCCAATACTTTCCTCAAACAAAGTATCCCCACTAAGCAGCATATTTTCATCCGGCAGGTAAAAACAGCAAGAGCCTTTAGTATGTCCGGGAGTTGCAATAACCTGTATTCTAATACCGTTTAGCTCCAATACATCTAAATCCTTTAAAAATTTATTTGCCTTGACTGTACAGCCCCGCCCTGCCATTTCCGAACAGTTAAGTGAAGCACTTTCTAACAGCTCTTTTTCTTCTTCCAGTGCATAAACCGGAGCACTTGTAAGGGCGCGAAGCTTTGAACAACCCCATATATGGTCAAAATGACCATGGGTCAATAAAATATCCGTTACTTCAAAGCCTTTCTCCGTAAGCACCTGATATATATAGTCCCCCCTGTCCGCAGGGTCAATTACTATACATTCTTTTTTTCCCTCTTTATATAAAAAATAACAGTTAGTGGCGCACATACTTAGCACCATTCGCCCTATTTTAACCTCTGACATAAACCTTACCTAGCCCGTCTTTCTCTCTATATCCATTACACCATCTATGGCTGTCAGCTTATCCATTACCTGATTCATCTCTTCCTTACCTGATATTTCAAACACTAAAATCATAGTAACGATATTCTGCTTACTGGTTCGGGTATTTACAGATATAATGTTTACATTTTTTTCTGTTAACATTCTGGATACATCCACCAATAATCCCTTACGATTTGTGGCATATATCACTATCTCTACCTGATAAACTCCATTTTCAGGCACAGCACCAGCCTGCCATTCAGCATCAATAAGTCTCTCTCTGTCAAACTCACTCATACTGAGCACATTAATACAGTCATTTCTATGGATCGATACACCACGCCCTCTTGTGACAAAGCCCACAATATCATCTCCTGGCAATGGATTACAGCATTTTGAAAATCTTACGGATAAATCATGCACACCCTTTACCACAATACCGCTACTGTGCTTATGATTTTCTGCGTGACGCTGCTTTCCTGCATTATCCGCAATTTCCTTTGCTACTTCTTCATCAGTTATATCCTTTTTATGGTCAGCATCATACATTTCCACCATTCGGTTGATTATCTGACCCTCTTTAAGTCCACCGTGACCGATAGCCGCCAGCACATTATCCCAGTCATGGAAACCGTATTTATACATAATACGCTGCTGATATTCCTGTGTTCTGACTATATTCAGGTCAACCACATGGCTCTTGCAGTATGCTATAATAAGCTCCTTGCCCTTATTTATATTATCTTCTTTAAGCTCAGCCTTAAACCACTGGTTTATCTTACTCTTAGCCTGAGTGGACTTACAGATGCTAAGCCAGTCAGGGCTGGGTCCCTTGGAATTCTGAGATGTAACAATCTCAATCTTATCTCCATTTACTATCTGATAATCAATGGGTACAAGACGGCCATTAGCCCTTGCTCCCACCATCTTATTTCCAACTGCACTGTGGATTGAATAAGCAAAATCTATGGGAGTGCTTCCGGCAGGAAGATTTTTTACCTCTCCTCTTGGGGTAAAGCAATACACGCTATCGGAAAACAAATCCAAGTCACTTTTTAAAAGCTGCATAAATTCGGCGTTATCCGACATATCTCTCTGCCATTCCAAAATATGTCTAAGCCATGTCAGCTTCTCTTCTTCCCCAAATTTACCGGCCTTTCCATCCGACTCTTCCTTATACTTCCAATGGGCAGCAATACCATATTCTGCCGCCTTATGCATTTCCCAGGTTCTTATCTGGATTTCAAAGGGCTGTCCTGTCTCTCCTATAAGAGTAGTGTGAATGGACTGATACATATTGGGCTTTGGCATGGCAATATAATCTTTAAAACGCCCGGGTATGGGTTTATAAAGCTCATGTATAACTCCTAGTGAAGCATAGCAGTCCCGCACATTGTCCACAATTATTCTTACTGCAAATAAATCATATATTTCTTCCAGGGTTTTATCCTGGTTTTTCATCTTCTTATATATTGAGAAAAAATGCTTTATACGTCCGTCTACTTCAGCCTTTATTCCAGCCGAAACAATGTGCTCCTTAACGTCTAAAACGATTTTCTTAATATATTGCTCTCTCTCACTCTTCCTTATGGAAATTTTATCCACCAGGTCATAGTAAATCTCAGGCTCAAGATATTTTAAACTTAAATCATCCAATTCCACCTTGATTTTTGAAATACCAAGTCTCTGAGCAATAGGGCTATAAATATCAAGGGTCTCTCTTGATATTCTCTGTTGTTTTTCAGGCTGCATATGTTTAAGGGTTCTCATATTATGAAGCCTGTCTGCCAGCTTTATAATAATAACCCTTATATCCTTTGCCATGGCAAGGAACATCTTACGCAGGTTCTCCGCCTGCATTTCCGCTCTGTCACTGGCTTTATCAGCTCCCACACTGGCAGTAAGCTGTAAATTGTCAAGCTTTGTAACACCATCTACCAAATGGGCTACATCCTCGCCAAATTCATCTGCTACATCGGCAAAGGTCCACTCTGTATCCTCTACCACATCGTGCAGCAAGCCTGCCGCCACAGTCTCCTTGTCCATTTCCAAATCTGCCAAAATTATGGCAACGTAAAGGGGATGAACTATATAAGGCTCTCCTGATTTTCTTACCTGCCCTGCATGGGCAGAGCCTGACACCTCGTAAGCCTTTTCTATAAGACTGATGTCATCTGAGGGATGATATCTGCGCACACGGTTAATAAGGTCTAAATATAGTTCCTCCGGGGGCAGAAATTCCCCTATAGTTTCTATACGACCATCATCAATAATAATGCCATTTTCTTCAGTTGTAGATGTAACAAGTGCCTTATCCGTCATATCTTACCTTTGAAAATATTATTTGTGCGCTACTCTTTAGCCTAAATCTATAAACTGTAAAATCTTACTTGCCCTCGTACTTAATCACTGAGTATAAAGGACATTTAAGCTTGTCACGTCCCTTTAATCCCTCAAGCTCCATAAGCACCAAAACGCCTACGGCTTCTCCGCCCAGCTTTTCTATGAGCTTTATAGATGCCTCCAGGGTTCCGCCTGTGGCAATAAGGTCATCCACAATAAGGCATTTCTGTCCCGGCTTTATACTGTCCTTGTGCATCTCTATGGAAGCCTGACCATATTCCAGTTCGTAATCAACGCTTATTGTTTCTCTGGGGAGCTTTCCCTTTTTTCTAACCAATGTAAAGGGCTTTCCCAGGTTGTATGCCAAGGGAGTACCAAAAATAAATCCTCTTGACTCTGCTCCAACTATTACATCAAAATCCAAGTCCTTTACAAGATTTTGCATTTCATCTATTGCCAGATGAAATCCATCTGCACTTTCCACTACCGTAGTAATGTCCCTAAACATTATTCCCTCTTCAGGAAAGTCAGGTATTGTTGTTACATAGTCTTCTACTCTTTTTTTGTCCATAGCTATCTCAAACTCCTCTATTTAACAAGTCACAGAAATCTATTCTGTGACCTGATTTAATGCAAATAAAACCGTCATTATTTATTATTTACAATCTATAATTTTTATTTTTTATATGTTGCTTTTTATTTGTCTTATATTTTGTGTTTTGTTTTTATACTTAGTATTTCGTGTTAAATCTTTACTTTTTAATTTTTCTTACTTTCTCTATTCTTCCATCAGGATATTTAATAGATGTATGCTCAAGCTGGTTTGTCAGATTTCCCTTTACGCTGTCTATATAGACACGTCTGAGCTTTGCCTGTTCCTCTTTTTCCTCTTCATTTAAGCCAACTGATTTTGATTTATGATAAAGCTCATTAATGCGCTTTATAGTTTCTTCCATTGTCATTGCAGGTATTCTCCTGTTTTAAAATTGTATATCATATTTAACCCAATTTATGTTGCCAGCGGGATGAACTGTCCACCGGACAGTTTTGGATACATCTGATTATTGTATCATATTTAACCCAATTTATGTTGCCAGCGGGATGAACTGTCCACCGGACAGTTCATTATACCAGATAAGGGCATCACTGTAAATGTGATGCCCTTATTTTAGTTCATTTATAGACTGTATAAAATTATATATCTGTGGCAGTCACATTAACTGTCCGTCAGGAATTAGTACATTCCGCCACCCATTCCTGCGCCTGCCGGCATAGCAGGTTCCGGCTCCTTGATTGTAGCCACAACCGACTCTGTTGTGAGCAAGGTAGATGCTACGCTTGTAGCATTCTGAAGTGCGGACCTTGTAACCTTTGCAGGGTCAAGAATACCGGCCTTAACCATATCTACATACTCCTCATTTAAAGCGTCAAAGCCTGTGCCTACTGCTGACTCTCTTACCTTGTTAATAATAACAGAGCCTTCAAGTCCTGCGTTGGCAGCTATATGGAATAATGGAGCCTCCAAAGCCTTAAGTACGATTGCTGCACCTGTCTTTTCATCTCCTGAAAGAGTATCTGCAAGCTTTGCTACTTCCTTTGAAGCGTGAACATATGCAGAACCACCGCCTGCGATAATTCCCTCTTCAACAGCAGCCTTTGTAGCCGCCAAAGCATCCTCTAAACGAAGCTTAGCTTCTTTCATTTCTGTTTCAGTTGCGGCACCCACACGGATAACAGCTACACCACCTGCAAGCTTTGCAAGTCTTTCCTGAAGCTTTTCTCTGTCAAAGTCAGAGGTTGTAGTCTCAATCTGGCTCTTAATCTGCTTAATACGTCCCTCGATTGCAGCCTTTTCGCCTGCGCCCTCAACAATAACTGTATTCTCTTTTCCAATCTTAATGCTCTTAGCGCGTCCAAGCTGGTCTATTGTAGTAGTCTTCAAATCAAGACCAAGCTCCTCTGAAATAACGGTTCCACCTGTAAGGATGGCAATATCCTCAAGCATAGCCTTTCTTCTGTCGCCGTAGCCCGGTGCCTTTACCGCTACTACGTTAAAGATACCACGCAGTTTGTTAAGAATGAGTGTAGATAATGCCTCTCCCTCAACATCCTCTGCCACTATTAAAAGAGGAGTGTTTGACTGATGAACCTGCTCTAAAACAGGTAAAATCTCCTGAATATTGGAAATCTTCTTGTCTGTAATAAGAATTAATGGATTTTCCAATAAGCTTTCCATCTTCTCTGTATCTGTAACCATATATGCAGAGATATAGCCTCTGTCAAACTGCATACCCTCTACCAGGTCAAGCTCTGTCTGCATTGTCTTTGACTCTTCGATAGTAATAACGCCGTCGCCTGTTACCTTTTCCATAGCCTCTGCCACAAGCTCGCCCACCGTCTCATCTCCTGCTGAGATTGCAGCCACACGCGCGATATGCTCCTTGCCGTTTACCTTTGAGCTCATATTTTCAATGGCTTCAACTGCACAATCAGTAGCTTTCTTCATACCCTTTCTTAAAATAATAGGGTTAGCTCCTGCCGCAAGGTTCTTAATTCCCTCATGAATCATTGCCTGTGCTAAAACTGTAGCTGTTGTTGTTCCGTCTCCTGCCACATCATTTGTCTTTGTAGCAACTTCTTTTACAAGCTGTGCTCCCATATTTTCAAAAGAATCTTCAAGCTCGATTTCCTTTGCGATAGTCACACCGTCATTTGTAATAAGGGGTGCACCATAAGACTTATCAAGTACCACATTTCTACCCTTAGGTCCAAGGGTTACCCTAACTGTATCTGCCAACTGATTTACACCACTCTCAAGTGCTGCTCTGGCTTCTGCTCCGTATTTTATTTCCTTAGCCATTTTTATGCCTCCTAAATTACTGAATTACTGCAAGAATATCCGACTGCTTAACAATGATGTATTCATCCTCGTCTATTTTAACGTCGGTTCCTGAATACTTTGAATATATTACATTATCGCCTACATTAACTTCCATTTTAACTTCTTTACCGTCAATCATACCGCCCGGTCCCACTGCAATAACCTCTGCCTGCTGTGGCTTTTCCTTATTCTGACCCGGTAAAACAATACCTGACTTAGTAGTCTCTTCAGCTACTAACTGCTTAAGTACAACTCTGTCGCCTAATGGAACTAACTTCATACTAATTCGCCTCCTAATATATACTATGCTTTCACTCTTTGTCACTCAACAACGAAGAGTGCTAACAATTTCTTTACAATTATTTATTTTAGCCACTTTTTTTGTTTTTGCAACCTTAAAATAGAGTTTTTTAAATAATTAATAGTTTTTTAATAAAATTCCACGGCATGGGTCCTTGTCCATAAAGGAAATAAATTTCTTTGTAAATCAGAATTTTCTCTATGTTTAATAGCCACAGATCTATGAAAAATCTTCCAAAGCTCCGTATATTCATCATTAAATTCCTCTGTTTTTAGCATACGATTAAGCTCCTCCTCATTCAAATGATAATAAAAAAGCTCTCCCTTATCATTATGTATAGCGGCTTCTCTGTGAACATCATCCACTATCATCCAGTTTTCAGAGGGCATACGGTCTGCAAAATGAGGTGCCAGCCCCTGTATAATTCTGCTTTTAGGTTCAAAATGAGCGATAAGTGTACCTCCCGGCACCTCATGAAACCGCATAAAATCAATAAACTTTAGCATTTCTTTCCCTATTCTTGTCCTCATTTGATTGTTTAGCATTACATCTCTGTACTGAACACGCTCCAGTACATTTGCCCCAAAATGAAACCCTAAAAGCATCACATGATAAACATTATCCAGCCTCCAGTCCTCATATCCCATAAGACTGTATATTAAATCATTATAAAATTTTAAGGATATTTGGGTAATACAGGCATTTGCCAGCTTTTCGGCTTTGTTACCATCAGCCTCCACATGGATATATTCCACAAAGAGCTCCTGCTGGGTCAGGGGCTCCACCATAAGCTTTATATTTTTATACCCCAGCCTGCTTGTCCATGCTTCATATATACAGGTAAGCATAGCCTCCAGGGTTGGTTCACAGAAATACACCCTCATCTACATCCTCCATCAATTACCGCTTGCCAGCTTGAAATCCGAAAATAAATTCATTTGAGTGCACTGTAAGGTTTCTCCCCTCAGCTCCATAATTTCCGTATGCTCCAAATCCGCTATTCTGTTTCTGATAAAGCTTTGCTCAAAGGGAATTCTGTATAGCATCTTTCCATTACAGGTAATAAAATACTGAGCTCTTTTTAAGGTTATCCTCATTTTTTTTAACATTTCAAAGTTTATATTGCCATATCTTCTGGCGCTTATTATCTTTTTCACTCCTGTAATTCCAATACCCGGAACTCTCAAAAGCACATCCGGACTTGCAGTATTTATTTCCACAGGAAAATCCCCTATATGCCTTATTGCCCACTCGCACTTAGGGTCTATTCTATCATCAAAATATGGATTATCCTCTGTTAAAAGCTCCTCTGCATCAAAGCCATAGTATCTGAGCAGCCAGTCCGCCTGATACAATCTATGTTCACGAAGTAAAGGCACAGGGGTATCCAAATCAGGTAGTGCCTCATCCTGATTTAAGGGAATATATGCGGAATAAAATACTCGTTTCAAATCAAAGCCTCTATACAGATTTTGTGTTGTCCTAATAATATCCAGGTCGCGCTCACTTGTAGCACCTATTATCATCTGTGTACTTTGTCCTGCGGGCGCAAAGGGACGCTTTAATTTTTCATCATTTATCTCTGCCGGATAATTAAAGCCTTTATCTGAAATAAATCCGGAGGGCCTTACCCCCACCAGACTCTTACTAAGGCTTCCTCTTTCAAATCTTGCATTCTTTCCAATCGCCACTCTGTGGTTGGCAATAGTTTTTGATATGCTGTTCATAGGACGCAAAATATTATTTATGGGCTTATTAGGAGCCAATGTCTTTAGACTTTCCTCTGTTGGAAGCTCCATATTTATGCTTATTCTGTCAGCCAACAGTCCTGCAGAATAAATAAGCTCTTCAGATGCTCCGGGAATTGCCTTTACATGAATGTATCCGTTAAATTTATATTCCGTCCTAAGCTTTCTTAATGCCCTGCACATAAGCTCCATGGTATTGTCAGGACTACCTAAAATACCCGAACTCAAAAATAAGCCCTCAATATAATTTCTTTTATAAAATTCTATGGTAAGTGAACAGATTTCATCAGGGGTAAATGTCGCACGTGGAATATCATTGCTCTTTCTGTTTTGACAATATTTGCAATCATAGGTGCAATGATTTGTCATAAGAACTTTAAGAAGAGAAATGCACCTGCCGTCCGCACCAAAGGAATGGCAAATACCTGCTGCCACAGAGTTGCCTAAATGTCCTGCTTTTCCTTTTCTGTCCACTCCGCTGGAAGTACATGCCACATCATACTTTGCCGCATCTGAAAGTATCTGCAATTTTTCATCTATGCTCATATCTGTCTGAATATCGTACATCTGTTCGTCCTCCAAATTTATTATAACAAACATTTGTTCGATATTGCAATATATTATTTACAAAATATATTTTTCTATGGCTAAAGCCAGTCCATCTTCATCATTACTCTTTTCAGTAATCACATCAGCTACATCAAAAAGCTCCTTATCTCCATTACACATGGCAATCCCCGTACCTGCCACCTCAAGCATTGACAAATCATTCATGGCATCTCCTGCTGCAAAGGAGTCTTTAATATCTATTCCCAAATAATTGCAAAGCCATATCAGACCATTACCCTTTCCGGCATCCTTATCAATTACCTCAAGATACTTATCACTGGAAAAAAGCGATGTAAGCTTATATCCAAAGCTGCTTATAATATCCTGTCTCAGCTTTTCCAATACTTCCTTATTGTTTAAATCAATAGCCAGCAGCTTGTAGGGCTCTGTTTTTAACGCCTTAACAGGGTCATCCGTGCATGTGATACCAAGCCTTATTCTTCTTGTATACCATTTTATTTCATCGTCCGGTTCAGGCACTATGATGCTGTCATCATTATAGGTCTGTATGTGAATACCTCTGCTTTGTGCCATTTCCCATACCTTGGTTACCAGCTCCATAGGTACTTTCTTTTCAAATATCATTTTCTTACTGTCACAGTCATAAATGGCAGCACCATTACTGGCAGAAAGATATAAGCCCGAAAAATCCAATCCGTCATTTTCCACCACCATTTTCATACTGTCTATTGGTCTGCCACTGGATAGCACCAGCTTATGCCCTGCCTCCACCATTCTTTTCAGTACTTTTCTTGTATAATCACTTACACGACTTTCATTGTTTAAAAGTGTTCCATCCATATCGGTAAATAATATTTTCATCTTTTTTCTCCGTTTTAAAGCCTGCAATTATTAAACAGACTGCCTGTCACATTTCTTTGCATTTCTTAAATCATACCAAACACTCTCCGGTACAAAAAGCTTGCCAAAGCCCACTCCTAAATCCGTCTTAGGCTTAGCCTCTCCATGATAATCAGAGCCTCCCGATATAAGCAGATTATTTTTATCTGCAAATTCTCTGCATTCCCTTTCATCAGAGGTGGTATTTGTAGTATAAATAGCTTCAATCCCCATAAGTCCTGCGGGCTTCATAATATCCACAAGTCCCTGTATTCTTTCCCAGCTCATATGATATAGCATAGGATGAGCAAGAATGGGAATTCCACCTGCCTTTACAATAAGCTCCACCCCCTGCACGGGAGTTATTTTTTCTCTGGGTATAAAGCATGGACCATTATCCCCTATATAACGTTCAAAGGCCTCCTTTAAATAAGTGGTATAGCCCTTTTTTAGCATAAATCTAGCATAATGTGCTCTGGTAATAACGCTTCCCTCATATTCCTTTTTCAGCTCATCATAGGTCATATATAAGCCTTTTTCTGACAATAAAGCACACATTTTTGTGTTTCTTAAATCTCTGGAAGCTACAAATTCCTCTAAATATTTTATAAATTCTTCTGATTTATAATCTATGTCCAATCCCACAATATGAATATCCTGTCCCTGATATTCCGTGGAAAGTTCAATGCCGGGAATTATAGTAATATCCTTATCCTTTGCATATTCCATTGCTTCATCTAAGGCTGCCACAGTATCATGGTCAGTTATGGCAATATGGGAAAGTCCTTTCTCAAGGGCATAATCCACCAGCTCCCTTGGTGTTTTGCTTCCGTCTGAGCAACAGGTATGGGTATGTAAATCGACTGCTCTCATCTAGTTAATCTCCTATAAAAATGCCGGCGCACTACGCCGGCACATTCAGGGAAAATGCCTGACGCATCCCCTGTCAATCTTCATCTTCTGTAGCTGTACTTGTATAAACTGTACGCTTACGGGCCATTTCATCACTTTCAAGATATTCATCATATGTGGTAATCTTATCAATCATGCTTCCATCAGGAAGCAGCTCGATAATACGATTAGCTGTTGTCTGTACAATCTGATGGTCGCGACAGGCAAAAAGCTCCACGCCCTTAAATTTAATCATACCCTCATTTAAAGCGGTAATAGCTTCCATATCCAAATGGTTTGTAGGCTCATCAAATACAAGGCAATTTGCCCCGGAAATCATCATCTTGGATAAAAGACATCTAACCTTTTCTCCACCTGATAAAACCTTAACCTTTTTAACTCCGTCCTCGCCGGCAAATAACATTCTGCCTAAAAAGCCTCTTACATATGTTACATCCTTAACGGGAGAATATCCTGTAAGCCATTCTGTAATGGTATAGTCATTATCAAATTCCGCATTAAAATCCTTGGGGAAATATGCCTGTGAAGTAGTAACTCCCCATTTATATGTACCCTCATCCGGCTCCATTTCTCCCATTAAAATTTTAAAAAGAGTAGATTTTGCCAGCTCATTGCCACCTACAAAGGCAATCTTATCATCATGACCTACAGTAAAGGTAATATTATCCAAAATCTTCTTACCCTCAATAGTCTTTGAAATACCCTCTACAAATAAGACTTCATTTCCAATCTCTCGGTCCGGTCTGAAATCAATGTATGGATATTTTCTGCTTGATGGCTTAATATTATCAAGCTCAATCTTCTCTAAGGCTCTCTTTCTTGAGGTTGCCTGCTTTGATTTTGAAGCATTAGCCGAGAAGCGGGAAATAAATTCCTGTAGCTCCTTAATCTTCTCTTCTTTCTTTTTATTGGCTTCCTTCATCTGCTTAATAAGAAGCTGTGATGACTCGTACCAGAAGTCATAGTTACCTGCATAAAGCTGGATTTTACCATAGTCAATATCTGCAATCTGAGTACAAACCTTATTTAAGAAATATCTGTCATGGGATACTACAATAACAGTGTTATCAAAATTAATCAAAAATTCTTCAAGCCATGCAATAGCGTCCATATCCAGATGGTTTGTAGGCTCATCCAAAAGCAAAATGTCAGGATTTCCAAATAGGGCTCTGGCCAAAAGTACCTTTACTTTCTTACTTCCGTCCAACTCACTCATTAGCATATAGTGAAATTCTGTATCAATACCAAGTCCGTTTAAAAGCTGGGCAGCATTTGACTCTGCCTCCCAACCGTCCATTTCTGCAAATTCAGCCTCCAGCTCCGCAGCCTTTACACCATCTTCATCCGAAAAATCTTCTTTTGCATAAATAGCATCCTTTTCTTTCATTATGTCAAAAAGTCGCTTATTTCCCATTATAACAGTATCAATTACAGTAAACTCATCATACTTAAAATGATCCTGTTCAAGCACTGAAAGTCTCTGTCCGGGAGTCATTACCACATCTCCCTTAGTGGTTTCCAGCTTTCCTGAAAGAATTTTTAAAAATGTAGACTTTCCTGCACCGTTGGCGCCTATAAGTCCATAACAGTTTCCCTCTGTAAATTTGATGTTTACATCCTCAAACAGGGCTTTCTTTCCTATTCTCAGAGTCACATTATTAGCACTAATCATTAAATCCTACACCTCCAAAATCAGATATCTTCCGTCGCCAATATCAAAGACTTCATCTGCTTCTAAGATTCCATCAATATCAGCGCCCTCCATATCTACTTCCTGAGCTTCAAAGTATTCGTATACCTCCTTTGCAGAGTGTACCACTACTCCAAAGCATTCATTCAAAAAATCTTCTGCCTCCTCCTTTGAGGTTGCTACTTCCTCCGGGAATAGCTGAAGCTGCTTTTCTAAAAATACTTCTAATACCTTATCATCAAAATCCATAAGTTTCTCCCTTTAAGTCCATATATATGTTATCATACCAAGTCAAGCTTCCTAAGCTCCTGATAGAGTCTGGAAACAGGCAGACCAACAACATTATTATAGTCACCGTCAATTCTGTCAACAAATTTTGCAAATAATCCCTGAATTGCATAGCCGCCCGCCTTGTCAAAAGGCTCTCCCGATGCGATATATGCTTCAATTTCCTCCTCAGTTATTTCTGACAGATAAACCTTTGTTTCTGTTACAAAGCTAAGTAAATGTGGGTTTTCATCCTCCCCCGTCCACATAACTGTTACTCCGGTAAACACATAGTGCTTTCTTCCCTGAAGCAATTTAAGCATTTCCCTGCATTCTTCAGCGCTCTTGGGCTTTCCTAAAATTCTGTCCTCTAAATACACCACTGTATCTGCCCCTATTACAATGGCAGCTCTATTACCATTATCAAATATTTCTCTGGCTTTTTGATAGGAAAGCTCCTTTACCATATCCTCCGGCTTTGCCTGCAAGGGCAACTCTTCTCCACAGGATGCCTGTACAGTAAATTCAAAACCTATTTGCTTTAATAATTCCTCTCTCCTTGGAGATGCTGAGGCTAATATTATTTTTTTCATTAACAGCTTCCTCGCCTTATAATTCCATAATTTTTTGTCAATTTTTACATTAAGAACCGATTAAGTCAGCTTTTCCTTGGGATAAATCTTCTGCTGACCTTAAAATCCGCCTCTCCCTCTAAGGTATATGGCTTTTTAGACGCTTTTACAGCCTCCTTGCAAAAGATGCTTTGAGAATTAATAACCTTTCCCTTTTGCTTAGCCTTAATATAGGAGCCATCCGGCATCAGAATATGAGCCTTGCGATTGTCTAAAAGCTCTGTATCAAGTATATGCCAAATTTTTTCCTTTAAGTCCTCCTGCTCCACAGGGAATAAAATTTCTACTCTTCTTTCAAGGTTTCTTGGCATCCAGTCAGCGCTTCCGCAATAAAACTCCGGCTTATCATTATTCTCAAAATAAAAAATTCTGCTATGCTCCAGGAAATTTCCTACAATAGAACGAACCTTTATATTATCGCCTATTCCCGGTATTCCCACCTTAAGACTGCAAATACCTCTTATAATCAAGTCAATTTTTACTCCACCGGCTGCTGCCTCATAAAGCGCCTCTATTATATCAGGGTCACATAGGGAATTCATCTTTGCAATAATTCTTGCCGGACGTTTATTTTTTGCGTTTTCCCTTTCTCTGTCTATCAGATATAAAAATCTCTCCTTGAGCCATAGAGGTGCAACACTTAGCCTATTCCAAAATGCAGGCTCCGAATAGCCTGAAAGCATATTAAATACCGCTGTGGCATCCTCGCCATATGATTCCTTACAGGTAAACATTCCAATATCTGTATAGCGCTTTGCCGTAGTATCATTATAATTACCTGTGCCAAGATGTACATAGCGACGTATGCCATCTGCCTCACTTCTTACCACAAGTGTAATTTTACTGTGGGTTTTCAGCCCTACAAGTCCATATATTACATGGCATCCTGCCTGCTCCAGCTTTCTTGCCCATACAATATTATTTTCCTCATCAAACCTGGCTTTAAGCTCCACCAGCACTGTAACCTGTTTTCCATTTTCAGCAGCCTCTGCCAACGCCGCAATAATTGGGGAATTGCCACTTACTCTGTAAAGAGTCTGCTTCACTGCCAAAACCTTAGGGTCACGACTTGCCTGTCTTACAAAATCCACCACATAGGAGAAGCTTTCATAGGGATGATGAAGCATAATATCTTCTTTCCTGATTGCAGAAAATATATCCTCAGTATATGCCAGCTTAGGTACAATTCTAGGTATAAAATCAGCTTCCTTTAATGCAGTATACCCCTCCATATCGTATACTTTCATCAAAAAGGTCAAATCCAAGGGACCTGCAATATCGTATACTTCCTCACTTTTAATTACAAGCTCAGACTTTAATATTTCTTTCAGCCTTTCATCGGCTCCCACCTTGAGCTCAAGCCTTATTACTTCTCCCCACTGGCGTTTTTTAATCTGCTTTTCTATTTCCTTCAAAAGGTCTGCCGCCTCTTCCTCGTCAATTTCCAGGTCCGCATTTCTCATTACTCTAAACTGACAGGTGCTTACTATATCATAATTAAGAAAAAGCTTGGCAATATTCCTTTCAATAACCCGCTCCAGTAAAATAATATTACTCGACTTTTCATCAATACCGGGTATCTCTAAAATTCGGGGTATACCACCCGGCACCTGTACCATTGCAAATTCAGTTTCCCCGCTATCCTCATTCTTTCTTTTAACAATGGCGCCGATATTTAAGGATTTATTGCGCACCAAAGGAAATGGACGTGAACTGTCCACCGCCATGGGAGTAAGTACCGGATATACATAGTCATCAAAAAATCTATCCACATACTCCTGCTGCTTTTTACTTAACACCTCATCATCCCTTATAAGGTTTATACCTGCCTCTCCAAGCTCATCGCGCAGCATACTAAAGGTGCTATATTGCTCATCCACTAATTTATGAGTTGCGGTATTAAGCAGCTTTAGCTGTTGCTTGGGTGTAAGCCCTGATATATCCGGCTTCTTATACCCTGCATGGGTCATATCCTTTAATGATGCCACCCTTATCATAAAAAATTCATCAAGATTTGATGCCGTTATTGATAAAAATTTAAGTCGCTCAAGGAGAGGAATGTCTTTGTCCAAAGCCTCGGATAAAACTCTTTTATCAAACTGTATCCAGCTTAGCTCTCTATTCCAATAGTATTCGGGATTGCTGAAATTTAATTTTTCCATTACTAATGCTCCATTCAAAATAAATTATGACAAACGGGTAATCTGATTTATAACCGGACGTACATGATATATTTCTTCAAAAAAGTCTGCTCTTTTTATAAAAAGTCCCTTTTCCAGGGTAATGTCTTTATTGGTATACACAGATATATTAAGTATATTATCCTTTAGCACAGCTTTTATATCTGTGAATTTCTGCTTTTTACTCTTATCCATTCCATTGGCAAGTCTTAAAATAGCTGTCAGCTTGGCAGTCCTCATATATGCATCATTGTCCTTAAGCATAATGCCGGATTTGTCCACATCAAAATCAAGATAGGCATGATTATGCTTTACCACATTTGCCAGTATCTCCCGTTCATCATGGGAAAGTCCTATAATTTCTGTGGATATTATTATGTCATAGCTGCATGTGGAGAGATTATGCATACTTATATACTTGCCACATTCATGCAAAATTGCCGCCATCCTGAGTAGCAGTCTGTCTCTTTCTTTCAACCCATGTACGGATTTCATAGCATCAAATAATTTAAGACTTATATTTTCCAGATTACGGCATCTCTTTTCATCCCCCATATACCTTAAGCTTATATATCTGGCAAAAGCGATAATATCCTCCTCAAAGTCATGCTCTAAGCTAATCAGATGTCTCTTTTCCCCATATTCATAGGCAATACCGTCGGTCAGCGTAACCCCCGGTGCCCAAATCTGCTTAGCTCCCGTAATCTCAATGGTTTCTTTAATAAGAGCCGCCGAAACTCCCACTAAATCCTTATTTTCCAGCTCTTCACTATAGCTTCCTGCCAATACACCTGCATCCAGCCCCTTTAATGTATCTACAAAGTCAAAAAAGGCTCTGCAATCCATAAAGCCCTGCATCTGATTTTTGCCTGTAACATTCCATACCATGGGGGATAAATAATCATCCACTATAATCAAATTTTCTATTTTTCTGTTTTGTAGATATAATCTGGCAAATACAGTCAATTGGGAGCTTACCATTTCTTCCAGCAAATCCTCATACCTTGATGTTTTCACATCAAAGGATTTTATATTTCCCAACAGCCTTATGGCACCTATATCAATATTTTGGGAAACATCAAGCTTTCCATTGTTGAAAAGGGAAATCTGTATACTTCCTCCGCCGATATCAATAATGGCTGTGTCCTTTTCAATGATTTTCAAAAAATCCACACCCTTACTGGCAACGGATTTGTAATTTAAAAATCTCTGCTCCGAATTGCTTAATACATCTATTTTAATATTGGTTCTCTGCTCAATCTGGTCAATTAATATCTTTTTATTTCTTACCTCCCTTATTGCAGAGGTGCCATATGCCTTATAGTTGCTGACCTTATAGCTCTTCATTATCCCTGCAAATTCTTTGAGTATTCTTATAAGCTCACTTACCTTATCCGCAGGTATCTTACCCTTGGCGTAGGAGTCTGTTCCTAAATCCAGGCGGTATCTTACATCGTCAATAATCTTCATTTTCTTATCGACAAATTCTACAATTTTTAAGTTTAATTCATAGGAGCCCACATCTATGGCAGCAAACATTTTATTCGGCATCTTATTCTTCCATTTCCATTCCCAATAGATAATCAATAAACTGTCTGGCACTTCTGCCGGATTTTCCACCATGATGAAGCTCCCATTTATTTGCTTCTGCAAAGAGCTCCTCTGTGCTCATGGTAATCCCCTCTCTCTTAGCCAGAACCTCTACTATATTTTGAAACTCCTTTTTTTCCGGAGACTCAAAATAAATGGTACATCCAAATCTGGATGCCAATGACAGCTTTTCCTGCATGGTGTCTGATTTGTGGAGAGAGTCCTCTCTATCCGAGAATTTTTCATTGACTATGTGACGACGGTTTGAGGTAGCATATATAAGTACATTTTCAGGCTTCTTTTCCAGCCCGCCCTCTATAACCGCTTTTAAATATTTATACTCTGTTTCAAATTCTTCAAAGCTTAAATCATCCATATAAATAATAAATTTATAATTACGGTTTTTAATTTGGGCAATCACATCATTTAAATATTCAAACTGATGCTTATACACCTCGATTATCCTAAGTCCTCTATCATAATATTCATTGGCGATTGCCTTAATTGACGAGGATTTACCGGTACCTGCATCTCCAAACAGGAGACAGTTATTAGCTTTTTTTCCGGATATAAAGGCTTCCGTATTCTGTATTAGCTTTGCCTTTGGGATTTCATATCCCACCAAATCATTCAGCTTGACATGGGCTATTTTTAATATTGGTACAATTACCGCCCTATTATCCTTATCAGCACTCACTCTAAATGCCTTATGCAGACCAAAACGTCCCACACCATAATCATGATAAAATTCCGTAAGGCTGTTTTTCATATCCTCCGGGGTATTATCACTGTGAAATTTTTCAGCCAGAGTACATATTCTTTTTCTAATCCTGTCATTGTATACCTTGCTTTCCTCATTTGAGGCAGTATAGGATAAAATCAGTTCAAAGCCCTTTATATCAAGTTCAGCAAGCATATTGTCAAAATTATAATCGAAAAATTCTTTAAAAATAACAATGTCATGGAGTACTGCACTGTTAATACTACCCTCTATATTTCCCACTATTTCCGTGGAACAGCTATAGCTGTTTTCCGTATTTACCAGCAGATTTGTCAGATAGCAATGCCACAAATTCCCGGAAAAGCCATGACTTCCTGCCATCTCCAAAAGCCTATGCATACATTCATACATAAGTGCCTGCATATCTTCCCTATTGTAATAATCATTTTCAAAATTTCCCATTAGAAATGCCATATCATAAAAAAGGCTGTCTTCCTCCGGATTTTTATATAATATAAGTTCTTTTTCCCGCATAGTGCTCCTTATCAAATCACATACTATAAATCCTTAGCCCCTTCCAAAGCTATTCCTCTAATTTCTTGGCTTCATCCATTATAGAAATATATATGTTTTCAATATGCTTTTTGTACAACTCATTTTTGGTCATATCTCTTACTGTACTTAACCTCTCCTGCTCCCTGCCGCTATCTAAAACAGGAAGTCCCAATTCCTTTTTTACTTCTCCTATTTTATATGCAGTTTCCAGTCTCTCCTCTAACAGAGATACTATTTTTTCATCTAAAACATTTATTTTTTCACGATACGTTGCTATTTCCATAATAATTTCCTCATAATAAATTCCTCATATAAAGCTCACTTAAACTCCCCTGATTATTAGAAGTTTCAACTCTAATTCTATATTATCTTTAACTTGATAGCAAGGTAATATCCGTCTATAATCAGATTATAGACGGATGAGGTCGTGTAAAATTTTCCTATGGAAATGTCTCTACACTTCCCCCTAACGCTTTAGAAAGGACGATTATTATGAAAACTAAAAGAATAATTATTATCCTTGTAATAGTGGCTTTAATAGCAGGACTTATTGTCTCTTATAATATTTTTTTTAATAAGACAAGCAAAAATGACAGTAGCTTTGTAGGCAATACCGGAGGCAATCTTAATAATAGCGGTTTATTTTGTCAGCATAATGATAAGGTATATTTTGCCAATCCCTATGACAGTGGCAGCCTTTATTCTATGACACCTGATGAAAATAATATTAAAAAGGTTTCTTCGGTTTCCGTAAAATCAATTAATGTGGATGATAGCCGTATTTATTATGCTCTTTCCGGAAAATCCTCCGGCTCAGGTCTTGGATATATAAGAAAAGCAACCGGTATGTACAGTATGAAGCATAATGGCTCTGATACTATTTCCTACACAATGGACCCGGTGGGAATAGTTACTCTCGTTGGAAATAATTTATACTATCAGCATTATATAAATAAATTGGGCTCATATTTAGATGTGAAAACCACGGATAATAAATCAAATATTACCGTTATTTCCAATATGATTTCCCCCGCCTCATCATATGGCGGCAATATCTGGTATGCCGGTGCCGATAAAAATATGTATCTTTATAGCCTGGATACTGCTACAAATACCTCGACTCTTGTATATGAAAGAAATATGTATTCACCTGTTTATCAAAATGGGGATATTTTTTATATAGATTTGGATACAGAATATGAGCTTCATCGCTATAATATTGCCACAGGACAGGATGTTACCTTAACAGACGAGCGGGTTGATATGTTCAATGTGTCGGGTACAATGATTTATTATCAGCGCTCCTCCGCACTTCCGGACCCTGCCCTAAAAAGAATGTCAATTGATGGCACCAATATAGAAACTGTATACGATGGAATATATTGTGATATTAATATAACCTCAGATTATGTTTATTTCCATCCCTATGACAGCGATACACCTATGTATCATACTCCTGTTACGGGCATGGTAAATGTAAGCATCTTTGATCCGGGAGTCAGGAAGAAATAATCGCATACATTTCATATCTTTACTTTAATACATATAATTTAACACATAATTAGCGTCATCTGCATATGATTTGCAAATGACGCTAATTATGCCTACTCGCTTTTATATTAAGCCTGCTTTAACTCGTTTAAAAGCTGCTCCATAGTCTTTTTCAGAACAGGATGACGCTTAAAGGGTGCCAATTCACACATAGGCCCCAATACAAAATCTCTATTGTGCATATCATAATGGGGAATTATAAGGGTAGAGTCCTCATATATTAAATCATCATAGAAAATTATGTCCAAATCCAGAGTTCTCGGTCCCCATCTTACATCTCTGACGCGATGTGCCTCAGCCTCCAGCTTATGCAAAAACTTCAAAAGCTCATGTGGTGTCATAAGAGTTTTTATGTGACAGACTCCGTTTACAAAATCATCCTGCTCCACGCCACCATAGGGCTTGGTAATTATTCTGGTGGACTCATTTAACACCTCTATATACTCTTCATTATGAAAGGCCTCGATTGCATCATCTATATACTCATTCGAGTCTCCCATATTTGAGCCAAAGGATATGTACACATCATGCCAGCCTCTATGTATTTTTACTGATACCGACTCAAACTCCATAGGTATTGGGGCTTCAGGCTTTCTTACCTCCACATCAATTTCCTTAACATAGGGGTATGACATTAAAATATCTTCCGCTATATGTTCACACACTGCCTCTATTAAATCATATTTTACCTTTGTCATTGTGTCATATATGGTCTGACACACAGCACCATAGTCAGTAGAGCGGGACAGGTCATCCTTTTTTCCTGCCCTCCTTGTGTCAGTATAAAGAGTGGCATTTACATAGAAATTTTGACCTCTCTCCTTTTCATCCGCATATACTCCGTGAAATGCTCTGATTTGAAGATTTTCAATTTTTATAATATCCATAGCAAACCTCCTTTACACCACCACAATTATTTAAAAGGGTTATAAAATCGACTTCCATTTAAAATATTAAGTACTATTGCTGTTACAAATATCATAGCACAAATAGCCATACATAGTACATCCAAGCTTTTAAATTTTTGCCCCATATACCAGGTTCTGCTGTCTTTCTTTCCAAAACCCCTCAGCTCCATTGCATTAGAGATAACTTCAATCCTGTCCATACTTGTAAGTATAAGCGGGATTAAGATTGTTGATGCACTTTTAAGCCTGTTAATAAGAGAAGCCTTTTTACTCATTTCAATGCCCCTTGCCTGACCTGCCTGACTGATTTCATGATACTGCTTCTGAATATCCGGAATATAGCGAAGTGCCAATGCCACCGAATAGGATATGGAATATTTCACTCCTATTTTATTTAGGGATGCCGCAAATTCACTGGGGTTGGTAGTACATACAAACAAGAGTACCATTGGAATTGTGGCAAGGTATTTAAGCAAATAGTTAAGCTGATAAAAAAGCTGCTCTGCCGTGGGTGCATAATAGCCTGTTAGCCCAAACAAATATGTAGATGAGCCATATAGCTCCACACCATGCTTTGGCGCAAACAAATATACCAATATCGTATTTATTAAAAGAAATACTCCGGTAAAGCCTAAAATAAAAGAAACATCCTTTATCCTTATTTTACTTACTTTAAATAATGCAAGTCCGGCCACAGATAAAACAGCCAACATTCTGGTATCGTAGGTAGACATAGCTCCAAAGCTCCATAAAAACAGGCATATTAGCTTGGTTGCTCCGGTCAGTCTGTGTAGGGGGGATGGACGGTCTATATAATTAAATAAATTATTCATATCTCTTACCGCCCTTTCTGTAATTTTCCCTTTCATAGTCAATAAAGCTCTGAACAAATTCTGTAGGCTCCAAAATATTACATTTGAGCGCTAAATTATAAAGGGAGGTTTCCTTAAGGCTGGCTCTGCTTATAATCTCCTCATTAGTCAGTACCTCTGCACAGGCCTTATCCGCAATAATATTTCCCTTGGAAAATACAATGGCTCTATCGGCATATTCTAACATAAGATGCATATCATGGGTAATCATAACCACCGTCACTCCCATTTGATTAATGGCAGTTAAGAATTCCATAATTTCCGTATAATGACGGTAGTCCTGACCGGCCGTGGGTTCATCTAAAATAAGCATATCCGGCTCTAATACCAGTATTGAAGCTATGGTAACTCTCTTTTTCTGTCCAAAGCTTAAAGCTGAAACAGGCCAGTTTCTAAATTTCCACAAACCACATATTTTCAGTGCACTCTCTGCTCTTCTACGGGCTTCATCATTTTCGATACCCCTATTCTTAAGCCCCATCATAACCTCATCCATAATCATAACCTTGGAAATCATCTGATTGGGATTTTGCATTACATAGCCTATATGCTCGGCTCTTTCCTTTATACTAAGAGCTCTTAAGTCCTTATTATCAAATATAATACTGCCGGCACTTTCTTTTTCAAATCCGCAAATAACCTTTGCAAAGGTGGTTTTACCCGCACCGTTTGTACCGACAACCGCCACCATTTCCCCCTTATTTATTTCAAGAGATATATTTTTTAAAATCTGTCTTTCACTCTCTCCATATGTAAAATCCAGATTTTCAATTTTTAGCAGTGTTTTGCTCTCTTGAATTTTGTTCGTCTTAATTTTTCCCGTATAGAGGTCTTTTATCTTTGAAAGGTCACTTTCATTGATTGTGACCGAGCCTATACTATGGGGCTGCTTATCAGGTGTAATATTAACACCCGCATATTTTAAAGCTGTAATATAAAGAGGCTCTCTGATACCACATTTTTCCAGACAATCACTTGACAGCAGTTCGTCCGGCACCATATCTGCCACAATGCGCCCCTCGTTCATAATAACAATTCTGTCCACATCCCTATGAAGCACATCCTCCAGTCTGTGCTCCACAATAATCACTGCCGCATTTGTCTGCTGCTGTAGTTTATCAATAAGCTCCATAGCCTGCTTACCCGTGGCAGGGTCTAAATTTGCCAATGGCTCATCAAAGAGCAGAATATCCACATCGTTTACCAGAACTCCCGCCAGAGACACTCTCTGCTTCTGACCCCCTGACAGCTCTCCCGGTGCATGCTTCAAAAAGTCCCCCACATCCACCTTTTGGGCAGCTTCCTTTACCATATTATGAAGCGCAGGCTCTCCTATGCAGTCATTTTCAGGAGCAAAGGCTATATCCTCTGCCACTGTCATACCTACAAATTGGGCATCACTGTCCTGTAAAACCGTACCCACACTATGGGATATTTCAAAAATACTTAAATCCTTTGTTTCCCTGCCTTTAATCTTAAGACTTCCTGTTGCCTCTCCCTTATATGAAAAGGGAATCAGTCCATTAATACAATGTACCAGTGTGGATTTTCCACAGCCTGAGGGACCTGCAATAAGTATTTTCTCTCCTGCTCTTATTTCCAGACATATATCATATAAAGTCGGCTTTGACTGGGCATTATACTGAAAGCCGAAATTATCAAACTTTAATATTGCTTCACTCATAAATCACCAAAAAAGGCGGGAAAACTTCCCGCCTTATAAACTCAGCATTAATCTTCTTCCTTAAGAGAACCTTTCTTTGGAATTGCTGCCGCATATGCCATACACAGAAGTGTACCTATAATACCGGTAGCAACTATATTAAGTCCCGCACCGGAAAGTCCCTGTAAAAATACCTTATTAACAGGCTCTGCATACATAAGTATATCAAGAATTGGCGCAATAACCACCCATGCAATAATATGAACAATTGCCTGACATACATTAAACAGGATAATGTCCTTGAATCCAAATTCTCCCTCATCAATCTTTAGCTTATTTGCAACAAAGCCTATGGCGCATCCCACAAAAGCAGAGGCTATAACCCAGCTCCACCAAACACCCCAGCCAAAGCTGAAATCAATCAAAAAATGACCGATAAGACCTGAAAGCAAACCTGCAATAGGACCAAACACCGCAGCAATAAATGCAAGCAGTCCATATTGAATAGAAATGTTTGTGTTAGGTACTCCACTTGGTATTGAAACAAATCTTCCCAGAACAAAGAAAAGTGCTGCGCCAATACCGGTAGCTACAATGGTTTTAACAGATAGTTTCTTCATCTCTCTACTCTCCTTTTCTAATCTCCCCAAAATACTTTGGTAACTGGTTATAATTATAATCTAAAGTTTCTTACCCGTCCATAGAAAGTACTTGCCAGTTTTTCATTATCTGTAAAGCAGCCTCTGGTAGCCACAGTAACAGTAGAGCTGCCCGGCTTTTTAATACCTCGCATAGTCATACACATATGCTCTGCCTCCAGCATTACCATTACACCCTTAGGGGCAAGCTCCTCCATTATGGCATCAGCTATCTGAGTAGTCATTCTCTCCTGGAGCTGTGGTCTTTTAGCAAATACCTCCACTGTACGGGCAAGCTTGCTTAAGCCCACCACTTCTCCATCCGGCACATATGCCACATGGGCTTTTCCATAAAAAGGAAGCAAATGGTGTTCACACATAGAATAAAAGGTAATATCCCTCTCCACCACCATTTCACTATTATCCACCTTAAAGCGCTTGCTTAATATCTCATGGGCGTCCTCATCCATGCCTGAAAATATTTCCTCATACATTCTGCTAATTCTATCAGGTGTTTCTATAAGCCCCTCTCTTGTAGTATCCTCCCCCATTGCCTCCAGCAGCATTGTCACTGCCTTTTTTATTTTATCCTTATCTACCATTTTATTCCTTCCGCATTTTATTTAATATTCTGCCTAAATATGAAAGAGAGCCAAAGGCAAGAATAAGTGTATCCTTGTCAGCAAACAGCTTCGCCATTTCCACTGCCTCTTCCACACTGTCCAGACTGCTTACATTGGGGGTAAATTCCTTTACCGCACCTGCCAGCTCCACACTACTAAGGGACCTTGGATTTTGGGGTGGAGAAATAGTAAGTACCACATCATCAGGTTCAATCATTGTAGAAAGTATTTCATTTACCTCTTTATCCCTAAACATTCCTACAATATATACCTTTTTCTTATCCTTAAAATATATATCCACATTCTGTCTGAGTCTACGTGCACCATCCGGATTATGTGCCCCGTCTATGACAAAAAGTGGTTTTTTACTTATAATCTGAAATCTTCCGACCCAAACCGTATTTAAAAGTCCTGCTTTTATTTTATCCTCACTAACAGGTTTCTTTCCATCATAGGCTTTAGTCTCCTTAAAAAGCTTAATAGCCTTTATGGCAAGGGCAGCATTTTCTATCTGATGCTTTCCAAGCAAGGGCGTTTTATACATTTCTCCATCAAGTAAAAAGCTTTGTCCCTGTAGAGAATATTTGACCCTTGATATTTCCTCTTCTCGTAAAATGTCAAAAGTAATACCTAATTCCTTACACCTGTTGCTTAATACTCTTTCTACAGCCTCTTCCTGAATTGTGCTGACAACCTTGGTGTCTTCCTTTATAATCCCCGCCTTATTAGCTGCAATTTTTTCCACACTATCGCCTAAAAATTGCATATGGTCCATAGCTATATGGGCAAATACCTCCATTACGGAAGTGGATATTACATTTGTAGCATCCTCTAAACCTCCCATACCACATTCCAATACCACAATGTCACATTTCTTTTCCAGAAAAAACAAAAAGCCTATAGCTGTTTCCACCTCAAAGGCTGTTGGATGACAAAGTCCATCCTCCACCATTTCCTTACAGATAATAGCTACTTTTTCGGTAAGCTTTCCAAACATTTCCTTGCTTATAGCTCTTTCATTTACCTGAAATCTCTCCAAATATGTTTCTATGGTAGGAGAAATATATCTGCCTGTTTTATATCCGGCAGTCTTTAATATTGAGGATATATATGCCAGTACCGAGCCCTTGCCGTTTGTCCCTGCAATATGAATAAATTTCAATTTATCCTGGGGATTACCAAGCCGTTTGCAAAGCTCCCTTATGCTGTCAAGTCCCGGTACTATTCCGGCTTTATTGCATTCTTCTATAAAATCCGTTGCTTCGATAAATTTCATCTTTTACTACGCATTATCCACGCTTTTATTTGTCTTATTTTTAATAACTGTTAAAGTTCCTATTACCAGTACTGCACCAATGGGAAGAGATACCCAAGTTAAATCAACCATATTTAAAAGACCTGCTATCAGGTAGCATACAAAGGATATTGCCGCCACTGTAATTGCATAGGGAAGCTGTGTCTCCACATGGTTAATATGATTACAATGAGCGCCCGCACTGGACATAATTGTAGTATCGGAAATAGGCGAGCAATGGTCGCCGCATACCGCTCCTGCAAGGCATGCTGAAATTCCCACAAAGAACAAATGACTTGTCTCAGGGAATATCGCCGAAACAATGGGAATAAGTATTCCAAAGGTTCCCCATGAGGTACCTGTAGCAAAGGCTACAAGACACGCTACCACAAATACTAAGGCAGGAAGAATCCACTGTACTCCGCCTGCATTTAACATGGCAACTCTTACAAATTCAGAAGCTTCCAATGCATTTGTCATACTCTTTAAAGATGTTGCCAGTGTTAAAATAGTAATGGCCGGAACCATGGCTATAAATCCCTTGGGTACACATTCCATTGCTTCTTCAAAGGTAATAACCTTACGAATTATAAGGTATGCGATAATTACTACCAGCGCAAGTAAGCTTCCCCAGGGTAATCCCACATATGCGTCAGTATTTGAGAATGCCTCTATAAAGCCACCCTCTTCTATTGCCTGATAACCGTTGTAAAGAAGTCCACATACACAGAATCCGATTAGCAATAAAATAGGTATAATAAGGTCTATAAGTGTACCGTGAGCCGGCTGCACCGGACCATCTACTTTAAGAGTTCTCTCCTCTTCGTCCGACAGTTGTAATGCACCTAAGTCCCCATCCTTTGTGGCTTTAATCTCAAATTCTTTCATTTTTCCATAGTCAAAATTCAAAATGGCTAGGGTAACCACAAATACCATTGTAAGAATAGAGTAGAAATTATAGGGAATAGCCCTTATAAAAAGTTCAATTCCGGAGTACTGTTCACTTTCCACACAGCCTGATACTGCTGCCGCCCAACTGGAAATCGGAGCAATCATACATATGGGAGCCGCTGTTGCATCAATAAGGTAAGCCAGCTTTACACGACTTATTTTCTTTGCATCCGTAACAGGAGCCATAACCGAGCCCACTGTAAGACAGTTAAAGTAGTCATCAATAAAAATAAGCACTCCTAAAGCAAAGGTAGCAAGCATAGCCCCTGTCTTTGTCTTAATATTATTTTCTGCCCATTTTCCAAAGGCACGAGATGCACCTGATTTATTTACCAGTGCCACTACAATTCCCAAGAATACCAGGAATAGAAATATTCCTGCATTGTCCGAAATCGAAGTGCTTAAGCCCTCAATTGCCACATTATCAATAGTCCCAAAAAAGTTTCCTCCGGCAGACATAAGAGCACCCAGTAAAATACCTACAAAAAGTGAGGAATATGCCTCTTTTGTAATAAGTGCCAGCGCTATAGCCACAATGGGTGGCACTAACGCCCAGAAAGTACCTGTAAAGGTGCCTCCGGCAGCATTAACCGCAAGAATTACTCCTGTCATTAATACAAAAATCAAAAACGCAAACAACAAGGGTTTCTTTTTCATAAACTTCTCCTCTCACAAAAACATAATTATAATTGCATCTTATCAAATTTTTCTTCGCAATATCTGCATCTATATAATCCCTTGGACTCGTCTGCCAGAAAAAATACCTGGGGCAGCTCCTGCTCAATTGATGTTATACATCTGGGATTTTTGCATTTGAAAACCTGTTTTATTTCCGCCGGCAAAGTAAGCTCTTTTTTCTCCACAATATTGCCGTCCTTGATTACATTTACCGTAATATCTCTGTCAATTACAGCTAACACATCCATATCCAGCTTGTCTACAGCACATTCTACCTTTAGAATATCTTTTTTGCCCATTTTTTCAGATTTGGCATTTTTAATAATTGCCACTGTGCAGTCCATCTTGTCTAATTGCAGATGATTATATATAGAAAGAGATTCTCCAGCCTTAATATGGTCAAGTACAAAGCCCTCTTCGATTTTACCTACATTAAGCATATTCTTCCTCCATTCGCAGCGGTTTGCTTATTTTACAATTTCCATTTCCAATAATGTAAGAATAAGCGCCATTCTCACATATACTCCGTATTTTGCCTGCTTAAAATATGCAGCTCTGGGGTCATCATCTATCTCTACCGAAATTTCATTTACTCTTGGCAATGGATGAAGCACCATCATATCCGGCTTGGAAAGTGACAGCTTATCTTTAGTAAGAATATAAAAATCCTTTAACCTTATATATTCCTCTTCGTTGAAGAAGCGTTCTTTCTGAACTCTTGTCATATAGAGAATATCAAGACTGCCTATTACCTCCTCCAAACGAATAACCTGACTATAGGAAATATTTTTGCTCTCCAGCATTTCAATTATATAATCGGGAATTCTAAGCTCCGGTGGGGAAATAAACACAAAGTTTACATTCTCATATCTGGACAAAGCATTTATAAGTGAGTGAACTGTTCTGCCAAATTTCAAGTCTCCACAAAGACCTATGGTATATCCGCCCAGTCTTCCCTTTAAATTCCTTATGGTAAGCAAATCGGTCAATGTCTGTGTTGGGTGCTGATGTCCTCCATCCCCTGCATTTATAACAGGTATATCCGACTTTGCCGCAGCCACAAATGCCGCTCCCTCTTTTGGATGACGCATAGCACAAATATTTGCATAGCCTGAAATAACCCGTATTGTATCCGATACGCTCTCTCCCTTTGAAGCAGAGGAGCTTCCTGCATCGGAAAATCCCAATACATTTCCTCCTAAATTAAGCATTGCTGCTTCAAAGCTAAGTCTTGTTCTTGTACTTGGCTCATAAAAGCAGGTTGCAAGAGTCTGACCCTCACATGCTTTTGCATATTTCTTTGGATTTTTCTCAATATCAGAAGCTAAATCAAATAATTTGTTCAGCTCCTCCACTGAAAAATCCAAGGGACTTAATAGATGTCTTGGCATATTTTCTCTCCCTTTTTCTGTATTTATTTTTTAAGGTACTCCACTATTCTGTTAAAGCCCATGGAGTTTGAAGCCTTAACCAGTATGGAATCCCCGGTTTGCAATATATTATCCAGCGAATTAAGTGCAGACTCTATATCCTCAAAATAGTAGGTCATGGCCTCCTGCTTCTCACTGGCAGCCTCATACATATTCTTCGACAGCCTGCCTATACAAATCAGCACATCTATTCCTGAGGTAGCGGCATACGCCCCCACCTCGCCATGAAGCTCCTTTTCTCTTTCTCCTAACTCAAACATATCGCCTAAAATAGCCACCTTTGAGGTATCTGCCTCTTTTAGCAGCTCTATGGCTGATTTCATAGAAGTAGGATTGGCATTATAGCAATCGTCAATTATTGTATACTTATCACTTTTTTCAATATTACTTCTGCCCTTTGTACTTGCGACTTTACTAATGCCCTCTTCAATCTGAGAAACACTAAGTCCCATTATCTCTCCCACAGCCATAGCAGTAAGGGCATTACTAACCATATGCTTTCCGGGCAGAGGAATGTTGGCATTGACCCTCATTCCCTTTTTACTTACTAGTACTGCTTCACTTCCAAACAGTCCATGCGATTTTTCACTTTCCACATAATAATCATTTTCACTATTTGAACCGAAAAATATGGAAGCTTTTCCATTTACTTCCTTAACAGTAATAAGTTTATCGTCATCTCCGTTTAAAATAACTTCTCCTGAAGTATTCATTCCTGAAAAAATCTCGGTTTTAGCTTTAAGCACCCCGTCTCTATTTTCCAAATATTCTAAATGACATTCCCCAATATTTGTAATAACCACAATATCAGGCTTTCCAATGGCACTTAGTCGTGTCATTTCTCCAAAATGGTTTATTCCCATTTCTAAAACCAGTACCTTATGATTTTTCCGTACCTGTAAAATAGTAAGTGGAACTCCTACTTCATTATTGAAATTCCCCTGAGTTTTCCATATATCAAAGCCTACCGATAGCACAGATGCCAAAAATTCCTTAGTACTGGTTTTTCCCACACTTCCGGTAATTCCCACCACCTTTATATCAAGCTGTTGTCTATAAAATGTAGCTATATCCTTAAGCGCCTGAAAGGAATTATCCACAAGTATACAGGCACCTGTTGGATTTTCCGGCAGCTTTTCACAGACTACTCCCAGTGCCCCTGCTTCAAAGACAGCAGGAATAAAGCTGTGTCCATCCACTCGCTCTCCCACTGTTGCAATAAATATTCCGTTTTTTTCTATCTGTCTTGAGTCAATAATGACCTGAGAGGCTTCCTGCGTGATATTATCGGCCAGCTCCTCAAAATACAATTTTCCCCCACAGGCTGTAGCCACAGTCTTAAGTGTCATATTTTTCATAATATTCCTTATTTATCCAATGCACTTTTAAGCATTATTTCAATAAGCTCAGGGAATTCTATTCCCATGGCTTTTGCTTCCTGTGGAAGCAGGCTTGTAGGAGTCATTCCCGGTAGCGTATTAGCTTCCAAGCAGTACAATTCTCCCTTTTCATTCATTAAAAAGTCCAGACGAGCATAGCTTTCAAGTCTAAGAGCCCTATAACCACGCTCTGCATAGGTCTGCATTTCTCTTGTTTTATGTTCATCAATATTAGCAGGGCAGGTTTCAATGGCTGAGCCTGCCTGATATTTGTTTTTATAATCATAAAAACCTGTCTTAGGCGCTATTTCTATAACGGGCATAGCCTTTCCGTCTATTACACCTACAGAAAATTCACGCCCACGTATAAATTCTTCCACTAATACTTCTTCATCTAAATCAAAGGCAGTTTGCAAGCCTTTCTCATATTCCTCAGCATTATTGCACAGGGATACACCTACACTGGAGCCTCCGTTACATACCTTTACCATACAAGGATATCCCACTGTGTTTTTGGTACTATCCCCTTTTCTGTAAAGTATTCCTTTGGGAACCGGCACTCCATTATATGCCATAAGCTCCTTGGATACCTGTTTATTCATACAAATTGCAGAGCTTAAACAGCCTGTTCCCGTGTATTTAATACCGAAAAGGTCAAATACCGCCTGTATTTTTCCATTTTCTCCATTTTCTCCATGGAGTCCCATAAATACCGCATCTGCCATCTGACATATATTAAGCACATTGGGTCCAAAAAAGCTTACTCCTCCATCCTCTCTAAGAGCCTTTATACTCTCTATATCAGGTGCTATGTCGGATATTGCAGAAATCTCCTTTGTCCAATCCACATCTCTTTCAAAAATATCCGTAGCATCCTCTTTATATCCCAAATATACATCTACTATAACTGCATTATGCCCATTTTTCTTAAGAGCCTCATAAATCTTGGCACTTGATACCAGTGACACATCTCTCTCTGTGCTTATCCCGCCTGCTAATACTACTACTTTCATTTTACTGCCCTCTTACTTGTTTTTTATTTGCATATCAGATGTATATAATTTGAGCTGTGATACTATAAATTTATTCATCTGCTGTAATATCGAAACGGCATCTCCCAGTCTCTCCATATCAGGATTGGCAATAGCTATAAAGCCCAGTTCAATGTCATTTTTCATAAGTCCCATTGTTACAATATTGTCTATATTTAAATCCACAAGCTTCTTGTATCCAAAAGCTGAAAGAGTTTTAACTTCATCACTATTAAAGATTATGGCTGAGTCATCTCCGGCGGTACTCCACTTCCAATCCGCTTCTTCTATTTCCCTTTCATCAATTATAAATGCCTCTTCCCCCTGCTTATCCGTTAATTCAAAGGCAAAATGTGCCACCTTATCAACATTTCCTGCGGAAAATAAAAGACATCTGTTACCCCCAAGCTCACGAGTCAGCTCAGACATTGTTATCTCTAAAGCTTTTTCTGAATCATCCTCATTTAGAGCCTGTCTCATTATATCGTTTGTTACTTTTTTGCATCTAAGTAACATCTCTTTTTCATCAGGAAGATTTTCTATAACATCCTCCTTATAAAAATAATTAACTACTCCATATATAATAAGCACTGCTGTTAAAGCCACCAGTACCGTAAGAACAACTATGACGGCTATGGTAGATTTTATATTGTTAACTGTAGCCTGCTGCTTTTGCCACACAACAATATAATATTCCCCCACATTTTTAACTACACAATATCGGTTAACATTATCTACCTTTATTACACCTGAAAAGCCCTCTTCCCTTGCTAATGTGGAGCTAGATAAGCCAAACTCAGAAATATTTGAATTATCATAATAATTATCAGTACCGCAGATAATCTCACCGGTATATTGATTTGCTACAAATAAATCCATTTCAGCCCGCTTAGGCAGGGTTTCGATTACATTTTCTACCTTTGTATTTTCAATAGCCTGTAAAAGACGGGTTGGAGAAACACCTACCTGTACCATACCTGTTTTGTCCTCTCTCCATGCCATAGCATACATCATAGGCTTTTCATCTTTTATATTTGGAGTCAGTTCCTGACACATAGCCAGGTTTTTATCCTCAAGCATAGGCTTAAAAAACGCGGTTTGCTCTCCTGAGTCAAAGGAAATTCCATAATATTTTGTAATCGTACCTCCATAAATAACACCTTTTTCATTAAAAAGGTGTATCTCATCAACATGTAAAAGATCTGACAGCCTCCTAAGTTTCAATACTGTTAGATTTTCCTTATTCGACAGTAAATGTGCCGCCATACGTGCTCTTACAATATAGTCCTCTTTAAGCGTCTCCGTAAGCTCTTCAATATCACTTTTATTGTGCTCCAGCATGGCAGTGAGCTGTCCAATCAGCACCTCTGCCGATATCTTCATATTATTTTCCGCTGTCTTTCTTTGCAGAAATACTGCACTACCAAAAGCAGTTACCACTACCCATAATAATGTGACTATCGTAACTAATTTTATTTTAATCGTCTTTCTACCACTCTCCATATAATCAAGTGTTTTATTCAGTAAATTCAATACTTTTTTGATACCTGTAAACGAATATCGCTGAGGTTATGGAGTGATCTATACCTCATATAGGGCAGATATATAGTAATAATGGGTACACCAAAT
>JBHAJK010000082.1:0-32585 GCA_041826605.1 Lachnospiraceae bacterium | reverse complement strand
CTGCGCGTGCAGGTAATATTATCAGATTGGTACTTTGAAAACGGGTTTGATAGGTTCACCCCTGCGCGTGCAGGTAATATTTTACTGCTGCATACCATTTTTTATTTTTAGCAGGTTCACCCCTGCGCGTGCAGGTAATATCGCCGGAGAACCAAACGGAACTTGTGGCATCCTGGTTCACCCCTGCGCGTGCAGGTAATATCCCGTAAATCAAACCCCGTTCCACCGCCTACCGGGTTCACCCCTGCGCGTGCAGGTAATATACGTGCGAAATGGCACAAGTAGCAACAATGTTAGGTTCACCCCTGCGCGTGCAGGTAATATTACTCCAAATCCCAGCTTCGATTGTTTCTAATGGGTTCACCCCTGCGCGTGCAGGTAATATTTCCATTTCGCTATCTGCTCCGGTAATGGCTCGGGTTCACCCCTGCGCGTGCAGGTAATATAGTAAAGAATCCCTATAAAATCGCTATTTTCTTTCCAGCATTTTTACAAATTTATTCACTTTTGTAGAAAGCTCGTAAATAAGTTTTGCATCCTCCAAAGCTCTATGTGGCACAGTATGATTAATTTCATAAACTTGTAGTACTGTTTGTAATTTATAATTACTTAAAAATAGTTTTTCAGATTTCACAAATTTAAGTAAGTCATAGCTTTGATTGGCTATTGGTTTTAATCCTAGCTTTTGCAAATTATTGTTTAAAAATCTTAAATCAAAATCAAAGTTGTAGCCGACCAAATCACATCCCATTATAAATATCAAAAGCTTTTCTAACGCTTCCTCTAATGGAACTCCATTTTCAATTATTTCTTGCTTTGTTATGCCTGTCAGTTTTGTTATGTCAATCGATAAATCGCCGTCATAAGCTATTAAATAGCTAAATTCTTCTACTTCGTTCCCGGATATTTTTATTGCCCCAATCTCTATAATAGAATTCTTATTGCCGTCCAAGCCATCTGTTTCTATATCCAGAACCACATATGGCTTTACATCGGATTTATGGAGGCCTCTTGAAAATTTTCTGGCTTTTCTATATCTGGCGACAGTACTGTAGCCTGAATTATAATTGTTTTCTTCGGCTCTTTCTTTGTTTGGCAACATTACCAGAGGGATACCATCAAAGTTTTCTACTCGCCTTTGCGCATTGACAGTATCAAATGCATATCCTATTTCATTCCTACACTGATAAGTTATTGTTGCTTCTCCGTCGCCTACATTCTCTACAACCCTTTGCCAAAGCTGTTGTCGTATTTTAGTATTGAAATTTCCTACATAAACTCCTGTTGCTATTTCCTGCATCCATTTAGTCAAATCGCCACGAAGCGATACCGGCACATTTTTAAGGGTAATAACAGTCAAGGGCATACCTATACCCCCTCTCTATAGCTAACTCCATACTCCACCAGCTTTTCCTTATCATCCCAAAGGCTTATTACATCTGCTTTTATCTCTTCATCTGTATCAACGCCAAGTAAATATTGTAAATCCGTTACAATTCTACTCATTAGTTTTCCGTCAACAAACGCATCTCTGACCCTTAGTCTAGTTATTTTTCCAATGTCATCATCAGGCTTACTTACTGAAGCAATTTCAAAGGCAATGGGCATTGTTAGCTCTGCTTTATACAAATCTGCTACATCATATACAAAGGATAAGTCATGTCCTGTATGCACAAATCCCAGTCCCGGAGATATTCCCAAGGCAGTGATGACGCTATACACCAGTCCATATAGTGCTACATTTGCTGCCGACAGCGCCTGATTTACTGCTGTTCCGCCCTCAAAATTATCCACATCATATTCACGCCCTGTCCATTTAATATTGTATTTTTTAGATAGAGAACGGTATACATTTCTAACACGAGCGCCCTCACGCCCTCTAAGCTGTTGCATCGTTAACGAGGATACATCTTCTCCTGGAAATCTCATTTGATACATTTTCCGCGCAACCTCTACCCTACTGCGCACATTTGAAACAAGTCTGGCTTGTCTTTCCAAAAACTTAGTAGAATGTGCCAGGGCTCTTCCATGAGCATAATTTCTAACGCCACGTTCTCCAACCCAAGCCACTCCTGCTCCTGTATCTCCAATAAGCTCCATAGCTCTATGACTTATATCCGTACCGGGTCCCAAAAGCAACACGCCAATCATTGCTACCGGAATTTTTACCATTCCTCTGCTGTCCATAACTGTTATGGCACTATCTGCCCGATTAATTTTAGAATGCTCCACATATATAAAGCTCACTCTATCACTTATTCTTGGAAGCTCATTTAATTCAGTTTTCTTAGCACCATACTTTTCTTTCATACTTACTCCAATGGCATAACTGTCATTAATCCAAACCCATATGCCTTATGCTTTCCCAAGCCCGTGGTTAATATTTCTCTAAATTTTTCTATATCTGCTATAGTTAGCACACCCTCGTAAGAGACTTTTACCATATCAACCCTATCAAAATTTTTCTTATACAATTTAACCGAAGTTCGTTCCGTAATAACTATATCTTCCGGCAATAGCAAAAAACCATTCTTCTCAGACCTATCCAGCAAATACTGCTTCTGCTCTTCAATCTTCAAGCACGGTACAATCCGACCTCTCCTGCTGTTTTCATCATTTTTCTTAGAAACCACCGGATTAAGCACTACTCTAAAGCGCATTTTCATTCCTTTTTTAAGAGAATTTAAAAAATTATCATAGCACTTTGTTTCGACGCTTCCCTCCACTCCGTATCTCTCAAGCATTTTAGTATCAGGCACCTTATAGCTTACTACTATGAGATATGTCTTTTCGTTTAAGCTATCTACTCTCCAGAGCTTTCTCGTTCTTACATTACCCTCAATTTCTTTAGGGAAGCCTTTTTCTACCCAATCATGAAATGCACCCACATGAGTTAGATTTCTTATTTTACCTATATTATTTACATCCAATTCAACTCTTGATATATACATATCATTCTCCCAAATAAGTCCAAAAATCATGTTTAGTGGCAACTACACCATCATTATCATTGTTCACAAATACGAAATATTTGCTTTCATATCTAAAGCTGAATTTTCTATTTTTCTGTGAAAAAGAAATGACCTTGTCTTTTCTAAGCTTCTTATGTGTTTCGCCTGAAATATGGCTATCAGCATAAACCTCCAAACGAACAGGATGATTGATTTTTTTCTTCTGCTTTTCCGACACCTGCCAAGCGCATTCTTCCAAACTTGTCTTTATATCCTCCGATGTAACATCAAGGATATAATCCGCAGTCATAACCGCCGAACGCCTGCCCATATATGGTTGAAAATAAGGATTGCGCAATCCATATTCAATTTTTGCCATAAACTCATCATCCCTATGAGATACAGCTACCACAAAAATTGCATCCTCCATATAATATCTATTGGTCACATAATTTCTTTCATCTTTCGTACCTGCACCATAGTGAGCAATATGAAAGTCCCGCAATATATTCCCTGGTTTATCTATACGTACTGCAAATTCAAGCTCATTCAATTTTTGAATGTTCTCGTCCTCATCTCTTCTATAGCCAAGGCTTGCGGCAATTATGCCAATAACTGCTGATTTTGATGGATAATAGTCGGTGTGACGAGTTTCAAAATGCGAAGCTACCCCCCACGATTGCAATGGCCCTGAAAGCTTTAATAAAATTGTTTTCACTCAATGCTCCTTATTATTAATCGAGTATTTTTGACAATTCCTCCGACAGATTACTTAGCAGCTCCTCCAAAGAGGATTTTTCATTTCCTATATTTTCCAACTCTTCGCTACCATCTACCGCTACAAACATACTTAAAATAGGCTTTTTAACAAATTTTTCTGTTTTAGCAAATTCATCAACCAATTTACTAATTGATTTTTTCACAAAGCCTGTATCTGATTTCACAGGTTCTTCAAAAGCACTTACCATGCTCACAGGCCTATCACTTCTAAGATTAATTACAAGTGCACTGGGAAGTGTCTGATTTGAAAATGAATTTATCTTTCCTTGGGGCATAGAATTAGAAAATGCTTCCACAAACAGCTTTAATGCTTCAATAGCATCCGCCTTATCCCCAAGCTGTTCACGCAAGTGATGCACATTTACATTGGCATATCTGTATAATGTTGAAGAATTGAACTCAATATTACCAAGCATTCCCGCGCCTACAGTATCCTCCGGTGAAAAATCATCCAATGCTGTGAAGAAGTCAAACTCGTTTTGTATTTTGTGCGTAGAAATGGCATGTGCTACCTGCGAAGAGGCATCCATATTTAAATCCACATCCTCCGCAACCATTCTTCCGAACAGAGCAATGTCTAAAGAATAATCTTTATCTAAACTTTCTTTCAAAAAATTATAGTTATATTTTTTTTCTATAGCTGCTTGTGCCAAGTTTCTAGCTTGTCTCTTAGAAAGAAAAAATAGTACTTTTATGTTTCCATCCTTATCCAGAGGAAATACCTTTTTCTTATCTTTACCATTACTCTTTTTAGCAAAGTTATCCAATAATGTCTTTGCCATTTCTAAAGCCTCATTTTCTTCTATAGAAGTATCTATCTCGATTATGCTTTTTGCAATGTAATTAGGAAGTCTTTTCGTCCTTACCCCACACTTTTCTCCAAAATAATCGCGCATAGCCTTTTTCCATGACTGTGAGCTTACTCTGGCTCGTCTTACACCACCATACTGCGCTGTCTTAGGGCTTCCTGTGTCATCCCTGTTAATATTGGAGGGCGGAAGTACCTGTATTGCATGAATATCCAAAAATAATCTCTCACTACTCTTCATCTTTCTTTTCTCCTTTATAGCTATAATAGTCCCTTGCCCAATTAAGTCTTAAATCTTCATCATATCCATCAGCAAACTGCTTTAAATCCTTTGCTAATCTTCCATAGTCAATCTTTATATTTCTATTCTTTGACTTGAGTATTTTTATCATCGTTCTCAAATGATAGGACAACTCTTCAAAGCTATCTGACGTAAGCATAGTATTAAACCTATTATCTATGGCAATAGTATCCTCCTCATCCCTTAGGCTTCTAAATACATAACCCATATTTTTCTCGGTTGCCTCATCCTCTGCCATTATTGCATCTGAATTGCCCTGTTTGTATATGGCATATAATTGCAGCACCGTCATAGCTACCTTTTCATTATTATTTAAGACTTTGTTACCCCTTAAATCATCAGGCAAATTTTCAAAAACAAACTGCCAGGCTTCCATACTTTCGCTTATTGGTCTGCCTATTGAATGGCGCACATTGGCAAGCCTTGCCTTAACATAGGGTATATCTGAATTTTCCAATTTCTCCAACATCAAACATACTCTTAAAGCCAATTCATTATTACTTTGCATTATTGCCCCCTCCTTTCAGTACTTTATTTAAATAATAGTTCAGTGCATTATATGCCGTTGCAATATTTTTATTTCCACTTAATTTCACAACATTTCCCTTACTGTCTTTTTTCTCAGATATTCCTTTATAATCTCTGAAATTAGAGTTTCCAACTACCTCTTTAGCCTCTTTTAACACCAGCTTAAATAGGATTTTTTTCCATTTTTCCTCTGTAGCTTCCTTTTCATCATCAATATGTATGTCTGCAAGCCATTCAATAAAAGGCTTATTTATTTTGGAATACAGCTCTTCTTTCATATGATTGTTAAAAGACTCTTCTGAAATATTTCTAATTTCCTTTATATCATTGATAAAAATACCGTAAGTCTTATCAACTATATGCTGTGTGTAATCTACTATTTCATTTATCTTGCTTACCCATGCCCTGTCTTTGTCTATATCCGTCATAATATGTCCATCTACGGAAATATAGTCTATTACCTCATCGGTAGGTACCCAGGAAGTAGCATTGCCATCATCCTGCATACTTATGGCGGAAATATTCAATTTCAAATTGCTTAAAAGTTTATAACGTTCATTGTTCTCGCAGTCTGCAAGCCCTCTGCTAATTTCTTCAAGCCATTGTATCACTCCCGGTTTTCTATCCTGCTCTCCTGATATCAATCCAAACGAACGCCAAAAAGCTTTATTTGCCCTGTGTTTTATTGGAGTTGTGTGGTTTTTATCATCCCCGCGTTCATTATATTTCCATAAAGTCATAGGCTCTATAAAGTTGTCCCTGTGAACTATATTGGGAAGCTTTACTATATTGCAGCTAAAAGGTGTATTTTCTTTTATCTCCGGATTTATATGAATTCCCCTGCTCCAGGCTGTATACAATCCGGCAATATTATCAATTATTGCCTCTTTGGAATGAGTATCAAAATAGTTCAAAAAATAATTCTTTATTATTTCATTGCTGCTATATTCCCAACATGGTTTCTGAATATTAAGCAAATTATTTCCCTCATCCTGCGTAATAAAAAAGTTTAGCATAAGGGTATCAAAAAGATTATCTCCCTCTATAAAAACTCCTCCCAAATCAAAAAGCCAGCCTTTTGAGGGCTTGTAAGTATATTTACTTGAAAATTTCGCTTTGTCAAAGGCTCCCGTATAGCCTTGGAAGGTTATGAGCCATCTGGAAATTTCTGCATAAGTAAGACATTCTCTGGTACTTGCAGCTTTAGGCGCAAACAGAGCCACCTTGTTTTCGCTTTCCGAAATAAGTCTGTTAATATTTTTACCACTAACCCTGGTGGCATTTTTGATCGTTATAGCATTTCCGCTTATATCTTCTTCCAATACCTGAAAAAATGGATATTTATCATCAAGCAGATTAAATCTATCACTCCATTTTTCAAGATAATCACAAATTATATCTGGAAATTGTCCTTTTTCCCACAGAAGATACCAGGTGTCTAATAGTTCTTCCTTATAATCAGCTTCATAATCTTTCCCCACCTTTGTTATCTGCCTAAACCGCTCATCTAGCTTAATAAACGAATATGGCTGTCCATCTGCATCAAACTTTGAAAAGACTGTATGAAGTACCGCTAATAGCACTCTTAAAATCGCAAAGTCCTGTGTCCTTGTATCTCCCGCTAAGCCCTTATACAGATGTGCATTTTGAAATATTTCTTTTAGCGACACATCTTTTACTTCTCCCATTTTTTCATCTACAACCAAAATCCAAGGTTCATACAATAAATTAAATTTTCCCAATCAATCGCTCCCTTTCTCCGCTATACTCATAGAAATCCCATATTTTTCGTCATAGTGCAATAATACCATTTTATTGCCTGTCGGTACCAAGCATTCATTATTTTCATCAAAGATAATACCTAATGAACTCCTAAGCCATAATATATTTCTCCATTCGGGCAAGTGCTTCATATTATAGGCTTCCAGAAACTCTATTGTATTATCAATATTATATTCTTTTGTTAAATATGCCGGTAGCTTTATGGTATTTCGTGCAACTGCTTTTGCTACGTCAAATTCGTAAATCCTTTCTGAAATTGCCTCTTTTTCTCCAAACAATCCATATCCGTTACCCATTTTTTTAATAGCAATTACTTCTATGCTATCCTCGCTATCTCTTACCTGAGCATTGCCCCTTTCCTCGCTATCATCTATCAGTGAATTTTTAAGCCAGGACATAAGATTTGGAGTTTTTGGATTTCTTGAAGTTTTTGAATTTTTTTTATTTGTTCTAAGCATTTCGGGATTAGCAAGTCTGTAATTTTTTGCTCTTGCTTCCTTTTGTTTTTTCCTTGCTTTATATTTCTCTTGGAAGCCCATTATATCCGGCGACAGACTATCATTTTTCTCATTTATGGTTTCATCTGCAATAAATGCGTAAACCTGTTGCACCAAAGGCGAAATATCGTTAGGAATAGATATACAGTCCTTTAAGTATTTTTGCGTCATAGCCAGAATATAATTTCCATAAACATATGCTGAACCCTCATCAAACTTGAAGTTAGCACTTGTGCCTACCACATAAAATGTTGGCTTTTTATGTTTTTCCGGCCTTTTAATGGGGTGTCTGTGTAGTCTGCCCATTCTTTGCAAAAGCAAATCCATTGGGGCTAAGTCACTTATCATAACGTCAAAATCAATATCCAAGGACTGCTCAATTACTTGAGTGCCAATTATAATTTTAAAATCCGGACGCGTGGCATCTTTTCCAATGCTTCTAATAAGATCCTTTTCTTTTTTCACTCGTTCTGTTGCAATAAACCCCGAATGTAAAACTTCCACTTTGTCATCGCCAAATTTATCTACAAATATATGCGCCAGATTTTGAGCTCTTTTTACTGTATTTACTATAATACCAATTATACCGTTACTTTCTGACAGACCGCATACCGTATCAAATAAATCACAATCATTAATTTTTATTATATCAATATCTTTTCTTTCATTTACTATAAAGTCATCAAAGATAAATGCCTTGTTACCATCAGTATATGTAACCAGGGGATAAGCCATAGTTTGAAGCTTTGCTTCAATTTCCGAGAACTCTACATCCTCTTGATTTATAGTCTTTCTACCACTTAAATAAGCTTTGATAAATGCTATTCTTTTCTCTGCCGGAAGTGTTGCCGACAACATTATAACCGGAACTCCATAGGCTCCCATCCAGGTAATTGCCTGTTCCAGATATTGATCCATATATGCATCATATGCATGTACTTCGTCAATTATCACTACTTTTTTACTAAATCCCAGATGGCGAAGCATAAGATGCCTTTGCTTTAATGCAACCATTAAAAATTGGTCTACCGTTCCTACTACAAAATCATCCATCGATGTGGTCTTTTTTCCCGAAAACCAATCATTTACAATAAGCCGCTTATCTCCACCGTCCTCTTCAATATTATATGTAAGGCTAAGAAATTCTTCATTTAACTGGGCTTTTCCGTGAACAAGATGGAGCGAAACCGGTTCTATTAAATCTCTTTCAAAGCTTTTTATCCAATCCAGAAGCCTGGGAAATATACCATCCGACGTAGCTTGGGTCGGCAATCCAAAGAATATGCCACTTCTTCCTGTCCTATTTGCCAGCAGCTCTGCCGCAGCCAGTGCTGCCTCCGTTTTTCCTCCTCCCATAGGAGCCTCTAATATAATAATGCCGGGATTATTGATTGTATTTATAAGCTGATGCAATTTCTCTTGTATACTTCTGGGAGCAAATCCAAAGCGTTCATCATATAGCTGTGATGGTTCATAGATGTAATGGGGAGACCAGTTGTCGGTCTTTTTCCATATATTAAAGCCATTTTGCAATCGCATTAAATGGGTATCAAAATCTGATGCTTTATCTTTTATCAAGCCATCTTCCAAAGCTTTTTCTATGTCACAAGCATACAGTTCAAAAAGAGGAAAGTATTTCTCATTACTTGCTATCCAGTCTGCCATTATTAACAAACCTGCCAAGAGTACCTGAGCAGGCTGCGTTATACCAGGCAAATCATCAACACTTTCAAAACCATTGCTCACAAGGGCCCATTTAAAAATATCGCTTTGTATATTATCCCATTTGCTATAAATTTTCTCTTCCGGTTTTTCTGATTGAAAATATTCTTTTTTCCTATTCTCCAGTACAACATCATAATCCTCATACCCCACATCAGCCGGCATACCGTGATGAGCACCGATAATGGCTGATATATCATCTTTCACACCATAGCTTTTTAGTAAAACCTGACCGGCTTCGCCGTGCCTTGTAGGCTTTGGGGATGAAAAGGTTACAGTCCTCATACCTGTAAGGCCAAAGCTTTCTAATCGGCCTAAAAGATATTCTTCCAGTTCAGTATATTCTCCATATCTTCTCATAGATTGAAAAACGGGCGTGGCCTTACCAATATCATGAACTGCACCCAAAAAGCAGGCTAGCCGCTTTGCCAGTTCTTCTCTATCAGTAATGACACGCCCGTCTGTAAAATACAGAGAGTCCGCTATAAGTTTTTTCTGTCCCGTGCACAGCCAATGCTCCCATAAACATTCCAACATCCCCTTGCAGTCTTCCAAATGCACTCTAAGAGGCAACCAGTAAAATATACCGTTTTCGATATTTTTCTTTGCCCACAGAACATCCTGCATACTATCTATCCAATCCTTGGTGTTAAATCATCATTATCTGCCACAAAAAAGCCACCCAATTCTTTTACTATATCCTCCATGGCCTCTCTAGCCTCTCTAGCCGCCTCCGCTCCAAAGGATACAAAATATACGGAGAATATATCATTTTCGACAATAAACTCCACATCTCTATCAGCTTCCGCATATTCAAAGTCCATATCTGACTCACTAAGATTAATCTCAAAAACTCCGGCCTCTTCCCAAAGCTCTGTGCGAAAACGACCTTTTAACGCCTGCTGTAGGTCCCGAACTGAAATGCTGTCTTTGTGGCAGTATATCCAGTTGGTTATGAGGGAGGGGTGTGAAGTTTTGGATATTTTTTTTGTTTTATTTTTTCGTGTTTTGCTCATATTTATTACTTTTCTTGTATCCTACTGCATATATGATAATGGCTATCAACGATAGCAATGATATCAGCTCTGCAACGCGCCAAGCAATAGGTTCATCATATTTAATCTCTAATGTGCCCCCAAAATTGGGCGGAATAGCTATCTCTATTCTATGATTAGTATCTTCCATTATCGAAGTTTGCTTACCATTTAAATACGCCTTATAGCCTAAATAATTATATATCGGAAGAATCACATAACCACTTGCATTACTCAAATTTTTCAAATGAATTTCATGCTTTGTCCCGTTCTTTGCCTCACCAAGAACTTCTACCTCATCATATGATACTGCTTTATATTCTTCATATGGCAAATTTATATTTATTCCGTTAAAAAGATATAAGTAATCTTTACTGTATGAAACTATTGTTGAAGAATTTTTATCTAATGAATTTTCCTTAGATGCTATATTGCAGTAAGTGCTAAAATAGTTTATTCCTTGCCATAATAATAGTAATATTACAATATACGAAAATCTAAGTGCCGTTTTATTATTTTTCTTAAAAAGACTGTTTAATACAATAACTCCTATTATCACAAGAATTACTGTTGAAGCCAATAAATATCTATTAGGAGTCTGTATACGCCCAATAATATTAAATATATGAGGAAACTTTTTCTGTATCTTATCATACGGAAACCAGACTGTAGACATAAATATACCTACTGTCGAAAGAATTAGTGTCGTACTTAAAGCCTTTCTCTCTTCCTTACTATAAAAATCATCCTCTTTGTGTATAATAAAATTATATATAGCAAAGCAACCTACAAAAACTAAGGCTAACCCCATAGTCTGAGGCCAATCTTCTCCAATAGAATTCTCAATACTCTCTGCTATACCATTAACTTTATATTCTGTAAAAAAAATCTGAGGTAAAAAAATCCCATATTGCCCAATATGTTCCGTAAAATTACTAATATATAAATTATGTTTTTGGGTCATATGCAATAGTGGCAACAAAAATCCTAATGAAGCAAGCAATGTTACAATAGCCGCTTTAATTAATAAAACTAACCTTATTCCTCTATCTTCAAATATTCGCCTAATATAGGCTATACATATTAGCAACGTAAACAAACACATTATTAAAAGCGTGAGCATATGAGATGTCGCTATTCCTGTATACCCTATTATCAATGGTAGAAATATAGTATATGTCATATTATCTTTATAATATTCTTTTTTCAGCAAATTCCACAGTCCCACAATAATCAGGGGTATAAACATATAAGCTGTATAAGCTCCAACCGCAGCACGCCCATATATTGCAGATAAATGCCACATATTCAATGTATATATTCCCGAGCCAAAGGCTCCTATGTAAGAGGATTTACCAGTGTCATATGACATCTTTGAAAAGGCGCAATACGATATAATAACTGTAAAAATATTAATCAAAAAAACGTATAATCTATACGCACGCCATAACGGTAATCCTAATATATAAAACAAAGCTGGGATATAATAAAATATATCTCCATAAAATACACCAAAAGGATAGCCATAGCCATTCCACATCTGGCTGTGAATTCTTACAGGAAATTGTCCTTCCCTAAGGCCCTCGGCTATGCCAGCAAGTCTATTTAAATGAATTTCCAAATCAACTCCATCCGGCATATAGTCAAGCAATAGCGGTAAATTAACCAAAAACATCAGCCCGGCTAATACCAAATAAATCCATTTTTTTTCCGCATCGCATACAACATTAATCCACCATAAACCATAGACCACAAATGTAACTGCTAATACAAACAATAGAGTATTCCATACATTGTAAAATTTACTAGCAAAAGCCTTTTTTTGAATAGATATATTGGAAATAAAAAGCGGTTTTTCTTCTGATGTAGCATTAATTTGAATATTTGCACAAGTTAAATCATCATTAACATATATCACAAAATTAACCGAATTCTGATAATAAGGCAGTAGTACAACATTGCTGTCCAAAGCATGAACTACAGGGTTGCCCTTGTTAATGACCTGTGCTATCCCATAGCCATCACTGCTTTCTGTTATATAGTCTATGCCTATCTCATATACTCCCTTATGTAATACAATATCAACACCACTTTCATATGTTGATATATCTTCAAAATCAATATTTTTCCATTTTTCTCCACACAAGATACAGAGTATACTAAACAAGCTTCCTATAACTAACACTATTCCACAAAATAACAATGGTCTTAGCAGTACGTATTTTATCCTATTCATTTAATTCCTGCATTTCCTTCTGATATTCTTCATAATCTCTTATGTACTCATTTTCATCATAATGTTCACTAGCCAAACAAAGCAAAACAGAATCTTCGCTAAAATCATACATATCTTTCCATACCATTCTGGGCAAGTATATTCCCATCCTGGGTTGATCCAATGTAAATACTTGCTCATTTCCCATTCCATCAAGAATTCTTACCTTACTTGTTCCTGCTACATTTATTAAAACAAACTCTGTTTTTCTGTTGGCATGCTGCCCTCTTACTACAGTTTTATCGGATCCATGTATATAGAAAACTCTTTTTATGTCAAATGGCATATCTTGCCCACCTTCAATTACTACCAGATTTCCTCGTTCATCTCCTCTTTCCGGAAAATTTAGTATTTGCACCGCATCAAATATTTCACTCAAAGTAACACCTCATATTATTTTCTATTTACACACTCTCACTATTACCTACCAATTAATCAGTAATAATTTAGCCGGCAAGAAAAGAAGCAAATATAAAAACTTTCTATTTGTTCTTTTCAACATCTCTGCAAACTTCATCTCTGCATAATAACCATATATTATATATAATAGCATCATTTTTATATATACCCCAGTCCCCAGTCCCTTTGTGTCAAGATATATATTAGAGCGTAATATCATACCTTTCGGAGATTTTTTCTTCATATCCCTGCCTAATTTTGTTAAGCCGCCCTCTAGATATTCACTTATATATATGCATTTATTTATATGCACCATTTTGTATTTCCAAGACATCTGCATCCATACAATATCTTCCGGCAAAAATTTTTCCTTCTCATATTCCGGAAAAGGATATTCTTTTAATATATTAGTTTTAAAGACCTCGGCCTTATCGCCCAATAAATTATTCTTTATTCTGGCAGTGGCAAAATCAGTAATCCATTCATCTTTAGGAAAATATCCCGTATTTACAGTTCCGTCTTCATAAACTCTAAGAAATGAATATCCACATATTTCATCACTATGCCTATATTGGCTATTATAGTTTGATATTATTTCTATAGCATCATTAGGAAGATAATCATCACTATCTACAATAAATGTAAGTTCATTTTTTATTTGTTGTATCCCATTATTAAGTGCACGATGTTTTCCGCCGTTATGCTGATAAATATATTCTATATTCAGCTTCCCATCATCAATATATCCTCTTAATAATTCCTTAGTATCATCAGTGCTTCCATCATCTACTATAATCCATTTGAATTCTTTATTTGTTTGTAATAACAAACTTTCATATAGTCTAGGCAGTAAATGAGCTCTGTTGTATGAGGGGGTAAGTATCGCTAAAAATGCTTCTTTTTTATTAGCTTCATTATTCATTGTCATAACAAGGCTCCAAGCCACTCCTCCATAATGCGTTTTTCATCATATTTCAAACGAGCTGTATGATATTGTTCGCACATACTATTATATAATTCTCTATCAGATATCAAAGTATCCAATCGTTCAAACAACTGTTTTGAATTATTAGGCTCGATTATATATCCGTTTATTCCATCTTCTATACTTTCTCTCTCCCCACCTACAGGACATTCTGAAGCAATTACCGGTATCCCCATGGCTAATGCCTCAAGCAACGAATTAGACAGCCCTTCACTTAAAGAAGTAGAAACGTATATGCCATTCTTTCCTAATTCTTCATATACATTGTCACAAAAACCTTTAATAAAAACTTTATTTTCTAATCCCATGTTGCTCACAAGTTCTTCCAACTTCTTACGTTCTGTTCCTTCCCCCAGTATGATAAGTTGGTATTCTGGATATTTCTCAACAATATTTTTAAAGACTTCTACTAATAAACGATGATTTTTAGATGGTATAAGGCGACCTACACTTATTATCGTTTTTTCACGTTCCTCACAGCTTCGTGGTTTTGGCATATCCGTCGGTATTGGATTACTAATTACTTCAATTTTTTTATGTAAAATCCGAGGAAAACACTCTTTTGTCTTATGAGTTTGAAGTATTATTTTCTTAGAAAAAATGTAGACCAAATTTCTTATAAAGCGTTCATAAGCCTTTATTATATGGCCATTAAAAATATTAGGGTCATTACGCTCCGAAACTAGTACTTTGTTTTTGAAAAACAAATTCGCAACTACCGTATATATACTGGCAACTGTTCCTAATGCCAATATATTAATGCTGTCTAATCCCTTTATTTCATCCCTGATAAGCTTAAATCTCTTGAAAATTTTCAGTTTACCACCTGCATTTTTAGAAGATATGTCTATAATATTGATTCTTTCATCCAGTTCATATTCAATCTTCCCATCCACTATGGTCATTATTGCAACTTTATGACCGTTACGTACCATACAGTTGGCAAGCAAAGCTACTACCCTCTCTGTTCCACCGCCTCGCATAGTGATTGTTGTAAATAGTATGTTCATTTATTACTCCATACATCTAAATACATTTTAGCCACTTTCTCCGAAGAATGAAATTCTTCTACAAATTTTCTTGAGTTGTATCCCCATTGAGAAATGAAAGCTCTATTTTCTAAAATAAACTCCATTTGTTTTACAATCTGCTCCACCTGAGGTTTAATGTGTATAATTGGGCTTTTGTTTAAATTAAATTCTTTAAGAGAATTATAAGATGCTCCGCCCATTACAATTTTCCCCAAGGCCATAGCATAACACGCATTCATCCCCCAACAGTGTTCCTTGCATTGATCAACAATTACATTTGCCTTTTTTAGCACTTCCAAATAATCTTTTAAAGGTAATACATCCGCTACACATATATCTATATCATTAGGGTATTTTGACTTAACTATTTCTAGTGCCTCCTTAATATATGCTCCCCCTTTATCCTTCGGTCGTAACAATCCATGATAAAAAAACAGCTTATTCTTTACCTCATTATCCGAATATTCTATGTCATCACAATCCATAGGTAATTGAATTGTTTGCTTTCTATTAGCATAGTCTTTTATACCTGCTGCATATTCGTACATAATGGGTATAATGCCGTCTACTATACTATCTACATATTCCGATGAACTCACATACAGTCTATCACCCAATTTGTCACTATTAAAAATACTATATTTCTCCGGATTATCATCATAGGTATAATAACTCAGTACGCCCTCTTTCCAGGAATTATATAATGTCCTATGATTTCCAGAAATGTTCACATAGACACTGCCATTACTTTTTTTTAGATAATTTACCATATGGCTATTTATATATGGCGAATAAAGAACATCATGTACCATCTGAACCACATCATATCCTTTTAAATCTCCTTTGCTTAGTTCTGGCATTAATATACGATTAAAGCCTCTAACCAGCTTATTGGTTCCCATATCTTTAAAAAGAATTTTATCTGCTCCAGGAATATCTTTCCAGTCATCTCCATTAGCATATAGTTTAACATCCACTCCCAGTTTCTGAAGCCCTTTTTTTAAGTTATAATAGAATCCACTATATTCGCCTAATAATAATACTTTCATTTAATATACCTATCAAAAATGCTTAAATACATTTCTTCTATCTCCATTTTATCAAAACTAACCGGATGATTTTGTAGCCGTTCTATATTAACATTATCCACTAATGACTCTAATAGTTCTTTTTTATTATCAATCCTATCAATAGGCGGCAGATACTTGTTAATAATTGATTTATATTTCCCAAATGCTTTGTATGTATTTTCACACTTCATTACTTCCGCAATTCTAATCAACGCTTTTTCATAAGAGTTCTTTTCAGACCTACTTAACATATTTTCCCAAATTGCCGCCAAGCATAAAGCTACTGCATGACCGTGCGGTATATTTAACTCCTTTGAAAGCATATAACTCATAGCATGGGCCGCTGTAGTTTTAGCTATATTTATTGCTTGTCCTGCCAAATTAGCAGCTAATAGCATTTTTTTATTGCATTCCGCCTTGTTATCAATATATCCTTCCATATCATGCATTATTATAGATAGTGCATCTGAAGCAAGCTGAACGCTTTGTTCTGTGGCATTAATTGACCAAATAGATTCAATAGAATGGCACATTGCATCCATAGCTGTAACTATTCTTTGATATGTGGGTAATGTCTTCAGATTATTCTCATCAAGAATAGCCAGTGATGGTAACAAGCTATTATGAGCCACAGACATTTTCTGACCATCTCTGTAAATAACTGCAAAATGCGTAGCTTCACTCCCAGTACCGGCGGTAGTAGGGATGGCTACAAGTTCTATACTATTTTTTTTTATATCCTGCCCATAATAAGGTTGGCTTTCATCCATACTACAATATGCTTTTATCGACTTTGCTACATCAATAGCACTGCCACCGCCAACTGCGATTATGCATTGAATATTATTCTTACGACACAATTCTACTCCATCTATTATAGAAGCATATGTAGGATTAGGTACAAAATTCGTAAAATGTACTATGTCTATTTTTTTTTCCAGACATAGCTTTTCCAAATATAGTTTAATTGGAAGTTTCTCGTACGCTCCCCCATGAATTGACATTACCTTGAAGAGCTTCTTTTCCTCAAAATATTTGGATAAATATGAATAATCTTCTATTTTATTAATAATAATATTGGTCATCTCAGCCTTTTTCTCACTATCAACAAATCGTCTGCATTATCAATTTCACCACAAAAGTTTCCATTTATATCTAATGGAATTACATTCATTCTATCTGACACACGGTTAAATGCCTCTTCGGCATAGCATTTTCTATTATTATCTTCACAAAAAGCTGCTATTTCGTTAAGCCATATATTCCAATCATCTTTAAATAATTTATACATTGGTTGCAACGCAACACTATTTTCAAAAAAAGAAATTCCTACAGATATAACTCTACCGTTCTTAATCACACCTTTAAAATCTTTTTCCGGCAATGGTAATATTTTATCAACAGTTACACACGAATAATCACTTTCCAAGCACAAATCAAGGCATCTATCATCAAATACTAAATCTCCATGCAGAATAAGAACATCTTGATTAATAAGTTCTTTATATGCTAGATATATGGAATATATATAATTTGTAGATGCATAGTCTGCATTATGGATTAGCGAAATCTGCAACGGTAATTTAAGGCTATCAATATATTCATTCAATATGTCTCTTAAATATCCTGTTGTTATGACAATCTCTTTCACACCTTTTTCAGACAACTGTTTTAACTGTCTGCTAAGTATAGTATCTTGCTCTGTAATCTTTGTCATACATTTAGGATGTTTTTTTGTTTCACTCCCCATTCGGGTGCCCATCCCCGAGTTTAGAATTAACGCCTTCATTCACTATCCTCCGGAATGAGTGTAATTATATCTTTAATAGGCATACACAGCGCATCTGCCTCTAAAGCTCTATGATTTCTCAATATTGTTTCAGCTACATTTTTCATTGCAGGAAAACCACTCCGAGTTAATTGATTTGCATATATTACAACATTTACTCCTGCTTTCTTAAATTCATCTTCTGTTACTGAATTAAAAGAAGTGGGAACTACCACTATCGGTGTAGCGTTATCATCTTGTCTGAATTTTTCTACGAACTCAAATATTTCATCCGGTTGTTTTTGCCTGCTGTGTATCATTATCCCATCAGCTCCTGCCGCAACATATTCCTTAGCTCGATTTAGTGCATCTTCCATTCCACATTCCAAAATCAAGCTTTCAATTCTAGCGATTACCATAAATTCGTAAGTTTTTTGTGCTTTTTTTCCTGCTGAAATTTTAGCACAAAAGTTTTCAATACTATCCTGTACTTGTGCTACTTCTGTACCAAATAAAGAATTCTTTTTAAGCCCTGTTTTATCCTCAATTATTACTGCCGACACTCCCATACGCTCTAAAGTCTTCACAGTGTATACGAAGTGCTCAACTAGTCCGCCTGTATCACCATCAAATATAATTGGTTTCGTTGTAACTTCCATAACATCATCAATAGTTCTAAATCTAGAAGTCATATCAACCAATTCTATATCCGGTTTTCCCTTGGCAGTAGAATCACATAAGCTCGATATCCACATAGCATCAAACTGGACGGCTCTTCCCTCTTGATATACCGTGGTTTTCTCAGCAATAAGTCCGGTTATTCCACTGTGTGTTTCCAGTGCTGTAACCAGGCCTTTTGTTTCTATTAGCTTTCTAAGTCTTCCACGTCTTGAGTCGGGTAATGACAATCTTGCAATCGCCTTTTTTTCCATATAGTCATACTCAATATTAGCAGTATATGGATATTCTATAAGTTCCCCTCCATATGATGCTAATATTGATATAACTTCTTCTCTTACCGGCTTCTGAAAACCGTTAATCCAATCATCTCCATGGACAACATAATCAGGTTTTATTTTATCTAAGTTGTTACGATAGCTTAATTCTGTCTGTTCTACTACTTGGTCTACACCTTTTATATTGCTTACTAAAGCTTCCCTTTCCTTATAGGGCAATAATGGATATCTTTTATATCCCGCTACTGCCTCATCAGAAAGCAAGCCTACAACCAGGCGTCCCAGTTTTGCTGCTTTGTGAATAATAGCCAAATGACCACTGTGTATCATATCCGCAGAAAATACCATATATACTATTTTATCTTTTCTATTTATCTTTTCCATTTATTCAGCTTTCTTTGTTATACAAGAATTCCCCTAATTCTCTCTCGAGATTTTTTATCTCTTCTAGATAAGGGAAATCCTTAAACTTTCCTACATTTCTTGCAGAGATTTGTGGCTTAAAATACATTCCCGGCTTTTCCCAAGTCAGCCCTTTTCCATCACTGACAAAATCAATAATTTTCTTCACAGTTTTATCATAATCTTTTATCAAATCTTCAAACTGTAAATACATTATTCTATCATTTTTAATTTTCCCGAAGCTTCTATAGTCTTTATGCCATTTTACAAACTTTGAAGTATCGTGAGTAACAGAAATATCCTTTCCAATTAGCTTTTTTAATTCAACTAAATCACAATAAATATCTCTGGGGTCACGATCCACCACAATAACTTTAGCATTGTCAAAATAATCGAAAGCTTTTCCCGGATGTTGCGGTTGCACTGCTTGGTCTAAAATGATATTATGACAATTTTTATCTTCTGATATTGTTTTTACAAGTCTGTTCATATATTTTTTAACAGCTTCATAAAATTCTTCTCTACTTGGTCTGGAGTAATACATAGTTTCAAGTTTTTCTTTGGGGACAAATTTATTACTTATTTTTTCCACCAGCCATTTTATATACGGCTTCCTAAAATCATATATCCACCAATATCCTTCAAAAGTATAATCTGTAATATCATTTATAAAGCTTCTTGTTGCTTCTAAAAATTTCCCTTTGAAATGGTTCTCGTAATTAATCCCCCTTTGAAACTTGCCCTGATTTCTATTAATATTTTCTGCAAAATCCATAAAATCATGTATTGCAATATCAACATTATGCGGATCCCATCTTTCAAAGAGTACATTTTCCAAATCCATTACTCCGTGTGGCTGAGTAAGCATAAAAAATTCAGCTTCCGGATCCCAATTCTCTTTAAACTCTTTGAGTAAATCCACTACTGCGCTAGAGCCGGACCAGTTATATCCCACCACACATATATGTTGCATATTATCATTTGTCATTTATCACTTTTACCTTCTTATCTTTAATCTCGTAAACTATGTCACAGTTTCTAATTGTAGATAACCTATGGGCAATAATAAGTAAAGTCTTAGAGCCTGCCAAGTTATCAATCGCTTCCATAACAGCCTGTTCTGTATCATTATCTAAAGCCGATGTGGCTTCATCAAGTACCAATACTTCCGGATCAAAATACAATGCTCTTGCAATTCCAATCCTTTGACGTTGCCCACCAGATAGTCTGACTCCTCGCTCACCCACAACAGTGTCTAAACCATCCGGTAAGGAATCTATATATTCTTTAAGTTGTGCTCCCTCTATGGCCTTTAACAGTTTTTCATTTGATATTGTTAATTCATCCTCGCCAAAGGCTATATTATTACGGATTGTATCGTCCATAATAAATATATTCTGTGGTATATATCCTATTTTTTTATGCCATGCTACTGACATCGGATTTATTGGTACACCATCTACCAGCACTTTACCCGATGTGGTTTCCAATACACCCAAAATTATATCTGCGGTAGTGGTTTTCCCTGCGCCTGATGGACCTATCAAAGCAACTGATTTTCCTTTACTAATTGTCATTTCTGCATTCACAATAACATCATCTTCAGAATCCGGATATCTGAACGAAACATCTTTGAGTTCTATTTTACTCTCAAAATTAATTTCGACGTTATCTGTCTCTTCCACAAAGGGCTGATTTTCAAATTCTTTTAAATCTTTATATATGCTCTCTACACTAGAGCGATTAAACATAATTTGACTTACATATGTGGCTAATCTATTAAATGATGGTAACATTCTAAATATTGCAACAGCAAATACCGATAATACCGGAATAAATCTGGTCATATCTGCCCCACTGGCAATTTTAATAAGCACAATAACTAATAATGTACAAATACTCACTGTTTCCATAAGAGGACGTGGCAAAAAAGCAAACATTTTATATTTACGATAGTCTTCCGCAAACAGCCCATATAAGCTTTCATATTTTTTATTGAAAAATTTCTCTTTTTCTAAAATTTTAGTTTCTTTTATACCTCCTGTCGCCTGGAGAATCCATTTATACATTTCAGCTTTGTATCCACGACACTGACCACCCTTTATCTCTAAATTTCTTTTTAGTGTACGAAAGACTGTTAGTACAAATAGGACCAAGACACCCCCCATGCCTATGGTTAAACCCAGATCCATCCATAAAAGCGTCGCACCTAATAAAATACATACAGTTAATTCTGCAATAAATTGTAATGAGGCTACTATAGTTTCAAAAAAATAGATAGTATCTTCATTAAGATTTCTAATAAAGTCTGCACTATTATGCTTAGCAAAATAACTAAATGGCTGGTTTAAATAAGCTGTTAATAATCGACATGCCAATTCCTTTTGATTTTGATACGAAAATTTGTATATGTAATTATTCATCAAAATCACATATATATTCTTTACAACATAGACTATTATAAGTGTAATACCTAAGATAATTAAAAAATCCGTCGAACTTGTCAGTCCCAAAGTTTTATATATCAAAAATAATATTTCATTATCAAAAACTGAATCCGGAGTAAGGGCAACATTTATAAAAGGTAAAATAGCAGTTACCCCTAAAAGTTCTAAAAGTGAACCCAGCAATATAATTATTATTAAAAATATTAATTTTGCCTTTTTATCTTTTAATACATAAAAGGCCTTTCTTATTACGCTCATTCATTCTCCAATTCTTTTATGATATAGATTTGCCCACTATTTTAATTAGTATTTTTTAAATTTTCCATAAATGCTATCTTATTTTCTTTTGGTGTTGTCGTAGGACGCCCTAGATCTTCTCTTGCTCCTATTGATGATTTTACTTCAATAAAAGCTAAGGCTGCTAAAGATTTAGTTTCCACAAGTGCCAAATCTAAATCCTTAAAATTATCAACGGATGTGATATATTGATATCCACAAGCTTTTGCCACATCCTTAAGATTTATCGCTCCTGCGGCTGTTTGCATCCCTCCCACAGTTTCATGAGCACCATTATTAATAACGATATGAACCATATTGGATGGCTTATTAGCTCCAATTACCGCCATAGCACCCATATGCATTATTACTGCACCATCTCCATCGATGCACCAGACTTTCTTGTCAGGTTTGTTTATTGCAATCCCCATAGCAATAGAGCTTGCATGCCCCATAGAACCTATTGTCAAAAAATCGTACTGGTGACTTTCATTATCTCTTTCACGAATTTCAAACAGTTCTCTTCCTGCCTTACCCGTTGTTGCAACTACAGGATCATTACCTGTATATTTAGTAATATGCTCAATAATCTCTTCTCGAGACATAGAATTATTATTTGAATATATTACCTTTTCTTCATAACTTAAGGCCCCCTTACGAACTACTACCGCAACGCTATTGCCCAACTTTAATTTTGCACGAAAATCATTCATATAAGCCTTGAATTCATTTACAGATGTGTTCTTATCAAAAACAGCATATTCAATTCCCATATCTTCTAAAAGCTTGCAGGTAATCTCCCCTTGATATATATGCTGAGGCTCATCAGGTATCCCCGGTTCCCCTCTCCATCCAATTATAAATATCACAGGAATTCCATAAACATGATTATCCAATAGGGAGGCTATAGGGTTTATAACATTTCCCTCACCACTATTTTGCATATATACTACAGGCACTTCTCCAGTTGATAGATGAAAACCTGCTGCCAAAGCAACTGCGTTTCCCTCATTTGCTGCTATAATATGATGCTTATTATTAACTCCATATGTATTAACCAAGTAATCGCATAGGGCTTTTAACTGAGAATCCGGAACACCTGTATAAAATTTTGATTCTATTATGTCTATAAAATCCTGTATTTGCATATATTCTCTCCATATCTACGCAGTATTATACCACATATTTAAAACCACTTGTCTTACAGGCGGGATAAATCGTCCGCCAACTCTACCGGCGGGATAAACCGTCCGCCAACTCTACCGGCGGGATAAACCATCCGCCAACTCTACCGGCGGGATAAACCGTCCGCCAACTCTACCGGCGGGATAAACCGTCCGCCAACTCTACCGGCGGGATAAACCGTCCACTGGACGGTTTATTATATCATAAATTGCAATGGGAGCAGATATAATATAAATATATGCATATCGGATAATTGCCCCCGGACCTGCTAATAGTGTCAATAGAAGTGCAATTAAAAAAATATACGGAAGTGACTCGCGCCATCTTCTTCTTATAAATCCCATCGCAAACGCAATTATTATTGCCCATACATATATAGCTATATTCAAAAATATAATTACCGGGTTATATCCATATATATCTGTTTTGTTAAAAAGCTTAGTATAAATATTGAGTATACCCGGTATCTTTGTGTCTAATACCGCATCTGCCATATATTTATTCTTAGCTAAGAAAAAGAAATCTGATGAGTATGGACAATGTAGTATATCAAAGTATCCCTGCACACTAAACCATACCGCCTTTATGCTTTCCCAAGGGTGTTTTATTGCTATAATCGCTGTATCAAGTAAAAAATGCTTGCATTTTGACTCCCATATTTCAAAAGGTAAATCTCTTTTCATAATATCAGACAAATAGTAACGATATTCTTCTGCCGCTGGAATATATTCAAGTATCAGTTCTTTTTCCTCATCTGTCGCTGATGTATTATAAATTCGCCCCATTATTTGAGCAGGAATGCTCATCATTTCTTTTATAGAACCTGTTGTTGCATTAGTTGCTTTCATCAATAACTTATTTCCCAAAAAAGCAAAAAATATGGCTAATATACAAATTAACATTATTTTTATAACAACTTTATCTATTATTTTCTTACTAATTTTTTGAACAATAATTACAATCAGCATAAAGACAACAGTAAGAGCCATAGCATATATTGCATTATTTCTCATTAAAAGTAGTAATGTCGTATTTATAACTATACGTATAATGCCTACAATCTTTAGATCTTCTCCATCCAAAATACGTTTGCAATCAACAATAAATATCAGTCCCAATGCCGCAAATAATATATCCTTTGTATGAGATATTGCCAATAAAGAATTAACAGGAAAGATTGCATAAAATCCTGTCAAAATTATATACATCCATTTTTTTGAAATTCTTTTTCCCAGATACCAGCTTCCATAGCACATTGAACCATCCACTATTATGAGCTGTATTAGCGTAGCTATAGCATATCCATTATTACGGTTTTCAAACATATCGTAGCAAAAGCCTATAAATAATGTATGTAGCAATGGATGATTAGCACAAAATATTTTTGAATTCCATTGTGCTATTTGAGTATCCAAATCATATATGCATAATCCCGGATAAAATGCTAAAAATACCAAAAAATGACACAAAAATATCACCCCAAATGTTATAGGGGTGATATACTTACTGTATCTAAACTCTGAATGATTTTTATTAATTATACTATTCGTAATTGTCATAACAATATTCCTTATCGTGAACCGGACGCTTTTAAAACCGTACCTATAGTTTTAATAAAAATCTTCATATCTAAAGTCAACGACCAGTTATCAATATACTCCAAATCCAGCTCAACAACTTTATCGAAATCCTTAATATCACTTCTACCGCTAACCTGCCACATACCTGTAAGTCCAGGTGTAATACTAAGCCTACGTCTATAATGCAGATTATACTGCTCAAACTCTTCGGCTGTTGGTGGGCGGGTGCCAATCATGCTCATATCGCCTTTTAATATATTTATAAACTGTGGAAACTCATCCAGACTGGTTTTTCGTAAAAACGCTCCTACTTTAGTAACTCTTGGATCTTTCTCCATTTTGAACATAAGACCGCTTACTTCGTTTTGCTCCATCAATTCTGCTTTCCGCTCTTCTGCATCCGTATACATAGAACGAAATTTATACATATAAAATCTTCTGCCGTTTTTACCGATTCTTAATTGTTTAAACAAAACCGGTCCCGGAGAATCCAGCTTGATTGCCAAAGCAATAAAGGGATACATTATAACCATAGCTAACATCCCCAAAAATGCACAAATTATATCGAATATACGCTTTATGAGCCTACGCCTATAATCAATAAAATTATTATCATATGCAATAACGGTATGACCTGCAAATTCTCCTACCTTTTGTGAATTCATATGGCTGCCCAGGCTTAGATAACAAGTTGCCCCCATAATCTCTAACATATTAATGATATCGTTCTTTTCTGACTCCTCCAGCTTGGGAGCATATAAAAAAGCAATATCCATTGTAAGAGTCCCCAATATTGCCGATAAGTCTCCTACTCCTGAAAATACAGGGATATTTTCAATGACATCCTCATTTTCACCGGAAGCATCTAAGAGAATTATGCCAATAATCTCACTGCCCCATTCTCCGTCATTACGCATATTTTTTATTATTTCTTCTGCATACTTTTTGTATGTTATAATAGCAATTTTATCTGAACTGGAGCTTCTTCTGTAAAAAGTTCCCAAATACTTTTTAAACAGAATGTGAGACACATAGGTCAGTATCCCATCTGTAATGGCAAAGGCTCCAAATACAAAACGCGAAAAAGTTACTCCCAGCCTAAAGGCGAATACTATAAAGCCAAGCATAAATGCCATACTTAATATATATTTAAGCACTGCTAAAAATTCATCAAAATATCCGCGTTTAAAGATAAAATGATTCCAATCTAATATAAGACTAAATACCAGACTGAGCACCACTAAAACAAGACAGATGGAAATATCTATCTGTCCCATTTTTATGCTTCCTCTATATCTTAGTCGGAATGATATTATATATGCAATCAATATACATACTATATCTATAGCTGCCAGAGAATAGGTCTGTATGAAATTTTTCTTATTGTTGATTGTGTTCATAAAGCTCTTTTCTCCACATATCTGCAATCCTATCAGCATTGCAGATGTCACGTATTTTAGTAGCTTCGTTTCCTAATTTATTTTGTAAATTTATATCTGATAATACTTCATCCAATTTCTTTGTCATTAGCTCCACATCGCCAACAGGAACAAGGCATCCATTTACTCCGTCTTCTATTAAGCTTGCGGGACCTCCACAAGGACAATCTGTAGATATACAAGCAAGCCCTAATGCCATAGCCTCCATTAATCCGTTTGGCATTCCCTCTGTATCTGATGGCAATACATATACACTTGCTCTCCTTATATCCTCCGCCACGTTTTCGCTATCTCCCGGCAAAAGAATTCTATCTTTCAAATTGCTACGGGTACTAAGGGCTACTTGTGATAGAGCGTTTATTTCCTCTTCTAATTCCTGTCTATACGGTCCCTCTCCATATATAATAAGCTTATGATCAGGATATTTATCCGCCAATTTAACAAATGCATTTATTAAAAGCTTATGATTTTTGTAATCAAATAAACGTCCCGTTGATACTATTGTTTTTTCTCTTTCCCCACTATATGGTATCATCTCAAAATCATCAAATATTGGATTAAATATAACTCTGCATTTGTTTATAAGCCCTACGAAAAAATCCTTTTGATATTCTGTCTGACAAATTATTTTTTCCGCATTAGCAAATGTCTTGATAAGCCTTTTATGAGCCTTATCTTCTCCAAACTCTTCATAAGGATTAGAGCGCACCGCTGCAATAACTTTATATTTACTAAATGCCGTTGCCCGGATGGCACGGATTGCTCCTGATACCATAAATGCCACTATTTTATCAGGAGCTTCATTCCTACAAACTTTCCTAAAACTAAGCAAGCGAGCTATTCCCTTTAATCTTACATTTAATTTAGCAAGATTGACAAATACAGATGTTTCTTCTAAGTTTATACGCCGAATCCCCTGTGGTAGCTTATATTCTCTTTCATCCACAGTATCAGTGACTATAACTATCTCTGTATTCTCATCCTTATTCAATTTATCTGCAAGAGTGAGAAGCACTCTTTCGGCCCCTCCCTTATTAAGGGAGTAAATATAAAATAGTATCTTTTTCATTACATAGTCTTTTTATCAGGCAGTTTAATCAAACTTCCCATATATCTTTCCATTTCCTCTGTTTCAAAGGCATAAAAACCGGAACCATCAAAAAATGTAATTTCTCCAAAATATATTTTATTCTCTGAAATATACCAGTCTATCCTTGTGTGGCAAATGTTTTTGGATAGCTGTTCCGATAAAGAAAGTATCTTGTCCAAATGTTCGGGTTTTGGTGCCTTAATAAGAGACGCCCCTATTCCCTTTTGCCTTAAATCCAGCATATTCCAGTCACGGTCATAAAAGGTCTGAGTATGCTCTTTACCATTTATAAATCTATTTTCATGGAATTCAACAAAAAGAGCTTCCCCGCTAAAGCACATAACCTTATAGTCTTGTAAATCCCCATTTTTATCAGCTTCTAAATATTGCTCGGCTATAATTCTCGGCTGAACTGCTTTGTACGGCCATTCTCTATATGTTTTGTAATAATCCCTTTTCATTGCTAAAGATAGCCGTTCTAACGCTGTCTTAAAATTAAATTTTTTTCTATCATTACATATTTCTACACTACCTGAGTCATGGGTACATTTTAGTACAAACTTTTCCGGCAATTCCGATATTGGAATATCTGCCGTATCTTCCCACACTCCAAAGCAATCCACCAAATATTCTTTACCTATTTTATCCTCAACAAATCCGCGAACCTCATATTTGTCTACTAAACGGCTATATTCCGGCTTACGATCATACAACTTTATCCATTGTAACTTTTCATTGTATCCTATTGGATTTTTAAGATTTAATTTCTTGCCCATTTTTATATAATATAAAATCTTCAAATATATATCATCAGGTAGCCAATCCAGCCATCCCTTTGATGCAGGGGATGTTATAAAATATTCAGGATTTTTAATGAATGTTTTTAATTTTACCATATTTCCTCATATTTAATATTGAATGTATACAAGCAGAAGTAGCATCATTCATAGTAGTCTTTGATAAGCGAAATATTACCACTGTCATAATTAAATAATGCATTTTCCAAAAACTCTCCATCTTTATCTCTAACAATAAGCTTAAGATCCACTTCAGCTTCATAAGGATTGTCTTCAATGTTTTTAATGACAATATCAAGATTGTCAAATAGAAGCAAATAGCTGTTATCCTGCATGATTTCATCATTATATAAATGGCACTCTATACTTAAATCTTTATCTTTCATAAGCACCATATATTCATACGGATCGGAATTGTATAAAAAGTCGTTTTTCTTCGCAGTATAGTATTCTTCATATCCTTTTTGCCATTTGCTATATTCCTCAGTTCCTCTCCTGTCAGGTATATCATAGTTATCTTTAATATACTGCCCAATATAAGAAGTGACTTTCTTTGCTCCTGATGGATTTAAATGAGAATCTTCATCATACATATCTGTATTTAAATTAACTACGGGCATATCTAAAAAATTCAAATAATCTACTCCCAACTTATCTGCCACATCCGCTACCATATTAGCTTCTCTCTGCTTATTATCATCTGCCGGAAAAGGTGTGTAGATAAAAAGGACTTCTATTCCCTTGCTTTTGCAATGATTGGCAAATTCTTTAACATAATCCACACTTAAATAGTCTTCGGTAAGCTTTTCTGAAGACTCCACTTTGTCAAATACCAGTGGTTTCGTATAACCGATTCTTGTCTCACCTCCCTTTTCCTTATTATAAGGCATCGTATAGTCCCACTTTTCAAGCTGGTTCCAACGATTATGATACAGAATAAAATTCCATAGTACATCATACTTATTATTTGTATCATCCCCCTCAAACATATCATTTACCGCTTTTATTTTATTTAAGCTTAAAGGAAATGCGTCAAAGGGCTTATGAACCTGCTCATAATCCTCACTCTTTTTAATATCACTTGCAATATAGTAGCAATCCAGCACAATTAATTTGGGGTAAGCATAATCAAGAGCATTCATAGCAATCCAGTATGAAGTTATTATAGGCGCACCATGAGAGCCCATATTATATGAGGCTATACCATAATCATCCCATAATTCCCAAGGATATACAGCATTAATAGTATGACTTGTACCAAAAAACAGTACATCATATTCTTCGGCATGGTCAAAAAAGTCCTTATATCTAAGCCTGCTTTCCTTTCGCTCAACCCATCTGCTTGCACCGTATATCATCAAAAATGTGATTATTATTGTCATAATCACACTGAAAAGTCTTTTTAATTTTTGCATTACACCCATATCCCGTCAAAACTGAAAATATATAAAATTGCCGGAAATATATTCCGAACCCCATATTCCAAATAATAAAATTCCTGTAACAGAGGCAGCAATAATAATCCAACGTGCCAAATAGTTTTGGTTGCAAATAATATTACGCACATATATTCCTTTGGCATTAACCAAATCAACTGCCCATATAACCATAACGGAAATAATCAAAACTCCCCAATTTTTGGAATCAAGTCCTGCATTATAAAGAGAGCCATCAAGGAATATATTTATATTATCTGCCTCAAAAATGCTTTGTATTACATTAACTGCCTGTGTCAAATTGTTAGCCCTAAAAAATATCCAAGAAAAATCTATTAAAATAAAAGTAATAAATACTCGCATCATCCTATGACACAATGTAAATGGATTAAGTCTGAGAATATTATTAATCTTTTCTCTAATAGAAGATGTCATATCTTCTGTCACTTGCAACAAGCCGTTTATAATACCCCATATTACATAAGTTATATTTGCTCCATGCCACAAGCCACTTAAAGCGAAAACAATCATTAAATTTAGATATTTTCGCACTTTCCCTTTCTTATTTCCGCCTAAAGGTATATATAGATAGTCCTTGAACCAACTGCTTAAGGAAATATGCCATCTTTTCCAAAATTCAGATATGCTCTCAGAAAGATAGGGCATCTTAAAATTGGTCATAAGATTAATGCCTAATATCTTTGCTCCGCCTATTGCAATAGTTGAATACCCCGCAAAATCACAATATATCTGTATTGCGAAAAGCATGGTCGCAACAAGCACATAATATCCTGAAAACTCCTCTAAATTATCATATACACTATCCACATATATTGCCACTCTATCAGCAACCACTAATTTTAAATAATATCCCCATAGCATCATCAAAAAGCCGTCACGTGCACTTACAAAATCAAATTTGTATTTGAAGTCAAGCTGTTTAAGAAGATTGTTTGAACGTTCTATGGGGCCTGCCACTAATTGAAGAAAAAAAGATACAAAAAGAGCATATTTAAAAAAGTTTTTTTCCGCCTTAACATCACCTCTGTAAATGTCTACAATATAACTTATAGCCTGAAATGTATAAAAAGAAATGCCCACCGGAAGTAATACATCTGCCTTGCGAATGTACATTTCAACACCTATTCTTTCAAAAGCCTTTATCATACCCGAGGCAAAAAAATCATAATATTTGAAGTATCCCAGTACTGACAGACACACTAGTACTGTAGTCGTAATTACCGATTTTCTGCATACAGTTTTATCATCTTTAATTCTATCAATAACAAATCCGCCTACATAAGTAACTGCAGTCACGCAAAATAACAATAATGCATATTTAGGATTCCAACTCATATAAAAATAATAGCTACATATCAGTAGCCAAATATATCTATATTTTTGCGGTATTAAGTAATTTATCACAACTGCAATCGGAAAAAATATAATAAATGAAAATGAATTAAATAGCATTCTATTATCCTCAAACCATAGTTTCTAAGGAACATTTTAAACAGTTTAAGGGTTTATGGCAAGTCCAATGTATGTTTCCTTTTTTCCACAGCTTGTAGCAGGTCCTATAGAACGCTCAAAAAATTTGCTTAAACAGTTAGCGGTATCAACAAGCTTTAATTTTGAACAAGCCCGTGACGGTCTGCTTTTAATGCTGTGGGGATATTTTTTAAAACTTGTGATTGCCGATAGAGTTGCCATAGTTGTAAATGTCATATATAACAGCTACGAGAAATATCTCGGCTACTATCTCATTGTTGCCTCGGTCTTGTTTGCAGTGCAGATATATTGTGATTTTGCAGGATATTCCACTATAGCTATTGGTGTCGCTAAAATACTAGGTATACGCCTAATGGAAAACTTTGACGCACCCTATACTGCCCAAAATATTTCGGAATTTTGGAGAAGATGGCATATCTCCTTGACTTCGTGGTTTAAAGATTATTTATATATACCTATGGGTGGAAGTAAAAAAGGTAAACTGCGAGCAAATTTTAATAAATTAACTGTATTTTTACTTAGCGGTCTATGGCACGGTGCCAGTCTCCACTATGTTACCTGGGGTTGAATCAATGGGCTATACCAAATTATAGGCAATTTTTTAGAACCTTTAAGAGCCCACATTGTAAAAATTTTAAGATTAAATCCCGATTCTTTAGGTTTTAAGCTTTATAAAGTTATTATAACCTTTATACTTGTGGATTTTTCTTGGATTTATTTTAGAGCTTCAACCTTAAGAAGTGCTAATACCATTGTTCATTCAATAATGACTGCAAATAATCCTTGGATTCTTTTTGACAGCTCCCTATATCAATTAGGGCTTCACGAAAAAGATTTTCGACTCATGATAATATGTATTTTTGTCCTTATCATTGTGGATATTTTTAAACACTATAACATTTGTATAAGGGCAATAATTTTAAAGCAGGACTATATTGTACGATGGCTTGTCATAGTTTTTTCAATAATCTTTATATTAATTTTCGGTGTATGGGGACCCGGATATAACGCAAGCAATTTTATATATTTTCAATTTTAACAACAGGTAATCATAATGAAATTAACTATCAAAAGAATTATTAGTATTGCTGCCGTATTAATCATCCTAACTTTCATTTTAGTTAAATGCTCAGATATTATGCAGCGAAAATCAAGCGATTATAAATATATTCCTTTTTTTGAACATGCTTCAGACTACGATGTATTGTTCATGGGAACAAGCCATGTGATAAATGCCGTGTTTCCAATGGAATTGTGGAATGACTATGGTATTACATCCTATAATTGTGGCGGTCATTCAAATGAAATCGCTACAACTTATTGGGTTATGGAAAATGCTTTAGATTATGCTAATCCTAAAGTAATAGTTATTGACTGTGCAGCGGTTGAAAATATGGTCAAAACATCTCTTACTTTTGAGTTTGTACATCTTTCACTGGATGCCTTCCCAATATCCGGCACAAAAATTAAGACTGTATTTGATTTGCTGGATGACCCTCTCATGAAAGAATATGCAGAAGCGGAAATATTAGAT
>JBHAJK010000081.1:0-57981 GCA_041826605.1 Lachnospiraceae bacterium | reverse complement strand
CGAACCCTCCCCACTTTTATTTATTTTATCCTCATCCATTCTTATTATCATCTTAATCATGGCGCTACCTTTTAACCTCTTCTTAGTACAGCTATTATATCACTGATGTGTTCTATGAGTAAAATCTCCTTTGATTTTCAACAAAGAATTTACCTCTTACTCACATACCCCTCGGCGTCTATATTTACCCGTCCTGACAGGGACTGCATATGCCCAAGAATTCTTGCCTGCTCACTTCCTGAGATAATTTTCACACGGGAGTCGGACTGTATTGCCGGAATGAAGCGTATACTATCATTATTTCCATCTTTATCCAATACTACTTCAAAAAGTCCTGTATCCATGGTCTTGCTGTTAAACCAATAATTTCCCAAGCTGTATATTATAGGTGTATCTCCAATATAATCTATCTTTTGCAAAATATGAGGATGGGCGCCGATTATCAAATCCGCTCCTGCCTCCACCAGCTTTGGCGCCAGGGCTTCCTGCGCCCAGTCAATATTGGGTTCAAGCTCCGTCCCCCAGTGGATATAAGCCACTACATAATCGCTACATTCCTTAGCTTCCTTTATAACCTCACATATTCTATCATTATTAAAGCATCTGAACACTCCGGGTGAATTGGCTGTAGCCCCCTTGGTATCAGGATTGCTAACACGCTCAATCTGAGTGGCAGATACAATCGCAATACGCAAATCGTTGGCAATAAAGTACACAGGTTTTACCGCTTCTTCTATATTATATCCGGCGCCCACATATGGCATATTGGCATTTCTAAGGGTATCTATTGTATCCGTCAGCGAAATCTCTCCATAGTCATAGGTATGATTATTGGCAATGGACACCACATCCACTCCCATATCCAAAAGATATTTTACATTTTCCGGATTACTCCTAAAGGTATATTGCTTGCCCTCCGTTGGGACTCCTCTGTTAGTATAGGTAAATTCATTATTTACCATAAATATATCCGCACTTCTCATAGCAAGAAGCGTATTTGCATCAAAGCCCTGCTCTATATTACCTCCCCTGCTTAATAAATTTCCAAGAATGGCATAACCCTCAGCCAGTCCTACATCTCCCGCAAAAAGCAACGTTACATATTCAGAGGAATTTGTCTTCTTTAAATAAATACGCTGTCTTTCCATTTCCTCCGCATCATTAAGCAAAGTATCATACTTACCACCGGACTCCCCATCATCTTCGGATATATTATTTTCTTCTACAGGTTTACTTATACTCTCTTTTATCTCCACCTTTGTTTCAGTCGGGACTGGCGACTTTGCTGCCTCCGTTTCCCCCCTCTGCTTCTGTCCCGCCAGCAAAAAGATGCCACCAAGCCCTACTGCCAAAACAAAAGTAAACACCTCCAGAAATATAAGCGCAAGCCTTGTTTTTTTATGTTTCTTTCTATTCATTCTTAAAGTATACCACACTCTTCATATTATTATCTATTTTCTAAAACCATCGTATATTCCATTCTTAATACCACAAAAGCAGCTTCGCATACGCGAAACTGCTTTTATAATTTTAGTTTATTAACTATTCTTAATTAGAACTTAGCTGTAGAAACCTTTACGCCGGGTCCCATTGTACAAGAAAGTGTAATGCTCTTAAGATACTGTCCCTTGAGTGCTGCCGGCTTGGCCTTAACAACTGCGCCCATAATAGCATCAAAGTTTTCCTGAAGCTTATCCTCAGAGAAAGATACCTTACCAACCGGTACATGGATAATGTTTGCCTTATCCAAACGATACTCAATCTTACCAGCCTTAATATCAGCTACGGCCTTAGTAACATCCATTGTTACTGTGCCTGCCTTAGGGTTGGGCATAAGACCCTTAGGTCCAAGTACCTTACCAAGACGTCCTACAACGCCCATCATATCAGGTGTTGCTACTACAACGTCGAAATCAAACCAACCGTCATTCTGAATTCTGGGAATAAGCTCTTCTCCACCTACAAAGTCAGCTCCTGCTGCCTGTGCCTCGTCAAGCTTTGTACCCTTAGCAAATACCAAAACCTTTACGGTCTTTCCTGTTCCGTTAGGAAGAACTACGGCACCACGGATCTGCTGATCTGCGTGACGTCCATCACAACCTGTACGGATATGTAACTCTACTGTTTCATCAAACTTAGCTGTTGCTGTCTTTTTTACAACGCTGATAGCCTCTGAGGGCTCATACGCTACCGAGCGATCTACTAATTTAGCAGCTTCGCCATATTTCTTACCATGCTTCATTTAGCTCTCCTCCTAAATTAATCCTCTACTGTAATACCCATACTTCTGGCTGTACCTGCTATCATGCTCATAGCTGCATCAAGAGATGCTGCATTTAAGTCAGGCATCTTAAGCTCTGCTATCTCACGGAGCTTATCCTTTGAAAGTTTAGCAACCTTTGTCTTGTTAGGCACGCCTGAACCTGACTTAATGTTACAAGCTTTCTTGAGTAATACTGCTGCAGGGGGAGTCTTAGTAACGAAGCTAAAACTTCTGTCTGCATATACTGTAATAACAACAGGGATGATTGTATCGCCCTTGTCTGCTGTTACTGCGTTGAACTGCTTTGTGAATTCAACAATGTTTACACCATGCTGACCAAGTGCCGGTCCAACAGGTGGTGCAGGTGTTGCCTTGCCGGCAGGAATCTGCAACTTAATATAACCTTCTACTTTTTTTGCCATGATTGGCTCCTCCTATAAATATATATTGTGGTATGGGTTATAGGTTCCCTCCCACTTTGCCAAACGGGTTTCCCCGCATCGCTACAACTTAAAAGCGCACTACATTTTGCGCACTTCCTCAAAGCCTATTTCCACAGGCGTCTCACGTCCAAACAGCTCCACATTAATAGTAGCAGTCTGCTTGCCATAATCAATTCTCTGTACCACGCCCACAGTATCTTTCCATGCGCCTGCTACAACAACAATAGTCTCGCCCTCTTCAAAGTCGATAGTAATATTATCCACCTTGATTCCAAGAGGCTTCATTTCTGCTTCTGTCAAAGGTACCGGCTTGCTTCCTGGTCCTACAAATCCCGTTACCCCACGGGTATTTCTGACAATATACCAGGTCTCATCATTCATAACCATATTTACCAGTACATATCCCGGAAACATCTTCTTCTGAACAGTTTTACGTGTGCCGTTTTTAACCTCTATTACATCCTGCATTGGTACACGTACTTCGAGAATCTGTTCTTCCAGTCCGCGATTGGCTATTGTCTTATCCAAATCCGCTTTAACCTTATTCTCATATCCTGAATAGGTATGCGCTACATACCAATTAGCTTCTGACATATCAAACCTCGCTCACACTAAACACTCTGCCACATCTTATAATGAAAGCAGATTAATACCATACTGAAGACCTGTATCAAGCACTGCAATAAGCACACCTAATAGGATTGTAACAATTATCACAGCTACAGTCTGTTTTGTGAGCATATCTTTGCCAGGCCATGAAATCTTATTCCACTCAGCCTTAACACCTGCCAGGAAGCTTGGCTTGTTTTCGTTCTTAGCAACGTTTGCCATTACTTTGTCTCCTTATGTAATGTATGAGTCTTACAGAATCTGCAGTACTTCTTTGTCTCCATACGGTCCGGATGAAGCTTCTTTTCCTTTGTAGTATTGTAATTACGCTGCTTGCACTCTGTACATGCTAATGTTATCTTAGTACGCATTTTTACACCTCCACGCGTTTATTTCTCAAAAATTTATTGCACAAAAAAAAGACTTTACGCCTCGTTTAATCACTATAGCACAGTCTAATGTCCTCGTCAACAAATATTTATTTACAATTTTATGCGATTTTACACTATTTTACACGGTATTCTGCCGAAGCAGTAAAATATCACAATCTCCTTAATTAGCCCACCACCAGGCTACAACTATGCTGTCAGGAAATATTGCGATATTTTACTTTCGCAGATACCTTGTTATCTTCACACTCTAACAATAGGAATTAAACATCATCCCCGCATAGGCACTTGCCATATATGGGCTTAGGAAGTTTTTTCCCGGATTTTTATATTCCACTATTGTTTTATTCATATAGTTTACAGGATTTACTGATATCTGTTTGCTTTTTCTAAGTACGGCTCCTGAAAACTGCTTTAGGGATGAGACTGCCTTTTCTCCCTCTCCCTCTATGATGGCACGTCCAAGTCTCTCCTTATCAATATCCATCATACCCTTTTCATTTACAGTAATGCCTAAGCTTTCCATCTGTTCGCTATAGAGGCCTGCTATATTCTGCATTTCTCCTATGAGCATACGGCTTCCCGACTGGCTCTCCCGATATTCATCAATTGCCTTTATAAACTGATTATATCCACCTATAAGGTTATTCACATGCTCCACTGCCGCTTCCGTATCGGGCTTTACGCCTATTACAGCTCCGATTCCCTCCTCCGGGCTTACGCCGGTTAAGGTAATCTCAAAGCGCTTGTCAAATACAAAGGAATTTGCGGAGGCCTCTGCCTCATTGCCATCAATAGTAAAATGAGCATTGGTAGCATCCCTTACCACTCTGTTTATTCCAAAATAATCTACAGAGCCTCTTCCCTTTGTAATACTCTCATCCGTTATATTAAATACACGGCTGTTTTCTCCAAAATGTATTCCCACCTGGGCAGAAGAGATTTTTAACGCAGAATTTCCCAAATCGTCCTCTTCCACAGTAGCATTTATACCTATATTGGAATTGTTAATAAGTCTGCCAAGTCTTCCCTGCACGTCAAAATTAGTATCCCCCTCACGGACCGAATACTGAAACTCGTAGCTTTGGCCATTAATATTTAAGTCAAAGGCATAATCCTGTGCCGGCAGTGCCCTTTCATTTTTCGGCAGAAAATTACCCATATTGACCTGGGAGGATGCAAGAGACTGAACCTCTATTTTATGTGAGGGGATTTCGCCGGTATTTGCTACCACTCTGCCATCCTCATCAGAGGCATTATTTGAAACCTCCGAATGGATATCCTGACCCACATATACTACCCTTGCAATATTTACATCAGAAGAATAGGCTATCTTGCCGTTTAAGCCTACAGCATCTGTATTACCCATAATGGAGGTAATAGTATTTTGAAGCTGCCTTGTCTCTTCCTTTATGCCTATTATATATCTGTTTGACTCAGGGGAATTCTCCAACTTATACAGAGGGGCGTCCTTATTGACCTTTGCCATGGAATTTGTGACAACACGAAGCTCACTCTTTTTATGAGTGTCATAACGGGTATCGCTTTTCTTTGGCGCATATGTAGTTAGATATTGATTATAGACTGTGTTCAGTGCCAATGAATATGCCATACCAACGCTCCTCCTTTCTTCCGTGATAAGAGAATTACAATCCCTGTAAAAGCCTTGCGGCTAACTGCTCCAAAAATGGACACAATCATCCATATTCATTTTTATATTATTAGTAACACGATAACACTTTTACACGTCTTGCGTCAAGTCATTTAAATATATTCGTTATATTCGCACTATTCATAATATTTACAAAAACGGAGGGCTTTGGTACTAATCCAACCTAAACGTCTCAAACACCATAACCGTTCGTGGATTAATATATACCGTACCGCTTACTTCTATTCTGTCCTGCACCACACTGTCGCGCCTGTAGGTGTCAATCATTACATACCAGCGACTGCCTGCAGGTGGCTCCGGCAGGGTAATGGTCTGTCCCTCCCAAAAAGAGTTTATGCCCATATATACCAGTTCATCCACACCATTATCATTTATACCGGCATACATTACTCCTACAAATCTATGTCCGGCACTATAATTTGTCCAAAAGGGCTGTAAGCCGTGACGGCTCATACAGGGATATCCCACAGAGCAACGGGGGGTATCTATGCGCACCACCCTATGATTTTTCCTATACCAAATCATATACTGTACAAAGGTAAAAAGCTCATGCTCCTTTTCCAGCAGTGACCAGTCCAGCCATGATATTTCATTGTCCTGACAATAGCCGTTATTATTTCCAAACTGGGTATTTCCAAACTCATCCCCGGCTAAAAACATGGGAATACCGCGACTAAGCAGTAGTGTCACAAAGGCATTTTTAACAAGTCTGTTTCTTAAATCAATAATTTCCTGATTATCTGTCTCTCCCTCTACGCCACAATTCCAGCTATGGTTGTCATTTGAGCCATCCGTATTGTTCCAGCCGTTTGCCTCATTATGCTTTGAATTATAGGTATATAAATCATGAAGCGTAAAGCCGTCATGACAGGTAATAAAGTTGACCGATGCCAAATGCCCCCTTGTTTCAGGACTGTAAATATCAGGAGAGCCTGTTATTCTGTTGGCAGCGGTATTCTCCATACCACCGTCGCCCTTTAAAAAGGCGCGTACATCATCTCTGTAGCGTCCGTTCCACTCTACCCAGCGGTTCCATGATGGGAAACTTCCTACCTGATACATTCCTCCTGCATCCCATGCCTCCGCAATAAGCTTGACCTTACCCAATATGGGGTCAAATGCCAGACTTTCCAAAAGGGGAGGCTTGCTCATAGGAGAACCGTCCTCATTACGTCCTAAAATAGATGCCAAATCAAATCTAAAGCCGTCCACCCGGTAGGCAATTGTCCAATGGCGCAGACAGTCGATAATCATCTGACGTACAATTGGATTATTACAATTCAAAGTATTTCCACAGCCGGAAAAATTATAATAATAGCCATCTGGAGTAAGCATATAATAAATATTGTTGTCAATTCCCTTAAAGGAGAATATGGGACCATGCTCATTTCCCTCGGCTGTATGGTTGAATACCACATCCAAATATACTTCAATATTATTTTCATGAAGCATCTTTATAAGACGCTTAAGCTCATTTCCCTCCTTGTTGTATTCCGGACGTGAGCCATAGGCTGTGTTGGGAGAAAAATAATTTACCGTATTATATCCCCAATAATCTATTAAATGCCTGCCCTCATGTATTCTATGGTCATGCATTTCATCAAATTCAAAAATAGGCATCAGCTCCACCGCAGTAATGCCCAGTTCCTTAAGATATGGTATTTTCTGCCTTATACCATCAAAGGTACCGGGGAAATCCACTCCTGAGGAGTCATGTCTTGTAAAGCCACGCACATGCAGCTCATAAATGATTACGTCCTCCATGGGAGTAAGCAACTGCTGATAATTTTCCCAGTCGAAATCATCCTTTACCACTCTGGCTCTGTAGCCACTGTATTCCACTTCATCCACACCCCATTTTCTAAGACCTGCCACAGCCTTGGCATAGGGGTCAAGAAGTATATTTTCCTTATTAAACAGCAGACCCTTTCTCGCATCATAGGGTCCGTCCATTCTATAGGCATATTCCAAATCATCAATTGCCAATCCAAAGACTATCATGGAATAGCAATTTCCTATCTTATAATTGTCAGGAAATGGCAATACCGCAAAGGGCTCCTTTGCCTTTCTTCTAAAGAGCAGCAATTCACAGCCCGTAGCCTGATGAGAATTGATAGTAAAATTTATACCACCCGGAATAACAGTGGCTCCGTTTATCTCATACATTCCCGGTCTGACCTCATACCCGTTAATAATGTCCATGGGTACCAGGTTTACATGCTGATTAGCCGTTGTGTTGTTATATATATGTACAACAGTTCCCTTATTTTCAAACATTTCTTTCTTCCTTACATTGCTTTTCTTTCTCCGCCATTAAAAGCGCTGCTTCAATGACCTTATCCATATCGTAATATTTGTACTGACCCAGGCGACCGCCAAATATTACCTTTTCTTCCTTTTCTCCCAATTCCCTGTATTTTTCAAAAAGCTCATTATTTCTGTCATCATTCACAGGATAGTAGGGCTCATCTCCCTGCTCCCACGCCTTTGGATATTCAAAACTGACAATTGTGTCATTTTGTTTTCCAAAGGCAAAATGCTTATGCTCTATGGCTCTTGTATAGGGTATTTCCCGCTCGGTATAATTTACCACCGCATTACCCTGATAATTTTCACAGCCCTCCAGCAGCTTATGGTCAAAGGATACTGTTCTGTACTCCAGCTTGCCCAGACAGAAATCAAAGTACTCGTCAATCATGCCGGTGTAGAGCACCCTTTCAAATTCATCCTCATTTTCCTTTAATGAGTTTTCCCTTAAAAATTCCCTGTACTCACAGTTTAATCTTATCTCTATGCCCTCTGTTATTTTTTCAAACAGACTTGTATATCCATCCATGGGGATACCCTGATATCTGTCATTGAAATAATTATTATCATATGTAAATCTAAGGGGAAGTCTCTTTATAATAAAACTGGGAAGTTCTGTGCAGTCTCTGCCCCACTGCTTTTCCGTATAGCCCTTTATCAGCTTTTCATATACATCCTTTCCCACAAGGGACAGTGCCTGCTCCTCCAGATTTTGAGGATTTGTTATATTCAAATCCTTTATCTGCTCCTCTATCTTTGCCTTCGCCTCAGCAGGAGTTTTAATCCCCCATAGCTTGGAAAAGGTATTCATATTAAAGGGAAGATTGTAAAGCTCATCCTTATATACAGCCACCGGGGAATTAATAAAATTATTAAATTCTCCAAATCTGTTTATATATTCCCAGGTGTCTTTATTGCTTGTATGAAAAATATGGGCACCATACCAGTGTACATCGATATCATTCCATTTTTTTGAATATATATTTCCTGCCGGATGCTCCCTTTTGTCAATGATAAGGCATTTCTTTCCTGCATCAGTCATTTCTCTGGCAAATACCCCGCCAAACAAACCTGCTCCTACTATCAGATAATCGTACTTCATACTACCTCCCCCTATTTCTTCTTATCCATAAACTGTGGTGTGACTGCATTTAGCTTGTTTGCTACCTTATAATAATCATCAAGAGCCGACATATTCACAAGGCGCTTATTATTCTTCCTATGGGCTGCGGAAAATCTCTGCTCTATTGCAGCTTTATTTCTGGCCTCTATAGCCTGTATTGAGGCACTGGCTCCCATAACATTTCCTATTTTTGCCTGAATTTCCTCTATTAATGTTTTATACCGGGCTTTATTACCTGCAAGCTCCTCTTTCAGATTATCGTACATAGACTGGAAGCCCTCATCCATCTTATTTATTTTTTCAATGAGAGCCGCCTTTTCATCCATATTTTTATTTATTTCTTCAAAGGGCACTTCCTCTTCTATCATTTTTAGCTGGGCATTGCTTTTTGCTTCTATTTCCTTTAAAAGCTTTAATTTCTCGTCAAGACTTTCACTTAATATCTTCAAATATTTTTCTAACATCCCGGATTATTCCTCCATTTCGGAATATATAATATCAAAAAAAGGGGAGCGTCGCAATGACTGCGTGCTCCCGCCTTTACACACTATTATACGCTTACCTTTGTACGGTTTGCTTTCATAACCTCTACCCATGTATCACGCATTGAGCGCAAATGAGTCAATACTTCTTCCAATATTTCCTTATCCTTTTTAATATTAGCCTCATACAGCCTTTGCAGAAGATATATATACACTCTGTCAAAATCCTCGGATACACTGTACTTCCTGTCCAAAGTGCTTCTAAATTCCTCTATTATCCTTTCCACACGCACAATATTGCTATGTGTCTTTTGTATATCACTTTGCTCTACTCCCAGAATTGCTATATTACAAAACTTAATTGCTCCGTCATAGAGCATAAGTGTCAGCTCCGCAGGGGATGCTGTTAAGATTTTGCTGTTATTATACTGGGTATATCCATTAGGCAGTGCCATTATATGTCCTCCTGTATTTTACATTTTTATTGCAAAAGCGCATCAACTGCCAAGAAGTCCTGAGATAGCGCTTTGCTTACTGTCAAGATTTGACAGTGCTTTTTCCATGGCAGTGAATTTTTTATAATAATAATCCTCCCATGTATTAATCTTCTTCTGCTGAGCCTCTATCTTGCTTGTATAATCCTTGTACTGATTTTTCATCAGCATATCATTATATACAGTAAACATAGAGCTGTACTCCGTCTTTCTCATTAAATCGTAAAGCTTGGAAGAAAGATTTTTAGAAAGGTTGGCAAAGAATGTAGCCACTGTATCGGGGTCAGAGGCTATCATTGCCTTAAGCTTATTTTCCTTGGTAGAGCTTACGGAGTCATCCTCATCTCCATCAATATGATAAGCATTTTTCTCATTTTCTGCGGAAGTAAAATATCCTGCGGTTGCAATGCCGAAGTCGCTAAGATACATCTTCTTGGAATTTACCGTCACTCCCTGTAGCATAATAGTCTTTAAAGAGCTTGCTACATTTCCCAAGGTACCATCGCTTCTAAGAAGGGCGGATTTAATCTTATCCTCCCACTCTTTCACCTCCTCCTCCGACATCTCTTCCTTTTCCTCAGAGGATAGCATCTTATACTTGCTGGCAGAGTCTGCATTATACAGCTTGTCCATCTCATTAATAAGAGCATTATATTCCTTGAATAAATTCTTTACCATATCAAAGATACCCTGGGTATCCTGCTCTGTGGTAAGAGTTATTTCATCCTCAGTCAGATTATTTATGGTAATGGTAAGTCCGTTTATTTCAAAGGTATTTGTATTGCCCTTAAAGGTCTCTCCGTTAAGCTCTATTTCAGCATCGGATGCCGGCAATTTTACACCGCCGTTGCCATCAAGGCCTAAAGCACTTAAAAGTTCATTTGTATCAGCATCATTGGTGTCATAGCTAAAGTCAAATTCTGTACCTGCTTTATTTGCACTTATGAAAAATCTCTGATTTTTCGCATCAAAATTGGCTGTAAGTCCACTTTCACTGAGCTTTGATGTCAGAGAAGCTATGGTTGTGTCTCCATTAACCTCTATTGTCTTTTCCTCGCCGGCTACGGTTATCTTAAAGGTCTTGTCTCCGGTAATACCCATATCGGAAAGCTTTGTGTCAGAAGTATAGGATGCCTTTGCGCCATCCACCTTAAGCTCTGCTCCCGTATGATATCCTGCCTTTGCCATTGATTTGATTTTAAGGCTTTGAGTACTTAAAGCCGCACTTTCTCCGGTAATTACCGATACTGCGGAATTACTTGTCTTTGTGGCTTTCTTTGTATAGTCGGAAACCAGGGTGGAATTCCCCAAAGTTTTACTATAAAAATTATATATTTTTGTATTCAGAGCTTTCCATGCATCCTGAGTCCATGAAAGCTTTGTCTGCTCTTTTTCAAGAGATGTTTTTCTCTCGGATTTTGCTGAAACCAGTGAATTTACAATAGCCTCAGTATCAAGATTGGAAACCATTCCTGATAGTCTTATTCCAGCCATAGTTATCTCCTCTCATCCACAAGGATACCTGCCATCTCCCATACTCTTGCTATCATATCAAGAGTTTTTTCAGGTGGAAGCTCCTTTATGGTCTTCTTTGTGTCTCTGTCTACTATTCTGATTGTCACTCGGTTGGTCCCCTCATGAATACCAAATACAGCCTCTGTATTAGCCATATTCTTATTAAGATTCTCAACAGCCTTTTTAAGAGTCTCACTATCAGGCTCTTTCTGACTTAAATCAAATTTGTTCTCATCATTATCTGTTACTGCCTTAGCAGCCATATGATTTGCTTCGTCCAATCTCTCGAAAGGTGTCTGCTCAGTCGAAACATCCTTGTTTGACTGTTTTGTACTTTCCATACTAATCTTTCTTGCAGCCTGTACCTGCATAGATGATATTGTACCAACGCCATCAAGTGCCATATATGATTCCCTCCTTGTAATCATTGTACTCCTACTAGTAAAAAAGTGTATTCCTGCCATAGCCTTTGTTCAATATTAAGCCATTTCCCGTTAAATAGCAAAAAGGCTAGCACATCTACTGCTAACCTTTATATCGGCGTATTTCTATAATAAATTAATACCAATTTGCTTATTTCTTAAAAAGTTCTGCTAAAGCCACTAAATTTTCAGAGCTCATAGCCTCTTCATTCTCTTTCTGTATCTGCAAATATACCTCTTTTCGGTATATGGGCACCTCTTTAGGAGCCGAAATTCCCAGCTTTACCTGGTCCCCCTTTATTTCAAGAACTGTCAGTTCAATATTATTATTAATAACGAGGGCTTCATTTTTCTTACGTGATAATGCTAACATCTTTAGTCCTCCTTTTTAATAATGTTGTAAATCGGAAAGCGCACAGGATATTTGTCAGTATCCACAATGAGCTGTACCGCCTTACGCTCGTCTGCATTTATTACAAAGGGAGCCTGAAGATTTACACTCATCTGCTTCACATCCTTTGGTACAGTCAGGGTCACAAGTACCAGAACCGAATCAGGTTTTAAGCTTCCAATGGGCTTTAACAGCTCGTCCTCTACTACAGGATTATAGTCAGGATATACTGCCAAAGGATCCATAACAGGCATGGCAAAATTAGGCTCCTGCAGGGACTGCATCCATCTGACAGGGGAGTCCCCATCCTTTTCCGCATCATGAATTAGTGCAAAATCCGTAAGGTCAGGAAATCCTACAATTCCACCCTGAAAATGAATAATCTTCTCTTCTTCAATATCCACTTCTCCGAATACTCTTGTTGTTATCTTCATATCATCCTCCAATATCTTTTATATGTAATTCATAAGCGAGGTCTGGAGTATCTTGCCCACGCTCATAAGAGCCGCATCATATGTCATGGTCGCACTCTTTAGCTCAATTGCCACATCCGATATGTCCACATTTTCATTCTCTGACTCCAGAGTCTTAAAATTTGTCTGCTGACTCATAAGTCTGTTTTTAATAAGCTCCAGCTTTTTACCCCTTGTACCGCAGGCTGTGGTAGCTTCATTTGTCTTGTCCAAATGCTTCTGCATCTTTGTAATGGAGCTTTCAAACAGCTTCTGACGTCTCTCATTTAAATAGGTAAGAGATTTGTTTGCCGCGTCTATCTGATTTGTTACAATATCATAGCCCGGGTCGGTTTCTGTCAGCCCCGACTTTATCTTTTCAAGTCTTGCTATGGTTTCTTCCATTTCGATAGTGTCATTTAATACCGAAATCATATCCTCCACATCTCTGCCTATGGCATGGGTAAATACTTCATCCGCTGTAGTATTTACTCTTATGGTCTGACTTACTCCCACATCATATTCTATTGCCTGTTTTTCCACCTTGCCCTGTAAATAAGTGCTGTTATACTCTATTTTATCGGCAGCTACATCCGGATTTTTAGTACATGCAAAATAATGCTCAGGCCTTAAATCATTTTTCTTCCATACATTCTTATCATATGTAATCTGTATCTGGGACTCATCCACAGTGGATGTAGTAGCATCATCACTAAGGTCCGCCACCATACTCTTATATACAGAGTCACTGAGCAGCAATTCCCCTGTTTCGGGAATTAATATCATTTTCTGTTCCACAGGAGTTGTAGCATTTATAGCAGCCATCTTTGCATATGGATTATCATCCCCTGTTTCTGTATTTGAAATGACCTCAATGGCTCCATACTGTTCCGTATACACAGGCTTGCCGTCCGCATCATAATGGTCAAAGGTCTTTACCACGGGAAGCGGCGTCACTGTATCCGAAACATTGTCATAAGCCAGACGTATTCTTTTAATATTTGTAGCTGTAATCTGAGTTTCCTTTATTTCTGCATTTGCAGTGGTATCATAATTACCCTCATTTAAGCTGTTAATATTATTGGAATTCACATATGTAATGCTGTCTATAATATCTGTATTTACCTGCTCTGTAATACGGAATTTGTCAGCGGCACTTTCCTTGTATCTCAGGGTGCTTTCAGTTCTATAGCCTGTAAATACACTTCTTCCTGCATAGTCTGCATCCCCTGTGGAATATACCTCATCCTTAAGGGCTGTGAGTGCGTCCAGGATTGTCTGCCTGTCTGTGGCAGTCAGCTTCTCACTTGCTCCCTTTGTACACTGCTCCTGCATATCTGTTACTACTGTGGATACTGTAGTAAGAGCGCTTTCAGTCACTTCCAGCCAACTGTTGGCATCGGGAACATTCTTCTCATAGTACTGGGTTATCTGGCTCACATTCGTCCTAAGACGCAAAGCTCTTATTGCCACTACCGGGTCATCCGAGGGACGTACTATTTTCTTTTGAGTAGCCATCTGATTATTTAGCTTATCCTGATATACCTTGTTTAAGTTAATATTATCAGATGAATTATTTTGTATTATTTTGTTAGTTATACGCATAGATTATACCCCTGTTTGAAGAATCAATCTGTCATAAACCTCTGTAAGCGTCTGTATCATTTTAGAAGCCAAGGTATAGGAATTTTGATATTTTAATAAATTAATGGCTTCATCATCCCTATCCACTCCTGAAATGGAAATTCTCTGATTATTAATGGTCTTTCCTATATTCTGATAATTTGAAGAGAATACGGAAGCATTTTTCGCATTTAATGCCACATCCGAAAGTACACAGGTTAAAAATTCCTGAGTAGCCGCACCTCTGTAGCTTGCCACCTCTTTATTGGAAGCCATATCAATAAGTCTTGATATAATACCTGACTCCTCTTCTCCTGCTGCCCTGTCAGATTTTGTAGCCAGTAGAGAAGCATCATTCTTAATAGATGTCAGTATATTAAAATTCTTTGCAGTAAGCTTGTAGTAGGTGTCATCATCCCTGCTTGCAGTCATAAGCCCTGCCGCATCTGCAATTTTATATGATTTTTCAAATTTATACTGCTTTGCATCCGTAGGAACATCAGCGGTATATAAATTATCTCCGCCTGCTCCATCGGAGGTAAAGCCCTCCTTTAATATATTATTAAAGGCATTGGCATATATTCTGCACCACTCATTAAGCTGCTGCTGATAATATGGTATTCCCTGATAATTTACCGAATAGCCTATCTCAGCTTCCTTGCCGGTATAAAAGGAGGGAACAGAGGCCTCTGATTTCGTAATATCTATGGTAAAGGTATAAACACACTCTCCCGTATTGCTATCCAGACTATAGCTCCATTCGTCATAGTAATATTCCTTATTAGCTAAGGAAATAACGCCACCTGTATCTGAAAGAGTGGTTTTGTCCAGATCCTTTAAGTAATCAAGGGATACCCTTACAGTAACCTCCTGGGTGCTTCTGCCACCTGAGGATACTATACCACTTATTCCTGTTATACTACCCTTGAAGTTCTCCGAATTATTACCGTCACGCATCTGTATAAGCCCCTCAAGCTCTCCGCCCAGGCTTGCGTTATAAAGGTTAAATTCATCTCCCAAAGCACCTGTATTTATATTTGTAACCCAATATACATCATATAGACCATCTATATCCGATTGATTTACCTTTTCATCAGCAGTTCGAGCTATACACTGCAGGGTTCTGTACTCATCCGTATCTACCAGAGTCTGTCCACCTGCTATTTTTACAATATATGCGCTGGCACCTGTTTCTCTGCCGGGGTCATTGGGGTCTGTAATCTTATACTCCTTTACATCCACACTGACAATGGCAGAAAGAGCATCCACCAGCAGGGTTCTCTTATCTCTAAGCTCGTTTGCCTTAGCTCCCGACAGTTCTATTACATTAATCTGTTTATTTATGGTAGCAATTTCGCTGGAAAGAGAATTTATCTCATCTACCTTAAGCTTTATTTCAGAGTTTACATCCTTTTGTATCTGCTCCATGCTTGAAGCCATAGAGCGGAAATATTCCGTTAAATTTCCTGCATATCCTACAAACTGTGATTTTGTGGAAATATCCGAGGGATTTTTCTTTACCTCTGCCATAGCATCCATAAGCTTATTAAATACTGTTGTAAAGCCCTCCAGAGTGGAGTCATCCTTAAAATAGGTTTCCACCTGCTCCATATAATAATCTTTCATATTATATTCGCCGGCCTTTGTATTGTTTGCCCAGTATTTATTATCATAGAAATCGTCATGTATTCTTTCTATGGCAAGGGTCTCCACGCCTGCTCCCACACAGCCATAGGTGGTCCACACTCTTAAAGACTCAGCCGCACCTGATTTAACCTGCTGACGGCTATAACCCTCAGTTTCCACATTGGAAATATTATTGGCAGTTGCATTCAACCCCGCATTGGAATTTAACAATCCTGAATATGCAATATTTAATCCAAAAAATTGTGAAGGCATATGCTCCTCCTTACACGCCCAGAGTATTTATTATATGCTCCAGCATTTCATCTACTACATTTATATATCTTGAAGAGGCATTATAGGCATTTTGAAACTTTATCATAAATGTCAGCTCCTCGTCCTGAGATACGCCTATTATCTGCTCTCTTGCATTGTCCGCCGCACTAACCGTGGCTTTCTGACTGTCTAAAAGGCTCTTATATACAGCACCTGAATTTGCCACCTGACTTACTAAATCCCCATAATAATCTACAAAGGAAGATTTTTTCTTTACATTGGGATTTAAGGTTATATCCTCGCTTTCAAATGCAGCCTTTATCTTTGCCACTGTTTCATAATCCACTGAGTCATCAGCCAGTACGAAGCCCAGCTTGGTAGGCTGACGAAGCAACTCTGCATTTATCTGAATATTTAAGGTGGTATAAAGGGACTCGTTTACATATCCGCTTACCTTACCTGTTAAGCTGTTATATGTACCCACCTCTTCCTCATTATAGGTAATTACACCACTTTCATTTCTATAGCCGTCAGAGGCAATCTTCTGAAATACCTGTATAGGAACATATGTCCCTAAATTATTATCATATGTCATCAGATAATTATTCTGCTTATTTACTGCATTTACTGCCGCTTCCTCAATTATCTTATTGATTGTGGTGGTAATACCATGTACCAACTGGTCAAACTCAGCCATGGTATTCATACATACTGACTGGGACACTTCATTTACATATCTGTCCGGAAGCAAATCCGTATAGTCCGCAGCCTTATAGCCTCTGGCTAAAAGAGCCGATTTCAACGCACCAATATCAGTATTTAAATCAGAGGAAATAACCTTGGTCAAATCAAATACCTTGGCTTTTTCAGCCTCCTCTGCCGTATATACTCTCTTGCCCTCTGCATCTATTTCAAACTTGGCATTCTTCTCCCAGAACGGAGTGTAAAAGCCTGTATCCGGAGCCTCATATAAGCCTATCTTATAGGCAATTTCGCCCCTTACCAAATCCTCGCCCTCCAACTGTACCCATACTGTACAGTCGGTATCCTCGGAATATGTGATATTTCCATAGGTGGAAAGCTCATCCAAAAGAGTATTTCTTGCATCTCTTAAGTCATTTGCTTTCTCAAAGGATACTCCCTCGGCGCCTACATTTGTTATCTCTATATTTCTTATTTCGTCATTTAAGGTTTTAATCTGACCGGCGATTTCATTTATTCTGTTTACATTTGTCTTAACAGTCTGATTTAAGCTGGACTGATAGCTCTTTAGTCCTGAATATACCGACTGGGCTCTTGCCACAAATTCAGAGCATCTTTCCACAAAGAGTCCCTGGGTTACCGCACTGCTTGGGTCCTTTGAAAGCTCCTGCACTGCCACCCACAAATTACTTATGGTCTCTTCAAAGCTTTCCCCGTTCATTTCATCTAAAAGACTTTCTATTTCGCCTATTGCATCATAGGAAACCTCATAAAAAGCCGAACGTCCCGCTTCTTTTCTATATGTTGCATCTAAAAAGGTATCTCGTACCTGTCTTGTTTTGGAATATACGACACCCAGACCAATCTGCTGATTTGCCACAGATTTATTGTTTTTTAGAATTGTGTCATACGTGGCTGTGCCTGTCAGTACCTGCTGGCGCACGTATCCGGTGGTGCCTATATTAGAAATGTTATGTGCAGTTGTGTTTAGAGAGTTTTGGCTTGTCTGCAAGCCGGATACTCCAATGTACAGACTTCCCATTAACGGCATGGCTGTTACCTCCGGATGTTATTGTTTTGCATCAAAGCTCCCTGAGGTATTACCCATAAATGTACCTGCACTATATGCCGTACCGGTATAATTGGCAGTTTCGGGAGCCGCCTTGTAAGCCTGCAGTACATTTAAGTCAAATTCCACCATTTCCAAAGAGCTCTCAATCAGCTCTCTGTTTTGCTCATTTATTCTCTTCATCTGAGAAAGGGTGTCTGTCAGCTTATCATAAACCTCTGCCAGCTTTTTCTGTTCTGCCGGTCTTTGACTTAACATCTCTATTAAATCTGCCAGCTTTAAATTGTTAACATCCCTGTTGATAACATTGGCGATATCTTTCATGCTCTCCTGTCTTTTTTTATCAAGAGAATTGATTTTATCCACCACAACCTGCTCATCTTCCGTGATTTTTGCAAGCTTTTCCAAATCAGCGCTGATGATAACCGGCGTCTTCTCCATGGAAAGAGACAGCAGTATAAGGTACTCCTCATTTTCCTGCTCTAAAACACTGATTAAATCTTCCATTAAACTAGCCACCGATTATCCCCCTATCATTAAAACGCGCTGTACTTCTCATAAAGTTTCTGTGCAAGGCTCTCTCCGTCTACTTCGTATGTGCCGTTATCCACCTTACTCTTTACGGAAGCCACCAGGTCCTGACGAACATCTGCTACATTCGCCACTGCCTGTTTTGCAGTCTGGATATCTCTTCCCATACCGGAAATCTGCAACTTATCAGAAAAACTGCTTTTTACGTTTTCCTTTTTAACCTGCTTTGTACCGGTACTGTTATATAACTGCTGTACCTGTGTATATGCTTCAATACGCATAATATTCCTCCAATCCAACTCAAGGATACACTTGGTTTCAATATATGTATCGGATATATATGAGAATTCTTTAGGATTATTTTATAGAAGTCCAAGTTTTGTTAATGTAGCAGCAATTTTCTCTGCTGTCACAGGTCTGCCCACATAAGCTGTGCATCCCTCGTCAAAGGCTTCCTGAATATTGTTCTCATCTCCCAATGAGGTAATAAGGATAATCTTTACCCCATCAGCCGGCAGAATATTATACTCTCTTTCCAAATCTCTGATTGTTAAAAGCGCCTGAAATCCATCCATTACAGGCATCATCAGGTCAAGGCTTATAAGGTCATAGGGATTTCCCGAATTAATCCCCGCTTTAAAAGCCTCCACGGCCTGCTTTCCGTCATCCGCCTGTTCACAGATGCCATAGCTCTTCATCAGCTTTGCCTGTTGCTTTCTTGCAATCACATCATCTTCTACCAGCAAAATCCTCATCCCCAATTCTCCTTTATTACATTGTAAGCTTCTTTATAAGCACATATACCACTGTAGCCACCAGTCCCAGACAGAAAAGCATAAGACCAAAGGACATACTTCTGGCAATAATAAATCTGTTCTCAGAATATGTATCGTAATAAATTGCAAATTTATGTATATAATCCGTATTATTATTCTTTTTAAATATTTTGTTTCCAAGCCTGGCAAAGGCATTGGCAATGGTGCCGCAAAAATGGGTAAAGGCCGTTCCCTCTGCCAGTTCTCCCCTGATAGGACTGTCTCTGTATATGCTCTTTCTGAGTAGTACCACAAGGGTGTCCACCATACTGTCCATAGCCCTGCTTATTACTCCAAAGGCAAAGGGCAGAGCATAAAGAATAACAGGTCTGTATACATAATCCTCCAAATCCATCCACTTAGGCCATCTGTTTACATAGTGTCTGGGAACGCCCTCCTTCAGGCTGTCTCTCATAAGCCATGTTCTGACAATGGCAAAATATATGATAAGTCCTATAGCTATGGACATAGCAGCTCCCTTTATATTTTCCAAAGAAAAATATGCTACGCCGTAGGCAAGCTCCTCTATTCTCAAAAAGTCTGAGGATATATCTGCCATTCTGTCCATTACTGCCTTTGGAAGTATTCCCATTAAGGGCAATAATACCGCCGAAACACACAGCGCCACAGAGGTAGGTATATTCATATATTTTTTATTATTATCATATATTTCCTGGCGTTTTGCATCCTCATTTTTTTCTATAAAGATGCAGATATACAGCTTAAGCATATAAGCCAGAGTAAAGCCTCCGCTTATAATAAATATCCATTCCGCAGTCTTTATTCCTGCCACATCAAAAATACCATAAGCTAAGCCCTCATTTAGCATCTCCCCATACTCCACTATACTCTCATGAAGCAGGGTCTTGCTTATATATCCGTTAAAAAGAGGTATTCCCCCAATTCCCAATACTCCTGATAAGAATATGGCATTTAGCATAGGCTTCTTCCTGCCAAAGCCCCTTATATCATTGAGATTAAGGGAATGAATATTCATAAATACCACACCTGCTGCCGAAAACAGTACAAGCTTAAGTAAAGAGTGGTTTACCATATGAAGCAGACTTCCCCTAAGAGCCATGGCATTTTCCTCCCCCATAAGTCCTGACAGTCCAATGCCTGTAAGTATAAAGCCTATTTGCGACACGGATGAGGCCGCAAGTGTTCTTTTTAAATTAACAGAGAAAAGAGCTAAAACCGCACCTATAACCATGGTACAGAGGGCAAGGATAAATATAAGCGCACCAAAGGCTTCATTTCCCTTAAATATATAGCATGCAAGTATCAGTATGCCGAATATTCCTGTTTTGGTAAGTATACCTGATAATAAAGCCGATGCCGGAGCCGGAGCCACAGGATGAGCCTTGGGTAGCCAGATATGTAAAGGAAAAGCACCTGCCTTTGCTCCAAATCCAAAAAGCAGGCAGAGTCCGGCCCACATTAATCGTACGCTCTCTCCATTGTTGCTTGCTTTCAGGCTTTCATAAAGTCCCTCCAGCTCACTAAAGGTCAGGGTTCCTGCAATATCATATAGGAGGAATATTCCCATCAGCATCACAAGACCGCCTATTATTGCTACAGCCAAATATGTGCCGGCAGCCCTGAGCGAGCCTTTCTTTTCATCAAATGCTACCCATACATAGGATGCAAGGGACATTATCTCAAAGAATATAAAGGTAGTATAAAAATCCACGGACAAAAATACACCCACAGTAGCAAAATATGTGAGTATTAAAAAGAAATAATATCTGGATTTATTTTTATAGTGGCTTATATATTCCAGCGAAAAGGTTAAGCTCACTGCCCACATAAAGGTGGCAATAAGCACATATAAAATTCTAAAGCCATCAAACTGCATATGAAGACCGAAGCCGCATATGTAAGGAATATCAATTGTACCTAATATATTGTTCATAATTTTGTCCATTTCAAGTTCAAGCCAATTTTGGCATATCATTTATTAACTAAATATTTATTACATTCATCAGTACATTCATAAGAGTACTGCTATGCAGACCTAAGAATATAATTGCTATTGTAAAGATGTAGAGCGGGATTAGCATTTTATAATTAGGGTCTTTAATACCCTTATTTTTGCTGTCATCAAAATCCTTAGGTGTGAAAAATGCTCTCACAGTAATACTCATCATATAAATTGCGGTAAGTAAAGCACTTATAAGCAGACACACAATGCCCACATATGCCAGGGGCATACCGCTTTCCACAGCCGCCGATGCCAGATTCCATTTGCTTACAAAGCCTGATAGTCCCGGCACTCCCATAAGCGCCAGACCACTTATAGCAAAAATCACAAATATTTGAGGCATCTTATAGCCCAATCCATCCAGCTCATTTACATATTCTCTCTCAGTCTCATGCATAATTGCTCCTGCACAGAAAAATGAGCATATCTTCATAACCGCATGTATTACCATATGAGAGAGGGCAGCCACAAGCCCTAAGGGCGTCATCAGTGTCACACCAAACAAGATATAGGACAGATTACTGATGGTGGAATATGCCAATCGTCTTTTTAAATGAGTTTCCTTAACCGCTCTGCTACAGCCGTATACTATGGTAAAGGCCGCTGCCGCCATAGTAATATGCTGCGCCCAGGAGCCCCTTACAAAGTCTGCACCAAAGCTGTAATAGGTAATTCTCATTATGGCAAAGGCACCGGATTTTACCACCGCTACTGCGTGAAGCAATGCTGTTACGGGAGTAGGTGCCACACCTGCATCCGGAAGCCACGAGTTAAAGGGGAATACTGCCGCCTTAACTCCAAATCCGAAAAATGTCAGTACATAGAAGAGCAAAAGTATATTTGTTTCATTTCCTACCTTTGCCAAATCCAGCACTCCGCCATATATAAAGCCCGTAGTATTTCCATAGAGGATAATAAAAATCATGCCTACAAAGGCAAAGGCGGCTCCTCCTAACGAATAGTAAAGATACTTTCGTCCTGCCAGAATTGCCTTTCTCGAAAAGCCATGCATTACTAAGGGCACCGTAACTATTGTTAAAAGCTCATAGAAGAAATACATGGTAAGTATATTATCTGATAAAGCAATACCCAGTGTCACTCCAAAGGTCATGGTATAAAACATAAAAAACACATTTTCATGCTCTTCCTTTGTCATATATTCAAGGGCATATAGGGTTGCCAACGGCCAAAGGGTTGCCACCAGACCTGCAAATACCATTCCCAGACCATCTGCAAAAAAGGTAATTGTCAGCCCTCCTGCAAAATTCACAATGGTTAAGGGGTCATGGGACGCAAACAAAATCAAATACCAGGTTAAAAGGGAATTAATAATAACCGCAGTCAATATGAATATTTCCATATGGGAACGCTTATTCCACTTGATTAAAGGAATAAGCAGTCCGGATATTATAGGTAATAGAATTACTGTAAGAAGCATTTATTCCTCCGTCCTAAACAAGCAGCCCTGCAATCTGTTCTATATAATTTACAAAGAAATCAGGGAACAGACCTAAAAGCACCGACAATATGGTAAGTATAAGTATAGGAGCTCCCATTAATATATTTCCCAGAGTCTCCTTTTCAGACTCTACATTTGTAATAGCCTTTCCATCATCATCTTCAATGGAAGCTGCAAAATCCGCTCCGGGGAAGAAGCCTATCATTACAGGCTGCAATAAATAGCCGGCTGTAAGCAGGGCACTTATTAATAAAATCACTACTCCAAGCCAGGCAAATACAGGTATTTTCGACTGTAGCGATGCCATAGCCAGATACCATTTACTAATAAAGCCACCTGTGGGCGGAATACCTATAAGTCCTAAAGACGCTATGGTATAGCAGTACATAATAAGGGGCATCTTCCTGCCAATTCCCCTCATATCCTCCACACGGGTCATTCCCGTATGATGGATGATTGCTCCCGCACTTAAAAATAATACAGCCTTAATAAAGCCATGACCTAAAACATGTAAAAGTCCTCCCGTAATACCGGCGGGACTTAAAACAGACAGTCCAAAGAGTATATATGACAACTGACTGACTGTGGAGTATGCCAGTCTTTTTTTAAGTACAGGCTCACGATATGCCAGCATTGACCCCATAAATACTGTTGCCAGAGCAAGCACCATCCAGACATACTGTACCCAGGTACCTCTAAGCTTGTCCCCGCCAAATACATAGAATATACTTCTGATAATTCCCAGTACACCGGCCTTTACAATCACTGCCGAAAGAACTGCTGATGCAGGAGCCGGAGCCACCGGATGGGCTGTTGGCAGCCAGGAATGTAACGGAAACATACCTGCCTTTACTCCAAAGCCTATAATAAGTGCAAGAGCCGCCCATAAAAGCAAGGTAGTGTTTTCCGCAAATACCTGAGAGCTTATGCTTCCTCCCTGAATAAAATCCAGAGTTTCGGAATATTTATTTAAAATAAAAATTCCAAAAAGGGCTGCATATGCCCCAAACATTGAAAACAGCATATATTTTAAGGCGGCCATTATTCCCTCTTTTGTCCTCTCCTGCAATACCAGAGGCATTGAGGTTATGGTAAGAAGTTCAAAGCACATATAGAAAGTTACCATATTAGCCGCAAAGCAGGCCATTATCTCCATAACAGCCGCCAGCACATAAAAAATCACATAGCCCGTCAGATGCTTTGAGCCTTTCATATATTCAAAGGAATATATTCCCGCAGCTATAAATATAATCGCTGTCAGCGCTCCAAATATTATTCCCATTTCATCCACAGCAAAGGCTATGGGAAAATTTGTCATTATACTCATATAATTTACATTCCGTTTCTAAAATAAACGCTAAATAAAAACATTAAAATACCTGATTTGTATACATTTAAAGCCCTATAAGCTATGAAAACATTCTTATACCTCTGTAAATCAGGTCTACCACAATATCGGACATACAGCCCAATGTCATATTAAGCACTATAAAGAGCACTAATACAACGGTATGAAGCTTCTCCCTGCCTGCCCTGACAGTTGGAAAGTCATGCTCGTTGCAAGGGGTATAAATACGAATTACCGTTTTCATAAAGTAAATGGCATTAAGTATGGTGCTTATACCAAGAACTATTAATACAGGCAGCATTTTTAAATTGTCCAGCCTTACCGCAGCTACACCGAATAAAAGCTTGCTTATAAAGCCTGCAAACAGTGGCACACCCACCATGGACAAAGAGCCTATGGTAAAGGCTATACCTGCAATCTTATGGCGATAGCCCGAGCCTGTAAGGTAAATAAACTGTCTGTTATAGCCTGACACATCTGTCAGTCCTACTGCTGATATGAAAAGCAGGGATTTGGTAGCCGAATGACATAGCACATGGAAAAGGGCCGCAGCCATTCCGTATTCAGTTCCCATACCAATGCCCATATAGATATATCCGATTTGTGCCACAGAAGAATAGGCAATCATTCTTCTAATATCATTTTCACGTATAGCATTTATGGAGCCGAAAATCATTCCTGCCAGACCAAATACAAAGAGTACATCTATAATGGCGCTGCCATTGAATATATTAAAGCCCACTACCCTGTAAATTATTTTAATCAACAGGAATATATAGCCCTTTGACACAAGGCTTGATAATATTGCCGCACTTGAGGTAGTGGAATATCCGTAAGCATCCGGCAGCCAGGCGTGAAAGGGGAATAAGGCACTTTTAATGGCAAGACCCACACACATTAAGGCTATGGCTATAAGCAGGGGTACAGGATATGTACCTCCTGACAGGGTCTGCTCTATGCTTTCCTTAATATTGCTCATAAGCAGATGACCTGTAATATCATATACAAGGGACAGCCCTAAAAGCAGCATACCTGAGCCTATAAGGCTCATTACCATATAGCGCACTGCCGCCTCAATGGTTCGCCCATTTTCACGCATCATTATAAGACCACAGGCAGAAATTGTATTGATTTCCACAAATACATAGGCGGTAAATAGGTCATTGGTATAAATAAGGGCAAGCAGGGAACTCATAAGCAAATTAATAAGTACATAGTACAAATTTGCCTTTTCCATATTTATATCGTATTTAAGCTTATATGCTCCTCCCCATATGGAAAGTATCATAATTATGGAGAAAAACAGTGCCATACCGCTTTCCAATATCCCTGCTCTTATTTCATTGCCCCAGGGAGCAGGAAATTTTCCCATTACATATACAAAGGACTCCCCTGTATATGCAGTAAAGCACAGTGTACAGGCACTTAGTACCGCAATGGTAAGCATTAGTACGGTATTAAGCCTTTTAGCTCCCTTTGTCTTAAGGCCGGAGCTTATAATACCCGTAAAAAGACAGAGCAAAATGGAGATGGCAGGAAAATTCTTAATTATTTCCATTTATAACCCCTCCTTTTTAAGTCTTGTAGATATTTCATCCAAATCAAGGGTTTCATATCTTTTATAAAGTCGCACCGTCAAAGACAGCATCAAAGCCGTTACCGATACGGAAACCACAATACCTGTAAGCACCAGTCCACTGGGGATGGGATTAATATATTTTTCCGCGTCCATTACCCCATCTGTAATAATAGGAGCAACACGTCCCTCTATATATCCCATGGAAGCTAAAAACAGATATATTCCACAGTCCATAATATTAAAGCCTATTATCTTTTTAATCAGATTTCTCTGTAAAAGCAGATTGGCAAAGCCTATGGAAAAAAGGATTACCGCTGCTGCCTGAGGGAAATTCACAAATAAATTAGAGCCCATATTATAATCCCCCTCTTCTAAATAATGCATAAAAGGCATACATAGTACATGCCACCTCTATTCCTACTGCCACATTTATAGGCAGAATGATGCCACCGCTTAAAATACGTCCCGGAAGTCCTAAGGGAATATGGTTTGCTATTCCATTGGCACCGGTAATGTAAAAATAAGAACCGATAAGTCCATATGTACAAAGGGCTGTGATTTTAGCCACCTTATATATTTTTTCATTAAAAAATTTCTGTGTTTTGGCAAATCCAAAGGCACTTACATAGAGAATTAGCCCTGCCCCTAAAATAGCACCTCCCGAAAAGCCTCCGCCAGGAGATAAATGACCGTTTAACATTATATATATGGCAAAAATAAAGATGATTGGACAGAGGAATGAAGCCACCATTCTGACAATGGGGTCGTTTTTAGGCTCAAAGCGTCTGTCATTATTTTTTTCCATTTTCTCAAGCACTGCCTCATCCAGCATAAGCATAATCATTACACAGCATGCCGCAATAAAGAGCACATTTGTCTCTCCAAAGGTATCAAAGGCTCTGTATGTTAAAATCATACCGCTGACAGTATTGACAGCACCTGTTTCCTCCAAGCCCTTTTCCACATATCTTTCCACCACTTCATTTTCCTTGGCACCTGTAGGCTCTCCTATGGGTGGCAGATATGATACACAGTATAAAAGGCCTGCCACAAGGAAAAGGCAGAATAGTGCGGCTGTAAATCTATAGACCTTATCATAAATTGACAGCACCCTGTTATCCCCGTCATAAACCTTTTCAATGGCTATCTGATGGTCCCGCATATATTTTGCCAAAACCGCCTCTTCCTCTTCCTGCTCGCACTGAGGCTTCAGCTCTATATTATTCACATAGGCGTCCCTGTTTCCTGACAGCCATGTAAAAAATTTATATGCCCTTGTCTTAGAATATTCTTCTAAAGTTTTACGCCTGCTCATGACCTACCTCCTCGCCACTTTCTGTATTTGCCCTGTCTGTGGGCAGATTGTCTGCCTCATTGGGTGCCTTTATTGCCCTGATTTTCTTAAGGGTTATAAAGAAGAGCAGGCTTGTTACTCCCGCACCTACTGCTGCCTCTGTAATCGCCAAATCAGGGGACTCCAAAGTAACCCACACAATGGACATTACCAGTCCAAAGGACATATATACCAACACTGCATTTAATATATCCCTTGTAAAGCTTACAGATATGGCACAGCATATAAGAAATGTAAGCAGGATTATCTGAAATACTGTCATTATTTGTCCTCATTCCTTTCTGCGGCATAGCTTTCCGCATTATATACCCGTTCTCTTGCCAGATTGTCCTCCAGCTCCTCAAGACTGCCATAGATTTCCGCCTGCTCCTTTAAATCACAGCAGGTTGTCAGCTCCAGTCTTGATAAAAGATGGGACGCCACAGGAGATGCAAACCACAAAAACATAATTACCATGCCCATTTTAAGGGTGGTAAAATTAAATCCCGAAAAAATCATAAGTCCAAGCATGGAAGCGCTTATTCCCAGAGTATCTCCCATAGCCGCCGCATGCATTCTGTTTAAAGAGAATTTAAAACGGAATACTCCGAATATCTCTATAAAAAATATAGCCATTCCCATAAGCAGAAAGGTAAGCCCAATTATATATCTTACTATTTCCATTACACTTCCTCCCTGCTTATCTCAGATATGCCGGCCACATCGCCACTGCAATCCCGTGTATTTCTCTCCGCATATATACCTATATATACCTTGGTAATTACCACTACTGCCAAAAAGCTTATCATTGCATATATAAGGCAGATATCCATCAGATATCCCTCCTTTAGCAAAAGGCTTAAAACCGCAATCATTACCATTACCATAGTTCCCATCATATTTACAGACACTATTCTGTCTGCCACTCTGGGGCCCTTTATGGCTCTCAGCAAACAGAAAAAGAGAATAACCGCCATAAATATAAGCACCCCCAAATAGGTGTACATATGGAGTCTTTCTATCCCTGTCAATGTTTCCTTAACTAACATTCTTTCTCCTTTCCTGCCTTTGATTTATTAATAACCTTTTCCATATCCCGAAGCATTTCCACAAATACCGACTCATCAATTCCCTCTGCCAGACTCTTGTCCAGACAATGTACAATGTAGGTGTCATCCTCTAATGAGGCTGTAATAGTACCCGGGGTCAGAGTAATGCTATTGGCTAACAGCACCCTGGCATATTCAGTATTTAAATCTGTTTTAAAGGTTACTACCGCAGGCTCAATATCATATCTGGAACTCATAATCATACCTATAACAGCAAAATTAGCCTTTACAATCTCCCATACAAGCACTGCCACATATTTTATACAGAGACCTAAAAGCCTCATTATAAGCAAATCCTTTCGTATGCTGAAATCAAAAAATTTGCATAAGAAAAGATACATTGCCCCTGATATGATTATTCCGAAAATGCTGATTTCCAAGGTAATAGCACCGTTAAATATAACCCATATTAAGAAAAAGAATATAAACATAAGTTTTGCTCCAATTTTTGTTTCTTCATATTAAAATGTAATTTCGCATAGCGTTCATATTATACCCCTTTTTAAAACTTTTGTAAGCATTTTTAAAAATAACGGATGGTTTTTATTTTCCATCCGTTATCTGTCAAAAATTATTTATTCCATTTATAGAGTCCTGCATAAATACCGTCCTTTGCCATCAGGTCATTATGGGTTCCCTCTTCTTCAATACCATTTTCCGTAAGCACCAATATGCGTTCAGCATTCCTGATTGTGGAAAGCCTATGGGCTATTACAAAGGTAGTTCTGTTATGAGCCAGTCTCTCCAAGGACTCCTTTACAATGTTTTCACTCTCATTGTCCAAGGCACTTGTTGCCTCATCAAAAATAAGGATGGGCGGATTTTTCAAAAATACTCTGGCTATGGAAAGTCTCTGCTTCTGTCCTCCTGACAGCTTAATACCTCTCTGTCCTATATCAGTGTCATAGCCATTGGGCAATTCCATAATAAATTCATGGGCATTAGCCAGCTTTGCAGCCGCTATTATCTCTTCTTTGGTGGCATTGGGCTTACCATACCTTATATTGTCATATACCGTGCCCACAAAGAGATATACATCCTGCTGTACGATGCCTATATTATCCCTAAGGCTCTTTAAGGTCACATCACGAATATCCTTTCCGTCAATACTGATACTGCCTCCCGTAACCTCATAAAATCTGGGAATAAGACTGCAAAGAGTAGTTTTTCCACCTCCGGAAGAACCCACAAGGGCCACATAGGAGCCTGCTGATACATCCAAATTAATATGCTTTAATACCCTGTGAGTTGTGTCCTTGTACTTAAAGGAAACATCCTTAAAGCTAATATCTCCCCTTACCTTGCTAAGGGGCATAGCGTCGGGCTTATCCTTAATATCCGGCTCTGTATCCAGCACCTCTAAAAATCTTTCAAAGCCCGAATATCCATTTTGAAACTGCTCGGTAAAATCAATCAATGTCCTTATAGGATCAGTAAAAATATTGATGTAGAGTAAAAACGCCACAAAGTCAGAGACCTTTACCAGCCCCTTTGCCATTAATATTCCGCCTATTATAATAACTGTTACATTTATAAGCATGGTAAAGGCTGTCATTCCCGAATGATAGAAGCCCATATAGAAATAGCTGTTTTTCTTTGCCCTTAGAAAGCCATCATTACCCACCTTAAACTTTTCCTTTTCCATATCCTCATTGGCAAAGGATTTAACCACTCTGATACCTGATAAATTATCCTCTATCTGAGTGTTTATCTCTGCAATCCGGACTCTGTTTTCCCTAAAGGCTCTCTTCATTCTCCTGTTGAGAAAGAAAGCATATAAAAACATTATCGGTACAAGTACAAATGCCGCCACAGTCAGATATCCGCTTATCCCGGACAGGATAATAAATGCTCCTGTCAGCTTTATAAAGGAAATGGCTATGTTTTCAGGTCCATGATGCAGCAGTTCTGAAATATCAAAGAGGTCACTTGTTATTCTGCTCATGAGCTGTCCCACTTTTTGCTCATCATAGAATGAGAACGAAAGTTTCTGGTAGTGGGCGAAGATCTCAGCCCTCATATCGTACTCCATTTTAGCGCCCATTACATGACCTATATTTGTAATATAATAATTTGATACAAACTGTATAAGCACCAGTGCTATAAGCACAGCCCCTATTAATATCACTCTGTCTACTGCCACTTCCGTATTAAGAGTAGTCAGCTCAGAGGTTATATATCTTACTGCCAGGGGAATTACAAGGCTGATTAGGGATGCCAGAAATGCAAAAAACAAATCCAGCATTAAGGTTCCCATATATGGCCTGTAATATCCTGCCATTTTTCTTAAATTTACTCCCATTTATACCTCCCTTTTTATCTTTTCCTGTAAATGACGCCATGCAAAAGCAAAGCACACCAAATGGGCAACCAGTGTCAGCGTCCAGGAAAGGGGATATGATACATATAAGCACTCCAGCGTGGGTACTATTCTAAAGGCTGTATATACCCATATTACTCTGAATACACAGGCTCCAAGTAAGGATACTATCATGGGCATTATGGAATAGCCCATTCCCCTGATTACTCCCACCATACTGTCCATCAGACCGCATATGAAATAAAGCGACATAATTATAGTCACACGCCTAAATCCCACAGCAATAACCTCTGCTTCATTTGAATAAAAGCCTAATAATCTATGCCCGAACAAAATACTTAAGCCACCGAGCAACAGTCCTGTAACAGTTACGCAGGCAAGACAGAGCCACATAATCCTTTTCACTCTGTCAAATTTTCCTGCTCCCATATTCTGTCCCGTAAAGCTCATGGCAGTCTGATTATAGGAATTCATTGCACTGTATACAAAGCCCTCCAAGCTCATACTGGCAGTATTTCCTGCTACCGCCACGGCTCCAAAGGTATTTATAGAGGACTGAATAAGGACATTGGAAATGGAAAACATTGCTCCCTGAAAGCCTGCGGGCAAGCCTATTCTGGCTATTCCCCATGCCTTGTCCCTATATAATTTCATTTTATTAAATTCAAATTTTATGCTTCCCTCGCTTTGCATAAGGGCTCTGATTACCAAGGCTGCGGATATAATCTGGGAAAGGACTGTAGCCAGCGCCACACCTCTGACCCCCATGCTTAAAACTATTACAAAGAACATATTTAATACTACATTTATCACTCCTGCAATAGTAAGATATGCCAGGGGGCGTTTAGTATCTCCCACAGCTCTAAGTATTGCCGCACCGAAATTATATAAAAGCATGGCAGGCATGCCTGCAAAATAAATCTTCATATATATGGCAGAATGAGGCAGTACCTCTGCCGGTGTTCCCATAATTCTCAGCATGGGAGCAGACACCGCCATCCCGAAAAACGCCAGAAATATTCCTCCTATTATTGCCAACTGTACTGAGGTATGTACTGTTTCCGAGGTATCCCTGTCTCTTTTGGCGCCATAGTAATGGGCTATGGTAACATTTGCTCCCACCGATAGTCCTAAAAATACATTTACCAACAGATTAATAAGGGAACTGGTGGCTCCTATGGCTGCCAATGCCACCGAGCCTGCAAACCGCCCTGCCACTATCATATCCGCCGCATTAAATAATAGCTGCAATATTCCCGATGCCATAAGGGGCAGGGAAAACATCAGTATTTTCCCAAGCAAAGGCCCGTTTAACATATCTATTTCATATTTTTTATTCATAACTACTTCCATTCTTTTGAGGGTCACGGGAGGGCTCTCTGTCTTTTCTATAATTTAAGGAATATCAGTCTAAAAACCGGCGCTTGCTCAATGCACAATGCGCCGGTAATATTATTTGCTCTCGTGATATTCAGTTTCCGTATTTACTGACCAGATATTGCTCTTGTCCTTTGTACCTGAAATAATGTTTTTTACCGTTTCAAAAGAGGTACACATAGAATGGTCAAGGTTATTATATCTGTGCTGTCCGTTTCTTCCCACACAATAAAGATTGTCAATGGCACTTAAATATTCCACCAAATCGTCCATATGCTCGTAGGTATCAAAATATGCAGGATAAGCTTTTTTAACCTTTTCCTGATGGTAATCCATTACCTCATCTGCACTTTCTATCATACCAAGCTTAACCATATCATCAATGGCAAACTTTGCAAATTCATCCTCTGTCATATTCCACCACTCATCATTTTCATAGCAGAAATACTCCAGACCTACCCATACGGTATTTTCAATATCCTTTATCATATATGGAGACCAGTTGTTATACACTTGAAATCTTCCCATACTGATGCCCTTATCATGAACATACACCCAGTTGTCAGGAATGATGTTGCCAATGGTCTTTATCTTTGTCTTATTTTCCAGCTTAAGCTTTGGCACCAAAACACCAAGGGTAATATAATCTCTATAGGGAAGCCCTGCTGCAATATGGGCTTTATCCTCCGGCACATCATTCATACCCGCCACTAAATCCTTGACAGGCATTGAGGAAATAATATAGTCTCCCTCAAATATCTTTTCTCCATCGGGAGTTTCTACTCTCACACCTGTAAGATGATTATTTTCATCCTTTATAACGCCCACAACCCTGTGTTCTCTAAAGATTGTGCCACCGCGCTTTTCTATTTCATCAGCCGTCACATCCCAAAGCTGACCGGGACCAAGCTTGGGATATTTAAATTCCTCAATAAGAGAGGTTTCCACCTTACGATTTTTATTGCCCGGAATAAGCTTTCCGAACATATCCTTTAAAATAGCGGTAATTGAAAGCCCCTTGACTCTCTGGCTTCCCCAATCAGGAGCTATAACACCGGGATGTCTGCCCCAGAGATTTTCTGTGTAACGTTCAAAAAACATACTGTAAAGCCGTTTTCCAAAACGATTTATATAGAAGTCCTCAAGGGAATTTTCAGGTCTTTTATGAAGCATACTCCCTACATAGGAAAAGCCCACCTTAAGGGTGGTTAAAAATCCCATATTAGCCAGTGTTTCAAATTTAAGACTTATTGGATAATCAAAGAATTTCTTGTTAAAGAAAATGCGGGACACTCTCCGCCTTGTAAGCATGGTACGGTCCTCATTTTCCGGATTTGGACCAACGGAAGCCAAAGGCACTTCTATTCCTAGAGCCTTGTAATCTGCTGCGGGGGCTGACTGCATGGGAAGCATCATATCCCACCATTCATTGACCTCACTTATTTTTGAAAAAAATCTATGTCCGCCCATATCCATACGGTTTCCCTTATAGGTAACTGTCTTGGATATTCCACCCATATGCTTGGACTCTTCAAATACCACAACCTCTATATCCTTACTTTTATCAAGCAATTCATAGGCGGCTGTAAGTCCTGCGGGTCCCGCTCCGATGACCAATGCTTTTTTCATCTTAATAAACTCCCTCTTTATTTATAGCACCCAAAGGCGCATATAGTCTCTCAATATCAGGACACCGGCGCTCCGAAACAGAGCTTCCCAAAACTTTATGTCCTCAAAATACTTTATCATAATAGAATATATAAAACAAGATATCCCATAGCCTACAGACTTCCTATTATAGCCTGAAATACCACAAAATTGGTGGTATCATCATAATGTAGTCCGTCCACCAGTTTGTAGCCCACTCCGCTAAGATATGTATGGGTGTCAATCCACTTTATTCCTGCAAGCTGTCCTACAATTGAAGCATTAAAATTTGTTACCTGTTCTTCCGAGGTATAGGGATTTTCCCATACCGGATTTACTGATACATAGTAGGTCTTTGCTCCTCTGGCTGCCCATTCCAGTGCCTTTTGATTTGCTAATGCCGCATAATTTGATACATTTCCAGGGTCATTTACTCCAAGGCAGATAACTACCTTTGTTCCCTTGCCCACAATTTCGTCAGCCTGGGGAATTGCTGTTTCTGAAAACCATTTATAGCCTGCACCGTTTCTGCAAATCCATGAACAGCCTCCGCCTCCCGATACATCTCTCATTTGTACGCATCTTGAGTCTCCTATAAATAACACTCCTGCCGGAGCCACCACCTGAGGCGCTACAGGCTGTGCTGCAGGTGTGGGTGTCACTGCTGCTGCGGATGTATCTGTAGTAGCAGCTATTACAATCGGTTGCTCTAATAAATATTTATCACTTACAAAGACCTTTTCGCCCTTATATTCAAATAAATACCAGCCGGCCTTATCCCTGCCTATAACATTTATTTCCTGATTTGTGCTCAAATGCCCTATTACATCATATTCTGTATTGGGTCCCTTTCTCACATTTACGCCACTTTTAGCATACATCTTTTTTGCAGGAGAAATTTCCGTTATATTGGCAAAGGCTTTAGCCGCTTTTTCTGCCGCAGCCTTAGCCTCTTCCTCGGCATTTTTAGCCTCTTCCCCGGATACTTTAGCCTCGGCATTTTTTGCTTCTTCCCCGGTTACTTTCTCCTCAGCATTTTTTGCTTCTTCAAGTTCTTTGGCTTCTGTTTCTGCCGCAGCTTCTGCTTCTTGTGCTTTTTCAAACTCCGCCACTAAAGCCGCTTCCTTGGCTGCTTCATCCTCTTTTTCAGCTTCTGCTACAGCTTCTTTGGCTTTTTTATCTGCCTCTTCTAAGCCAACATCTTCTGTGACTGCAGCCTCTGTATTACCGGTATTTCCTGCATTATTTGCATCCTGCTTTACGGAGCCTGAACAGGCGCTCACTAATGCCATCGTTAAAACTACCCCAATAATCAATAATCTCTTTTTCATTTGTTTTCCATTCTCATTAATAAATGCTTTGTTGTCAGGTTGTATATATTGCCTATTATTATACTTACACAAACAGTAATCAGAGCCGTGAATATTACTCCCATTAAATATGTACTGTTTTCAAACTTAAATATAAGCTGCCAAAATAAGATTGTATGCAACAGGTATATAAACAGAGAGTTTTCTCCCAATGCAGAAAAAACTATTTCTTTCTTAAGCGAAATAAAATATGCCAGCCCCAGTACAGCAATGGCCCAAAATATATTCAGTGCCATTTCCCAGCCAAATACCTTTGTTAAATCTGTTAATGAAGCATTATGCATCCCCTTAAAGCATATGGCAAAGCCTATAAGACCTGCTAAAAGTACACTTAGCTTAAACCGGACTTTATTCATTATATTAAAAAAATATTTCTCGCAGACAGCAGCATATATCCCTATTAAAAATCCTATATTGGAAAGCTGCCAAAAATCTGCCCGCCCCATATTATATAGTCTTGCAGTCACGGCAATAATCCCTGCCGTAATAAGAATGACCCTTACAATGTCATGTCTGCCAAATCTCCATATGAGCATAAAGAGAATATACATTATAAACATAACCTGCATATACCAATACTCATAGCCTGTAAGGAATTTTTTATAAAATTCCAAGTCTGCTTCTGCAAAATCCTTAAAATATCCGTGTATAGCCCCCACTATTAATAAATACGGAAGATATGCCGCAAGAAAACGTTTAAATAAAAACATTAAGGTTATGCCACCATTATTCCTGTAATTGTTTTCGCCTCCTTGAGCACTTTTCACAAGTCCATAGCCTGAAAACAAGAAAAAAATACTTACTCCTATAGGCCCCCAGGTGCTAATCCATTCCCTGGCAGTAGGGTATTGGGGTTCTACAAATATCCATTCCGCATAGTGGCTGGCTATAACAATGAGTATACCAATTCCTCTAAATATTTTTGATGTCCTGTTTGATATCATACTCTAAAATATTCCCTTATCCCTTCATACAGCATAATGCTGTTATCCCTTAAATTCACACTGTCCCCCGTGCCTAAAAATACTAAAAAGCTGTTAATTGCCAGTAAGCTTAATAGCACAAATAATATTTTACTAAAAAGAGCTTTCTCTTTATCTTCCAAAATTCCCCATATATTAATTAGTATAATAAGGGTAGACAGGGCAATGGCCGGCATAAAGTCGCAGGTGTATCTGTACAAAATCCCTGCGCCATTTACATCAAAGGCAGCTATTACCATTCCCACTGACAAAAAGGTAAGAAATAATGCCTTGGCCTCCTTACCCACTCTCTTCCACAATCCAAATAAGGGTACGAACACAAGTAAGAAGATGGGGTTAGCCGCAAAGCATCCGCCATATATAAATTCAGTCATATTTCTACCCATGTAATCCGACATTATGCTTGAAGATTTCAAATACGGAAAATCAAGTGTCAGATTAACAGGCTGAAATAAAAAGGCATATAAGCCTTTAAACAATCTGTCAAAATTAAAGCCTCGGTGATTCATATCATTTGTAGTCAAACTTAAAGTAGCACCAAATTCAAAAATCGAACCAAATCGGGCATAATTATACCAGCATACTACCATAGCCACTAAAGCATAGGGTATCACAAATGCAAGGGTATCAAATAAATAAGCTCTCTTAAACAACCTTCTGTCGGACAGGCTTAATATATTTTCTTTACTTTCTTTACTTTTTTTACTCTCTTTGTTCCCTTTGTTTCCCTGACTTTCCACAAATAAATACAAAAATACACCACTAAGACTATAGAGAGCAAACTGGGGTCTGCATCCCACGGAAAGAGCCATACACAGTGAGCCCATAGCTGTAGCCGCAATTCTCTTAACAGTAGTGCTGTTTTTTTCCACCCCTATAAGCCACATACCAAAGCCCATCCATATAAAGGCGGTGGCAGCCATAATAGGAACATTATATATATCCCCCCTTGACACCAGATAGATATTATTGGATAGCAGTGTAAAGCCTATGCTTATTAGCAAATAAAGGATATAGGGAAAGGAGCTTTTACCGGTCTTTTCAGAATATCTGAATATTAACTGCCTTATTGTAATAAATACACCTATTACAAGAACAGAAAACAGCAGATATTGTGCGCTGTAATTATTCAGATGATAGCCCTTAACCTTATAATAGGGATAATAAAGTAATAGCTCTGGAACAATCCCAAAATACACATAATAGCTTCCCTCATAATATGCATAGTCCATGTTATAAGGAATATTTTCAGCCGATAAGGCTATGGTATCATAGGGATTTTCCTTTAAAAGCAGCTCCGGCGCAGGCTCCTTATTAAGAAGCTTTACAGTACCCACACTCAAAGACTCCGCCAGCTCCTGATACTGCTTATGATGTGGCCAGGGGCTTGATACTATTCTTTCATTTGAAACAGCCAGTCTCTTTCCAAAAAGTATTAAAGCTACAATCACAAGGATAGTGAACAGCATCTGCACCTTACTGTCTTTCCTGTAGGGCGTTAAAACAAATTCTTTATTTTCCTGATTCCAAAATACAAATATCAGCCAAAGAAAAATAAACATTACTAAAAGTCTTAAGAGCTTAATATCCACAGGCCTTTTAGCATTTATTATAATATTTCCCACTGCCGCCGCACTGCCCTCAGGCACAGCAATGCTAATATTTATGGTATTTACCTTTCCATAGGGATAAATATTTACATAGCCCGTGCTATAAACCTCAGGTATTACCCGAAATTCGGGCATAGAATATTCATATTCATTTCCTTCGTCCGTCAGCGCAATCTTTGCGCTGAGACTTTGAGCATTAAAGAGAATAACGCCATCTATATATACATTCTTAACCTCGGTATTTACGGTAATATCCCCTGTTTCAAAAAAACCGCCGTCATCCGTCACTACATCCGTGGCAATTGTTACAGGCTCTTCCCCCATTGTCTTTAATGAAGAAAAATTAAATACAAGAATTTCTAAAGCTATTGCAAGCCCTAAAATAATAAGTAATGAGCATAGATATTTTTTATTTTTTGCCAAAAATTCCTTTAGTATATTCAAATTCACGTACTCCCTCAAAACGCAAATAGGACATATGCAGAATTTCCCTGCATTTGCCCTAAAAAAACTTAATTACTTTGTATTTTTTGCAAAAACCGACTGACGGGCACCTCTCATAGGCTTGCCCGCAAGCACATCATTAACAGCGTCCATTCTAAGACCTGCATCAATAAAATCACAGTGCCTGCAGAATGGATAATTCTGTCTGCCATCCTTTATAAGTTTACGTGCCTGTTTATAAGCTACGCTATTCCATGCATCTGTAAGGCGCTCCTTAGTCAGATCAGCTAAAGTTGTATTTTCAAAATTATCACAACAGCAGAGTCCCATTCTTCCGTCAGGGAATATAAACATATCTGTAAATGGCATAAGACAGGTTTCTGTTATGATTTTCTCTGTGACAGCCTTATTAGGTGCACTACCTGCTCTATTGGTAAGCACTGCCTTAACATATCTCATCTGAACAAGAATTTCCACATCCTCAAATTCTTCTTCATGATTTTTTACATAATCGTAAATCTCTTTTACATTGTCGTGAAGCTTCATATCTTCGCAATAATTGTTGATTATAAGCTGGTCCACATATGGGGTAATGGTCTTTACCTTATCTATATCCAAAAGCAGTCCATTGGTTGACATAAATATGAAGCTTTCAGGCAGCTTCTCTCTGCAATATTTATGAAACTCCACAATTCTTGTATCAAGCCATGGCTCATTATTTCCATAAAGAGTTAAATGTCCTTTGAAATCCCACTCGGCCAACTGGTCTATAATACTGTAAAACAGTTCATCCTCCATCTTTTTCAGCGGACGCTTATCAGAATATTTATTGGCGGTACAGAAAGCACAGCTTCCATTGCATCTATTTATAGTCTCCAAATTAACTACTAAGGGATGGGGTGCTTTTTCATTCTTCATACAATAATCTATATATTTTTTCTGGCTCTTTGCTCTTGCAGCAAACTGTAGCTTAAGATACATATTTGCCGACAAAAGAGGAAAACGCTTCTGCATCTCCCAACCAAATCTACCCATAAAATTATGAAGCCTAATAGACATTTAATTCCTCCGAAGTATAATTTTACTGTTTTTATAGCATCAAAACAGCCATTTCATTCCGAAATCATAGCATTTTGACACTTTTATGTCAATCAGCCACAAGCACTACTTACTTACGTAATTATTGCTTTTGAGCGATTTTTTATTATAATTGTTTTATAGGGACATTAAGACATTAATATAATACAATTTACTATACATCCACCTTTAAGAATAGGGGTAATTACAATGATTGAAACTTTAAATGGCCTTTTTGAAACTGTAAATTACAAAGAGGATACTTCTCTAAAGCTTTATTACAATGACGAAGCAGAAAGCTATCCTGCCCATTGGCATACAACTCTGGAAATTATTATGCCCATTAAAAATATATATACAGTTGAAGCGGCAGGCATTACCTCCATTCTCAGGGAGGGGGATATAATTTTTATCAGCCCCGGATGTATACACACTCTTACTGCCCCGGATGTGGGAGAGCGCATTATTTTTCAGCCCGCCATGGACAATCTGAGATTTATGCGGGAGTTAGAGGCTGCCCTTAATATGATTTCTCCAATACACATTATAACCCCCGAAAAATATCCTGATATCCATCAAAAAATACATGATATTCTTCTTTCCATATCCGATGAATATTTACAGAACAATTCTTTTTCTGAATTTTTAATATATGCCAAATTGTTAGAAATTCTTACTCTTATTGGCAGAAACCGAATTGATTTTTCAGAGGAACAGCCCGGTATAGACAGGGCAAAGCAGGCCGAGTATATGGAAAAGTTTTTTGAAATATGTGATTATATCAACATCCATTGCTCAGAGGATTTAAACTTAGATGAAATCGCAGATTTAAGCGGCTTTAGTAAATATCATTTTTCAAGACTTTTTAAGCAGTTTACCAATGTGTCCTTTTATAAATATGTTAATCAAAAAAGAATTGCGAAAGCGGAACTAATGCTGCTTAATCCACAAAATTCTGTTACAGATGTGGCAATAAGCTGTGGCTTCTCCTCCCCATCCTCTTTCATAAGAATGTTTAAGATTATTAAGGGGTGCACACCATCTGAATTTAAAAGTCTCTACAAGGATAGACGCGCTATACATGGGTAGCTCTTATTTACGAAACAATTGTGTTAATCCACTTGTCACTCTTTACCATAAAATATCCCATTATTACTTTTATTATTTCTGATGAAGTAACTAAGATATACACTGTATGAATTGGCAGTGTGGTAAATCTTGTAAGGACATAGACAAGGGGTATCATAATTACCCAGGTAAATACCGAGTCAAATATAAATGTAATTATGGTATTTCCACCACTTCTTAGGGTAAAGTAGCAGGAATTGGAATATGACCAAAGGGGCATTACACATGCCTGAACCATAATAAAGAAAGACGCCAGCTTTCTTATATTATCCTCTGTATTATAAAGCCTCGGAAATACTCCTGCTATGGGCAGCATCACTATGGACACCCCCAAGCATACCATTAGGCTAAACGCAATCATCTTATTATCATAGTCCTTGGCTTCCTTAAGCTTTCCTGCTCCCAGGCGCTGTCCTACTATAATGGATATGGCAGAGCCTAATTGAATATAGATAACACTAAAGAGGTTGGACATAGTTCCACTAATATTTTGAGCCGCCACCACTTCAATTCCTCTGATAGCATAGCTTTGAGCAACTGTTGTCATACCATATGCCCATAAAAATTCATTAAAAAACAAAGGCAAACTTTTTATAATGACACGCTTACTTAAATCCCAGGGTATCTTAAAGCCCCTGTACAAGCCCTTTATACACTTTATTCTGTTTGTATGGGTATGAGCCCATATAATAATAACTCCGGCCTCCACGGATTTAGCCACTAAAGTAGCTATTGCCGCACCCTGTACTCCAAGCCTTGGAAATCCAAATTTACCAAAAATGAGAATGTAGTCCAGAATAAGGTTAATGCCCACCGCTGATATGGAGCCAATCATTGGGATTTTTGTTTCCTCACACTCGCGCAGTGCGCTGGAATATACCTGTCCTGCCGCAAAGGGTATGGCTGTAAAGAGCATAATCGACATATAGCTTTTTCCATATGCCAGAGTCGCTGCCAGACTTTCAGGTGCACTGTTGGAACGCAGGTACAATGATATGAGATTGGTATCAAACAATCCGAAAATAAGCATTGCCGCGCTCATTAGCACAGCACCTATTAACACTCTCATTCTCAGGGTATATCTCTGTCCCTCTATATCATTTTTTCCATAAAACTGGGTGCCAAAAATACCGGGACCCGCCACAGCACCAAAAACACTTATGTTAAACACAAACATAAACTGATTTACTATGGCTACTCCGCTCATTTGGTCGGTTCCCACCTGTCCCACCATAATATTATCTAAAAGGTTTACAAAATTGGTTACCACATTTTGTAAAATCATGGGAATGGCTATTCCAATGACGTAGGAATAAAATGCCCTGTCTCCTATATATTTTTTCTTAAATTCCGCTAACATAATTCCTCTCGATGAGTAAAATCTTCTTTTAACACTTATCCACATTCGTTGATAACTTCGTGGATAAGTTGATATTATTGTCTTTTTATTAAATCAAGATTTAGTCCCTGCATTTTTGCACAGGGCAGCCACTAATGCTCCAATCATAATGGCAAAGTCCGAAATATTAAACACTATGTGCTTAATAGCCCCCGGAGCCTTGGGAAAGTTTAAATAATCCACTACATATCCCCGCTTCAGCCTGTCATAGGTATTGCTGAAAGCCCCTCCCAAGAGAAGTCCCAGCGCAAGCTTCAGAGCCCCTCTGCCCCTCATAGTGAAGGTACATATAAAGCAAATTGATATAACAAGTGTTATTAATACCGAAGCCATAAGCAGAAGCGCCGGAGTTTCCTGTCCCATATTAAGCATTGCTCCCCTATTATGGCAGGTAGTCAGTCGTACTCGCTCCCCGGTGTCTACTTTTTCCTCATGATTGTTTTCACGGTGCTCTTTTATTTTATTATCCAAGGCAGCTATTCCCACTGCCAAAAGCACTGAGCAAAGGGATACTTTCAGTGATGCCTTTAAGCTTCCTTTAGCACCTGCTTCTGTTTCAGCACCTGAAGTATTAATAACATATGTGTTTTTATTCTTTTTCGCTTTCCCCATTTTCATCTATCTCCTTAAGAGCCGTCCGCTCAGAGAATGTAGCCTTATTGCTTCTAATATCTATTATGGGACCACCCGTGCCCTCTATATATTCCTTAGTGATGATTACTCTTCCGATATTTTCGTCCTTTGGAATTTCATACATAATATCAAGCATCATCTCTTCTATAATGGCACGAAGCGCTCTTGCTCCCGTAGCCTTTTCCATGGATTTTTCAGCAATTGCCTGCAAAGCTTCATCATTAAATTCTAATTTAACTTCATCCAATTCCAGCAATTTCTCATACTGCTTGAGGATAGCATTCTTAGGCTCCTTTAAAATCCTTACCAGCATTTCTTCTGTAAGCCCCTTAAGAGTACAGATTATTGGCAGTCTTCCCAAAAACTCAGGTATCATACCAAATTTCTTTAAATCCTCCATAGTTACCTTGTCCAAGATATCCTTGTCATGGTCGAATTTATCCTTAAGCTCTGCTCCATATCCTATGGAGGTCTTTTTTCTAAGTCTCTGCTTAATTATATCGTCCAAATCCGGGAATGCCCCTCCTACAATAAATAAGATATTTCTTGTATTTACGGTAGTCATGGGTACCATTGCATTTTTGCTTGATGCCCCCACCGGTACCTCCACATTGGCACCCTCTAAAAGCTTTAGCATACCCTGCTGTACCGACTCTCCGTTTACATCTCTTGAGCCGTGGTTATGCTTTTTCGCAATCTTATCTATTTCATCAATAAATATAATTCCCTGCTCCGCCTTGTCCACATCATTGTCCGCAGCCGCCAGCAGCTTTGATACCACGCTTTCAATATCATCTCCGATATATCCTGCCTCTGTAAGGGAGGTGGCATCAGTAATAGCCAGAGGCACATTCAGAAGCCTTGCCAGAGTCTTTACAAGATAGGTTTTACCACTTCCTGTGGGACCAATCATTAATACATTTGACTTTTCAATCTCTATTTCATCCATAGTATCTGTAGCCACACGCTTATAATGGTTGTAAACTGCTACCGATAATATTTTTTTCGCCTTTTCCTGCCCTATTACAAATTCATCCAACTGCTCCTTAATCACATGTGGAGCCGGAATGTCCTTAAGTTCAATTATGGGCTTATGCTCAGTGCTTTTTTTCACACGGCTTCTTCCCGGTTCTGCTCCTCCGAATAAATCAGTCATATTTAAAAAGCTTATATTTGGCATACCTGAAAAAATATTTCCTATAGGTGTACCCTGAGGCTTTTCTCCCTCTTTCTTTGGCTCTTCCTTAGGAGTCTCTGTAACATTTGGAGTCTCTGTAACATTTGGTTCATCTGCGTCTGCCACCACTACATTTTTCTCCACTACGGCATCGGTGGCTTTATCAGTTGCCGTCCCATTATCAGCATTACTATTGCTATTACCGGTGCTGTTGTTATTATCTGCTTCTGCCATATTGCCGGCACCTGCCATAGCCTTATTAAACTCTTTAGCCACTGCGGCAATATCCTCCATATTCATATTTCCACCGGAAAAGTTGAAGTTTCTTACCATATCCATTGTACGCTGCATACAGTCATTGCATACACTCATACCGCCCATAATCGGCTGCATCTTACCTGCAACTCTTTCGCTTCTATGACAAATCATACATGTCAGTTCATATTCACTCATTATATTAATCTCCGTTCCTGTTTTTCCCCTGATATCCCTTTTATTAATATTTAAAATAGTATTTTTTAACCAAGTAAGTATATCATAAAAAGGGTAAGTACGCGATATGTAGTACTTACCCTTAATAAATATTTATATATTTTTAATACTTATTTTTCTTAATTGCTTGCCGCAGATGCATTTTCAAGAGTCGCTCTGTCAGTCAGCACCACCTGTACATTTATCTTTTCATAAGAATTGCCACTTACACGATAAAGGGTTACATCCGCTACCTCTCCTGCTGCATAATATGACAGTTCTTCAATCAGCTCTTCCATTGAGCCTACTTCCTTATCTCCGATACCGGAAATAACATCGCCCATCTGTATGCCTGCTGCCTCTGCGCCGGTACCTGCATATACCCGTCTTACAAGTATTCCTAAGGGCATACCGTACATCTGTGACACTTCACCGGTAACAGTGGCTCCACCTACTCCTAAATAGCCTGATTTGCTGTCCGCCACCTTAACTCTTGACTCACTTGTGGCAATATCACTTAATATAGGTTCAGCAGATGAAATAGGAATTGCAAAGCCCACACCGTCAATGGTACTTCCGCCTATTTTGCTGGAATTAATACCTATTACTTCTCCGTCTATATTCACAAGGGCTCCGCCTGAGTTTCCCGGATTTATAGCCGCATCAGTCTGAATAAGTCCTGTAGCAGTTGTATCATCACTAATTGAAATATCTCTGTCTGTAGCGGAAATTACTCCCACTGTTACCGACTGTCCATATCCCAAGGCATTACCTATTGCTATAGCTGCCTGGCCTACCTTTATGGAGTCTGAATTTCCCAGCTTGGCAACAGATATCTGCTCCCTTGTGCTGCTGTCTAAATCTCCTAAATCCACTAAAATTACTGCCAAATCAATACTGCTGTCAGTTCCCTTTACCCTGGCTTCAGCAGTGCTTCCGTCAATAAATTGAACTGTAAGACCGTTTGTATCTTCTACCACATGATTATTTGTAGCTATATAAAGAGTATTTTCGTCCTTGCCAATTATAATTCCTGAGCCGCTTCCACTGGACTCCTGGGAATATGTCTGTCCGAAGAAATTCTGGGTTACCGTATAGTTGCTGGAAATAGCTACTACCGATGGCATTACCTGCTCCACCACATCCGATACATCCATGGCTACAATAGTGGTCTGAGCCACACTTTCCTCATCACTTTTTTCACTATATTCAAGTATGTTATCCAAATCATCTGCCTGAAGCTTTGTCTCTTCTTCCTCCACATAATCCAGTTCATCAGAAAGGGATATGTCATTACTTTTCTGGAAAAATCTGTTTTGAATATAAACCGATGTACCACCTGTAGCCACACCAAATACTGCCGCAGCAAGAATTATGGCTAATGCCTTTCCTAAAAAGCCTGACTTTTTCTGCTTTTTATTATTCAGGCTGTCTTTATTAGCACCGGAATTTCTGCTTACATAGGGATATGTATTTCCGTTTTCCTCCCCCGTAGTGTGGGAAGTATAGGTTGTACTGTTGGAAGTATAACCTGTATTTTCTGTACCGGCTGTACTGTCTGCGCCATCATTACTATTACTATAATTATAATGCCTCTGCCCTGAATAAACTCCGCCTGAGCTCTGTTCTTCTCTATCTAAATCATTATTGTCAAATTCATTATACATTTTAGTTCCTCCTGTTCACTTCTATTGTATAAGGGCAAGTATAGACGCAAACTGTGTAAAAAATGTGTTCAAATAATAATTAATTTGTGTTCAAATGGTAATAATTTTGTGAAATCAAAGCCTTTCTCTTATTCAACAGTTACGGATTTAGCCAAATTTCTAGGCTTATCCACATCCAGACCTCTTGCCACTGACATATAATATCCCATAAGCTGTAGAGGAATTATAGCAAGGCTGGCACTGAATATATCCGCTGTTTTTGGTACATATACTGTAAAGTCCACTGTATCTTCGATATTGTAATTGCCATATCCTGTAATTCCTGCCAAATATGCTCCACGGCTCTTTACCTCCACCATATTTGATACAGTCTTTTCCAATACATCTGTCTGGGTCAGAACGCCTATTACCATGGTACCCTCTTCAATAAGGGAAATTGTGCCATGCTTAAGCTCTCCTGCTGCATATGCCTCAGAATGAATATAGCTTATTTCTTTCATTTTAAGGCTTCCCTCTAAGCTTATGGCATAATCAATGCCTCTGCCTATAAAGAATACATCCTTGGCATTTGAAAATTTCGCTGTAAACCATTGAAGCCTTTCCTTATCCTCTATTACTCTGGCTATCTTATCCGGCAGGGTCTTTAATTCCTCAATATATTTATCCAGCTCCTCTTTTGTAAGCTTTCCCTTTATAAATGCCAGCTTAAGAGCAAACAAATAATTTGCCACCAGTTGAGCACTGTATGCCTTTGTGGTAGCCACAGATATTTCCGGACCCGCCATGGTATAGAGCACCGCATCCGACTCTCTTGCAATGGAGCTTCCTACCACATTTACAATAGCCATGGTCTTAGCTCCGGCAGCTTTTGCCTCTCGTATAGCAGCTAATGTATCCGCAGTTTCTCCTGACTGACTTATGGCAATTACCAGACTCTTAGGATTTAAAATAGGATTGCGATATCTAAATTCCGAAGCCAGCTCCACCCTTACAGGAATACGAGCCAGCTTTTCAATAATATACTGTCCCACTACTCCTGCGTGATATGCAGAGCCACATGCCACAATATTTATTTCCTCTATTTCCTTAAGCGCCTCATCACTTATTCCTACAGCAGAAAAATCAATATTACCATCCTTAATATATGCTCCCAGAGTATCACTTACAGCTTTAGGCTGCTCATGAATTTCTTTCATCATAAAGTGCTCAAAGCCACCCTTTTCAGCCGCCTGTGCATCCCAGTCAATGGTAGTAACGCTCTTCTCTATTTCTTCTCCATCCAGATTGTAAAAGCTGGCACTGCCACAGCTTAGCCTTGCCATCTCCAGATTGCCGATGTAATATACATTTCTGGTATATTTCAAAATTGCCGGTACATCCGACGCCATATAGGTAGCATCCTTATTGACGCCAATAATCATAGGACTGTCTTTTCTGGCAACCCATATTTCCCCCGGATATTCCTTAAACATTACAGCCAGGGCATAGGAGCCTCTTACACGTACCATTGTTTTTGCAATGGCATCCACAGGTCCCATATTATACTTTTTGTAATAGTAATCCACCAGCTTTACCAATGCCTCAGTATCTGTCTGTGAATAAAAGCTATAGCCCTTTTTAGACAGCTTCTCCTTTATCTCCACATAGTTTTCAATAATTCCATTGTGTACTGCTACTACATTGCCATCATCTGAGGTATGGGGATGAGCATTTGTTACCGATGGCTCTCCATGGGTAGCCCATCTTGTATGCCCAATGCCACACTCGCCCTTTAAGGCCTTTCCCTCATTTGTTTTTTCCGACAACTCTAAAAGACGTCCCTTTGCCTTAACCGTCTCAATATTTCCCTTATTGCTAAGCACTGCCAGACCTGCCGAGTCATATCCCCGATATTCCAGCTTTTTAAGTCCATCCAAAAGAATGGGTGCTGCCTGCGCACCCCCAACATAACCAACAATTCCACACATAGTCTTTCCCTCCTGGCAAATCAGCTAAAATATTCAGGATTTGAAGAGCAAAGTCTTACAAATCCTCCCGGTAATTTTCTATAATTTTTACCAATAATATAGCCCATATATTTACATGCATTTACGTATATATACGGGAGTATTTTCAAACCCTGTTTTTCCTTGAAAAGTCTTGTTATAACAAGCTTTATCATCCTTTTACCCTCTTTTTCCGAGGATAATACATTGAAAATTTCCGGATTATCCGCCTGAGATACTCCGATATCCACATTTCTTTTAAATTGCTGAAGTCCTGTATAATCATGGGAATGATATACCTCTGCCTCAGCAGTATAGGCGATTTTATAGCCATTATTAATCATAGCCGCCGCATAAATCATATCTTCATTAAAGATAGTATGATTTATAAAGCCGCCCAGCTTGTCAAAAACAGCTCTGCTATAGGCACAGCTTACATTTGAGCAAAAATATGTTTTAATTCCTAATCTGTCTAAATCTTTTTTACTCTTAATCCCGGATATATCAGGATAATTAAACTCCCTGGTTATCCTCTCTATATAGGAGCTTTTAGGATTAGCTACCTGCCTTGCATAGCTTGCCGCCACACCCTTTATATTTAAGGGCTTTATAAGGTTTTCTATGAAAAATTCATCCACCGGTATGGCGTCCTGAGTCATCATTACAAAAATTTCCGCATCAGAGAAGCCCACACCCCTGTTTCTTGTAGCACCATGGTCGAATTCAGATTTTTCTATATGATGCACTTCTATAAAATCATTTTCAAGCAGTTCTCCGGCTTCCATGGCAAAGCTCTCAAAATACTTCTGCTCTGTATTTACAATAATTACCTTATTGACCTTAGAGGACTGTGCCTTTAATTTTTCAATTAATTTTACAAATTCCCCACCCGGTTTATAGGTGGGGATAATTACATCAATCATATTTAATAACCGGTATCCTGAGATATCTTACTACTATAGTTTTTAACCTGTGATGATGCTTCATGCTCAGCATTATCAAAGAGGAATTTATGAAGCAGCTCCACATTATCATCAAGCTTTACAGGAATTACACATGAGCCCTTTGAGCCCACCTTGCCCGTAGCTCTGTTACTCTCAAATGGGAAACCGTCGCTACCGGTAATATGATACTTTGTCACACCACCAAAAAGCGAAACTATTTCATCTGAGTCAAGAGATGTAGATATATAATCTGTCACTTCGCTATATGCTGCCGCCAACTGCTTAGGACTTGAAGTCTTAGCAGCTTCCAGACATTTTTCAATAACTGTTCTCTGGCGCTCGGCTCTTACAAAGTCATCGCCCACATAACGAATACGGCAATAAGCAGTGGCCTGCAAGCCGTCAAGAGTCTGGACACCGGCCTTTGTTACAGCAGTATAATCCTTTCCCTCTGTGGCATAATAATGCTCATTATCGTCAGTCTTACCCACCATACTTATCTGGTAATTATTAAGGTGAACAATTTCATTTTCCTTTACATCAACAGTAATACCGCCTAAGGCGTCAATAACCTTTGCCAGTCCTGTAAAGCCTACAGTAACATAGCTGGTTATATTTAAGTCCAGGTTCATATTAAGCATATTGATTGCCTGCTCCGGACCACCCTTGGCGTATGCCGCATTACACTTATTATAAGTATCATTTCCTAAATTAAGATATGTATCACGGTATACGGAGCAAAGACGTATTTCCCCTGTATCCTCATTTATAGAAGCAATTATTATAGTATCGGAACGATTTCCCTTTCCCAGAGACTTGTCCCTGGCATCCACACCAAAGAGTGCTATATTTCTGTAGCCCTTTAAGCTTTCATTTTCAGCCACAGCCTCATTCATTACAATATCTTCTTCTTTAATAGTGATTTTCTGTATGGAGGTACCCTTGGTAATTGCCCACGCACCCGCTGCCAGCACCAATAAAAGTAAGATTTCCACTAACAACAGTATAAGCTTACGCTTTTTCTTCTTTGCCTTTTTTCTCCTTATTGCTTCACGTCTTTTGGCTTCCTCCCTTGACATTCTGCCATCCTGACGATATCTTCTATCGTCATCTCTTCTATAACTTGTTGCCATTATCCATAATCTCCTTGGTTTTTTATATTTATGAAATATTATATTTAATACTCCATTGGCATTTCTATTTAATATGCATTTCTATTTAATAGGCATTCTCATTCATAAAGCCTCTGAATATTGTTAAAAACATAATTTTAATATCAAAGCCCATTGTCCAGTTTTCAATATAATATATGTCGTAATCAATACGTCGTCTGATAGATGTATCTCCGCGATAACCATTTATCTGTGCCCAGCCTGTAAGACCCGGACGTACCTGATGCTTAATCATATAGCGGGGAATTTCTTCCCTGAATTTTTCCACAAACTGAGGTCTTTCAGGACGGGGTCCCACAATGCTCATATCCCCCTTTAATATATTGAAAAGCTGTGGCAGCTCGTCAATACTTGTTTTTCTGAAAAATTTTCCTACAGGAGTAACCCTTGGGTCATCCTTGGTAGTCCAGCCTGCAGCTTCCTCCTTTTCATCCTGAACTTTCATAGTCCTGAACTTATACATATTGAAAGGCTTGTTATGAAGCCCCACTCTCTCCTGTTTAAAGATAATAGGTCCTTTTCCCGTGCATTTAATAATAATTGCCACCGCCAAAAGCAAAGGCGAAAGAATAATTATTCCTATAAGAGAACCAAAGAAATCCACCAGTCGCTTACACATAGCATTAAAGGTATTGCTCAGAGGTACATATCTGATATTTATTACCGGCAGTCCGTTTAAATCCTCGGTATAGGGCTTATTTGGAATAAGGCTGTTATAATCAGGAATAAACTTGGTGTGTACACCTGATTTCTCACACATTCCCACCAGCTCTTCCAGAATATCATAATCCGCCAGTGACAGGGTAACTGCAATCTCATCCAAGTGGCTGGCTGCTAAAATCATACTTAAGTTTTCAATGGAACCGATAACCTTTACGCCCTTATACATAGTGCCTCTGGGCAAATGATTGTCCAGCACTCCTCTAACTACATAGCCCCACTGCGGATTTAGTACAATTCTGGTAATATACTCCTCTGCTGCTCTGGAATATCCCACCAGCAAAATATGCTTCACATTATAGCCCTTGCTTCTGAAACGTCTAAGAGCCGCCCGAACCAGCAACCGTTCAAATACTATAAAAATAGTGTTTGTAACCGCAAAAATAACAATAAGTCCTCTTGAGAAATCACTTATTTTAAATACAGCAATGCAAACCAAAAACGCTACCGCACCCATTACGTTAGCGCCAAATATCTGTGTTATAACTGTCTCTATCCTTTGGGTACGCTTTGGCGTATACATCTTATTCATATAATATAGAATAAGATAGGCAGGAACTATAAAATACAAAGCGGATAAATAAAACTCCATTGTATAAGCACCTGCGGAATTGTCCGCAAAGGGACCCTCAAATTTCAGCCACCATGCCAGAACATAAGAGCCGGCAAGTACAATGGCATCCAACAGAATATGCAGTCTGTTAAAATACTTCTGATTATCTTTTATCATAATATTGTTTCCCACAAAGGCTTTAAGCCCTTGCCATATAAAGTAGGAAATATTAATCAGTACATATTTCCCAGAATATTTTACAATAAACCTAAAATGTTAGCAATAAGCTCTAATTCTATATGTATATAATTACCCAGATTTTTAAGCTTAAAGCCCACCTTTTTCCTATGCCCCTCCTCTGAAAAATAAAGAGAAATTCCGGAAATCAGCCCCGATACATAGATTTTTCCAAAGCCTTTTTTTACAAAAAAAATCGTTTTTATTATATAGCCCAACAGCAAAAAGGGCAAATTTATAAGAAGCTGTAGCAACGGCATATTTTTCATAACCATATAAACATTGTTCCTACTGCTTAATTTTACTTTAAATTCATTATATCTTGAGCCGGAAGAGCCACTTCCCACATGTAGACATACCGAGGCAGGGGCATAAACATTTTTATAGCCTAAAATTTTTCCTCTATAGCCCACATCCACATCCTCAAGATATGCAAAGTGAGCCTCGTCAAAGCCTCCCATGGCTAAAAGAGCTTCTCTTCTATAGATGGCTGCGCCTCCACAGGCACTGAATATATTACGTGGCTTATTAAATTTAGAGCCAAGCTCCTTGCCCTTTCCTCTGGCATATGCCCAGCCCAAAATTGTAAAATAATCCCCTGCTCCGTCTAAAATAGCAGGATTATCCATCCTTACCATTCTGGCTGAAGCTGAAAATACCTTATTATCCTCATCCAAGGGTCTTTCAAGTTCCGTCACAAAGCCCCGTTCTACCCTTGTATCATTGTTCAGCAAAATGACGTATTCAGTATTTGAGGCTTCAATTCCTCGGTTTACCGCAGCGGCAAAGCCTGTATTTTCATTAAGGGCAATAGTCCTTACCCAGGTATATTCCTGCTCAAGCATAAAAAGGCTATTATCCTTAGACCCATTATCCACCACAATAGTTTCAAAGCTCTCGTCAATAATTTCTTTCAGACTGTCCAGGCAGTTTTTCAGATATTCTCTTCCATTATAATTAGGTATTATTACTGTTGTCTTCATTATTCTTCTATATGAAAAGCAGGGTCATAATAGCATCCATATCCCTCTAAGCTTATTTTTTTACACAGCTCCAGACTGGCATTTACATAATCAAAATCCTCATAGCTTACCTTGGATAAAAGAGCACTTACATCTATATACGGAGAATTAAGGTCATCCTTTGCTATTCGCTCCTTTAGAATTTCTATCAAATCACGATTAAACAAATGCATATGTTCCCTGTTTTCAGCCACCTCCAGCACTTTTTTTCCAAGACTTTCAGCTATCATTATATTTCTTATATCCAGAGCATATGCCCCCTGCTGTAGTGTGGCTCTATGCATATATCCACTAAAATGTATATTCATTCCATCAAAGGGGCAGGTTTTTGTTTCATCTAATATGCCGCCTGTTATTTTATTCTTTTTAATCAGTGGCCCTCCTATGGCGCCTACATCATATCTGTTTAAGAACAGGGTGTATGCCAATTTGCCACGTATACTCTCTGTCAGTTCCTGCATCCTGGCCAAATGAGAGCTATTCTCCGGATAATTTAAATAATCCAGGTATTCAATTCTGAAAAAACCATTGTGCTTACTGCTGTTTACCTTTGCCTTTATTCCTGATTTCACAAGATAATCTCCCACAGCCCGTCTTCCGGCTTCATAGGCATACAGCTTACTTTCAGGATTTGAAGCGGTGGAGTCATCATGACATCTCCAGTGATAAAGAACTTTGGGAATATGTCCATAGGCAATTTCTTTTCCAAGCATACCCCTCTTAAAAGTCTCTGCATATGCTCTGAGCACCAGATCATGATCCTGTGCACCATCATAGGCTCCCCTGAGCAATAGCTTCTTCATAAGACTTCCCTTAAGCATCAAAAAATGACATATGTAATTATTTGTTAAAATTAAATCTAAATTAAACTCAGGTTTTATATTGGGTTCATAAAACTTTGTTCCGTTTATATCACATTTGTCCTCATCCGAATATATAAATGCATAGTCCAGACCTTTCCTTTTGCCCTCTTCAATCATATGCGCATATTCAAAAAGAGCATCTGAGGCTAAAATATCATCATGATCAAGCAAGCCTATATAAGCACCGGTGGCTGCTTTTATTCCGGCATTGGTATTTGAAGATATTCCCTTATTTTCTTCAAGCTTCACATATTTAATACGTTTTTCATTCTCATAATCCCAGAGGCACACCTTAACCCGCTCCGTTCTGGAAGCGTCAGCAATAATAAGCTCCCAATTGGAATATGTCTGAAGCAGCACTGAATTAATAAGCGCCCTCAAAAATTCCACCTTGGTCTCATAGGCCGGCACAACAATACTGAACAAAATATTTTCTCTCCATTCATACTGTCTCTGCCTATCCTCTTCCTCTCTTGATATAGGGGTATACACATAGCTTTTATGTTGCAAAAGCCGTTCCGCAGATGCATATACAGTGTCCTCTATTCCATTTTTTTTGAGATAATTATACGCCTTTTTTACTGAATTAAGTGCCATCGAATTTCCCCCAATAAATCTGCATCATATAATATATGTTGAATTATTAAAACAAAGCCCCGCTGCCTTGGCAGACAGTAGGGCTTTACGCCATTTTAATCTAAGCTTTCTTATAAATATACTTTAACGGCTTCTGTTAATGCTTCGTTCTTTGTTGTAGCATCCTCTAAGCTTTCGCCCTTAACACCCATATAGAACTTAATCTTAGGCTCTGTTCCCGATGGACGGGCACAGCACCAAGAGTTATTTGTAAGGTCAAAATAGAGTACATTTGACTGTGGAAGCCCTGTTGAGCTTGTAGCTCCTGTTGCAAGGTCAGTTACCACTCCGTTGTCATAGTCTCTCATTTCCACAACCTTTAAATCTCCAAATTCCTTAGGCGGATTTGCACGAAGCTTTTCCATAATTGCCTGTATCTGCTTGCTTCCATCAATTCCCTTTAAGGTTACGGCATACTGACTCTCCATAAAATATCCGTACTCCTCATACATTTCAAGCATCTCATCCCATACAGTCTTTCCATTCGCCTTGCACCATGCAGCCACTTCACAAAGGCACATTACTGCCACAATGGCATCCTTATCTCTGGCATGGGTACCGGCCAGGCATCCGTATGACTCCTCTAAACCAAATACATAGTTATTTGAACCTGTTTCCTCAAAGAGCTTAATCTGCTCTCCAATAAATTTAAAGCCTGTTAATACTTCAATCAGCTTAACACCATATTTTGCAGCTATTTTATCAGCCATATTTGTGGTAACGATAGTTTTTACCATAGCAGGATTTGCAGGCATTGTACCTGTATTGGTACGCTCTCTTAAAATATACTCTGCAATGAGCATACCTGACATATTTCCTGTAAAGGGTACATATTCTCCACTCTTTGTATCAAGGGCATAGATACCAAGTCTGTCTGCGTCCGGGTCTGTAGCTAAAACAATATCTGCATTCTTTTCCTTTGCAAGCTTTATTGCCAGTTCAAATGCCTTAGGGTCCTCCGGATTAGGATATTCCAAAGTAGTAAACTTAGGGTCCGGCATCTCCTGCTCAGGTACCACGTATACATGCTTAAAGCCCAGCTCCTGTAAAATGCGACGCACAGGCTTATTTCCTGTTCCATTAAATGGAGTATAAACAATTCTAATATCCTCTGCCATCTTTGTAATGATTTCAGGATGGATAATCTGCTTTTTAAGCTCTTCCATATACTTATCATCAATTTCAGAACCAATTACAATATAAAGGCCTTTTTCCATCGCCTCTTCCCTGCTCATAGTCTTTACTGTATGATAATCGGTTACGTTCTTAACCTCTGTAATAATTTCTTTATCCTTAGGGGCTGTTACCTGAGCACCATCCTCCCAGTATACCTTATATCCGTTATATTCAGGCGGATTGTGGCTGGCTGTTACTACTATTCCGGAAATACAGCCAAGAGTACGAAGTGCAAAGCTAAGCTCCGGTGTAGGACGAAGCTCGTCAAATACATATGCCTTAATACCATTTGCAGCCAGGCAAAGAGCCGCCTCATCTGCAAATTCAGGACTCATAAATCTTGAGTCGTAAGCAATGGCAACACCCTTATCCTGTCCACCCTGCTTAATAATATAGTTTGCAAGACCCTGCGTTGCTTTACGAACAGTGTACAAATTCATTCTATTTGTTCCTGCCCCAATAACACCTCTAAGACCACCTGTACCAAATTCTAATTCCTTATAAAAACGGTCTTCAATCTCGCTTTCATTATCTGCGATTGCTTTAAGTTCTGCCTTTGTATCATCATCAAAATAGTCATCCTCAAGCCAAAACCTGTAATCATCCATGTAGCTCATTCTTTCTCCTCCTAATAGGGATAATACATTGTCTTTTTGTGCTGTAACTTCTCCCTTTTTATATCCCGATAATTTTAGCATATTTTTACTGAATAGTCACTTCTGTCCAACGAGAAGTTTGGATTATAATAAGGGTCGCCCTTTTCCAAATATTCTTTCCATTTATTTCTAAAGCGTTCAGACTCCTCATTATATCTGGCCGCCTTTTCTCCTGAGTCATCAAGGCCTCTGCTTATGGACTCATGATGATATAGCTCAGCAAAGGGCGTAAATATATTCAAATACCCCAGACTTCTAAGCTTCAGACAGAAGTCCACATCATTTAATGAAATAGCAAAGTCTTCATCCAGACCTCCCACTTCCTCAAAAAGAGCCTTTTTAACAAGCAGGCAGGCACCTGTTACCGCTGATACATTCTGTGCATAGCAAAGCCTGCCCATATATCCTAAATTCTCATAGGATTTTTTATAGTGGGTGTGTCCTGCTGTCCTATGAGCGCCAAGGCCAATTACCACTCCTGCATGCTGAATGGTTTTATCAGGATAAAGAAGCTTTGCTCCCACCGCTCCCACATCACTGCGGACGGCATACATAAGCATTTCCTCCAGCCAGTTAATTGTAATAACCTGAGTATCATTATTTAAAAGTAAAATATATTCGCCTGTGGCAAAGGTAGCCCCCAAATTATTAACCTTAGAATAATTAAAAGCTCCATCATAGCTTACTACTCTGACCCTTTCATTATTTTCCAGCACCCTGTAATACTCGCGAATATCCTCAGTGGTAGAATTGTTTTCCACCACTATTATTTCGTAATTATCATAGGTGGTCTTTTCCAGAATAGAAGTAATGCACCTCTCCAAATCTTCCCTGTGATCCTTATTGGGTATGATAATCGATACCTTGGGATGATTTTTAAGCTCATAGCTTATTCTGAATATGGTTTCAAAGGCACGGGTGCTTGTAATTTCAAAATTCTTAAAGCCATGCTTTTTCAAATGGTCTGCCACCGCTCCCCTGGCGGCCTCTATTGCATAGGATTTTGCTCCTATATCAGATGCCACGCTTCCTGCATGGGAACGCCAATAATATAAAAGTCTTGGCACATGCACAATTTTTTCTGCCTTATCCGTAAGGCGTAAAATCATATCGTGATCCTGACTTCCATCAAATTCACTTCTAAACAGCTCCGTTCCCTCTAATAAAGAACGTTTGAAGCAGCTAAAATGACAGATATAATTATTTGCACGCAAATTATCAGGGGCATAATCCGGCTTAAAATGCATGGTTATCATTTTATCTATGCTATTGCCGTGGAAAGTTGTTTCATCGCAATATAAATAGTCAGCTTTTTTCTCATTAATAGCCTTTACATACTCAAAAAGCACCTCCGGATGCAGAATATCATCATGGTCAAACAAACCTATATATTCTCCCGTTGCCATTTCCAGACAGCTATTTGTATTTCCTGAAATACCCTGATTTTTTAAGAGCTTTTTATAGCGAACCCTGCTATCCTTTTGGGCTAGCGCAACACAGTACTTTTCCACATGGGAATGTTCACTGTCCGAGCCATCCGCCAGGCAAAGCTCCCAGTTTTTATAGGTTTGCCATAGCACGGAATTTGCCATTTCCTTTAAAAAGCTTTCAGGGGTGTTATATAGTGGCACAAGTATGCTTATTAGAGGCTCATAGTCAAATTTTGTATTCTCTTCCTCTTTCCTCTTAGCTTCACTTGGAAAGCTTTTAAGACCATAGCCCTTTTTTGCCTTATATTCTCTAAGCTTATAATTAACCTTGGATAAAAATCCCCTAAATCCACCCAGATTTTTAATACGTTTTCTAAGCTTTGCGGATTTCAGCATTAAATCCCTAATGCCCTTTGTGCTTTTCCATATTGGATTGTTATGTATTCTGTCAAGACGAAACTGTAGCATGGCATTTTCTTCCTCAAGCTTTGCCACCTTGCTTATATATTCATTACATCTTGCCTTTTCTTTTTCGTAAAGTTCCTTAAAATCTTCCATTATATTAATCCATTCCGAATTGATTTTTTCAAAGTATTTGAAAGTTTATACTATTCTTTGGGGCAATTATTTATATAGCGATTTGTAAATCTGCAAAGCACCAGCCTTGATGCCAGCCCTCTTGCTATTACTCCAACCTGATATTCTCCATATGGCAGTTCATCCAAATCAGGTCTTATTGAAAAGCCACACATTACCGCATTTTCTTCTAAAGCCAGATTTATTTCTAAATCCGGGCGATATAAGTGATTACATGGTATTTCATAAATACCCGCATCTCCCTTTAAAAGCAATTTAAAATCAAAGCAGGAATTATCACTGCCCGCCACAAAGGCATAGCCGCCTATATAAATATCATTATCATTTATTTCCGTTGCATTTGGTCCCATCCAATACTTTAAGGTACCGCACTGCTCTAAACTTATAATAAGACATTCATTTTCCCAATTGGGTTTAAGCTTGTATGATATCTTCTTAGGTCTGGGATGTGATACCTTATCCGTACTACAGTCATCATATTCGTACTCATAGGCACAGGTAAAATTACTGTCCAGAATATCATTTGTCAGATAGTCATGATAATATGGGTCCTTTCCATAGAGCTTAGGATGCTTTTCATATAGCCCGGTACGCTCTCCGGCTAATCTTTCCAGCTTTTCCCTGCTTTCATCTCCTCCACGGCTTAGTGACTCATAGTGCCATAAATATGTGGT
>JBHAJK010000080.1:0-35388 GCA_041826605.1 Lachnospiraceae bacterium | reverse complement strand
TAAATGATTTGTACTGAAGCTGATCCGCCTGCCCTCATCCTCAAGCACGGCACTTACCTCCTCAAGCTGTCCGTCGGCATCCATTGTGATTACATGATATGTATCACCTCTTACACCGGGTGGTATGGGCATAGTAACCGTTAAGGCTGCCTTTCCGAATTTATTTATCTCCACAGTACCCGTTTCGTCAAACAGGAAAATATCATATGCTACAATATTCGGGACAGCATTTTCACCGAACAATTCCTTATAGCCTGCTGTAAGGAAGGCTGAGCCTTCACTGCTGTCATTAATGCTCAGTGCTCCCACTCTTTCCGCCTCACTGAAGGCGGCGGATATATTCTCCGATATGCTGCCGTTATAAAGCACCTGAAGCTGCGCCTGCGTAGGAGCAATATTTCTTGTGTTCTCTCCCGCCTTCAAAGCCGACCTGTCCTTAATAGTATATTCACTTCCGTTTATAACCAGAGTTTCCGGTACTTTGGAAAGCACCTCTTCACTGAAAATATAATTTTTCTTTACTATTACATTTCCGGTATCATTTCCCTGTGCATCCTTTTCCTTACTTACAATAATCCCTGAAAATCCAAGCTGACTGTTATCTAGTACAGTATTGCTAAAATCATTTATATTGCCATCCACCACTGCAAAGAGCACATTATATAAAACATCCTGCCTGTAATCGTCATTTTCCAAGCGTTTGCCAGTAGCGCCCACTGTAATTTCAGGCAGATTACTGCCCTCAAAAATTATGACCTTTGTATTATCCGGCTTATCCGTTCCCGTAAAATCCACCGAACGTAAGCCCATTTTTTCCACAAGTCCGTTTATTGTAAAATCCGTTAAAGGGCATCCCATATAGGCTCTGTCTCCAATGGAAGAAACATTGCCGCCTCCTGTTACCCTTTCAAGTTCCGTACAGTCTCTAAAGGCATCCTCTCCAATAGCTTTAAGGCTGGAGGGCAGATTTACAGTATTTATTTCCGAATGTCCCATAAATGCTCCCGGAGCCAGCTTTTTAATACCCTCAGGAATATTCACATTTGCAGAATTTCCTTTATAGGCAATTAAAATTCCATCTCCGACAGTTAGAAAATCTCCCGAAGATACATTGCTTTTAAAATTATTTAAATATGGCGTATTATCAAAGGCATAGCCTGCTATATCAGTAACACTATCAGGTATGGATACCTCAGTTAAATTATCACAGTGATAAAAAGCTCCATAGCCTATGCCTGTTACTCCCTCAGGAATATCTATTGAAGAAATATTACTTCTGGCAAAGGCAAAATCCCCTATTTCCGTAATTCCTCCAGGCAGGGTATAATCATCCATTTTTTGGTTTGCATAATAGGCTTGGGCTGCTATCTTTGTTCCCACCTTTGCATATTTAGGTAAATATCCACCCTTTGATGAGTCATATAAAACAGGCTCGTTCGCTTCATCATCTGAATTTTCCAAGGCTGTATTATGTATTACTTCCCCCTCGTACACCTGCTGATTGGGGCTTAAAAACAGTACTGCATTACCCCCTACCACCACAGTTTTAGCCATAACATTATCACTATCCGGCACAGTCAAAGGGTCCGTCTTAGGCATATATTCCACATTGCTGGGGTCATCCTCAGCTCTGACAATGGAAGTATAGGAGTCTGTAAAATCCACTCCCTCACTATTCTCGCTGTCATCATTATTTTCGCTGCCACTTCCATCCCTGCCTGTAACACCTGTGCTCTCATCTTCAGGATAAATAACCACATTCACATCCCCTGCTTCAGTATTTGCAATATCACTATTGTCAAAATTCTTAAAGAATTCATAGGCAGCAGTACCCTCGTCAGCTATAATATTAAGCTTTACACAACCGTCAAATGCTGTGGGGTCAATATATGTAACAGAGGGTGGTATGGACACATCCACAAGGCTGATACAATTTTCAAAGGCCTTGGCATCAATCGTATCCACACTATAGGGAATATTTATGGTTTTCAGATTTTTACAGTTGGAAAATGCATAGGCAGGTATCACATCCACATATGAAGATATGGAAATACTGTCCAGTCTTTCATTTCCCCAAAAGCAATATTTACTAATGCTCTTTACTGAGTTTGGCATTTTATAATAGGTGGCATCATATCCGCCTAAGTATGCATATAGAATATCCCCCGAGGCACTGTATAAGCCACCCCCTACCGTTACAAAGCTCGAATTATTTCTGCTTATATTTATACCTGACAGATTATTACAGCCTGCAAATATACCATATCCCAGCTTAGTAAGACCTCCGCCGAAATTAATACTTGTAAGGTTTACATCCCCCGCAAAGGCAGCAGTACCAATCTCCTCCAAGCTTTCATGCGTGGTAACCGACCGAAGATAGGGAGCATTTGCAAATGCTCCATGCTTAATGGTCTTTGTATTTTTTCCCACATCCACCTGAGCAATTGTCTGATTACCCACAAAGGCTTCTTCCCCTATTTCTTTTACTTCATCAGGAACAGACACAGTAAATGCTGTGCCTGCATATTTATCAAATGAAGTTTTATCAAGCTGAAATTCATCCGGAACCACCGCCGATGTGGGAACAGCCGGTATAGCTGCTAAAAGCAGGGCTCCTATCATCAAAGCAATTCCTGCTCCCTTTAGGATTTTTTTACTCATAATGTCCTTTATTATCAATTAATCACTAAATTCAGTGCTAATTCACTATTCGCCCTGCCAAAAGCAGGGCGAATATATTAATTTATATAGTCTTAGGAATAGCTACTCTGTCCTTTTTTAAGAATAGGAACAGAGATGTGGCAGCCAGTGCCAGCACCACAAACCACTTAGGATGAATGGGGTCCCCTGTTTTAGGAGAGCCATCAGGTGTTCCATAGGTCAGATTGCTTGTATCCACATACACTGTGTAGGGCGAGAAATGTGTTGCGGTAAAGCTTACACAGGGAACTCCGCCCACTGTTACAAATTTACAGTTTAAGTCCTCCAAGGTATTTCCGTTTACGACCGCTCCCACCTTATTATTTCCCGCATACTGACGAAGCGCGTCAGGAATAGGGATTGTTACATTAACAGAAAGTCCTGTTGTATCTGTAATAAGGTTAGTACCTGTGGAATCATAAAGGCTTATATCCATTGCAAAATACTTAATAGGTGTCATATCCCCATATTTATTTGCCAGAGCTGTTGCTACTGCATTAGCAGCATCTGTGCTTTCGGATATTTTGACTACAAAGCTGTCCGTAGAGCCGCTTACCGATGCATATGCTTTATCCGCATCGGAAATTCCGGGCTTACTGATGCTGACCTTTGTACCGTTATTATTGGTATCATAGCCACCGTTATTTCCCGTTCCGGTACTACTTTCGCCTGTTCCCGTGCCCGTTCTGGTATATGTTCCCGATGAGCCTGCAGTGCTTCCGCCCGTCTGCGTGCCTGTAACATCCTTATATGTGGCTGTTACCGCCGTATCTCCCGCCGCAGTGGTAATGGTGGTCGATTTACTGGTAGAGCTGTAAATAGTCGCACTTGCACCTGTCACAATCCACTTATCAAATACCTTGCCTGAGGGTGCATCTATAGCTTCAATAATTACCTTGGTTCCCTCGGGATATTGTCCGGAGCCGGTTCCGTATACAACCGTCAGGGTATACTTTTTTGCATCCGGCGTGGGTGTTGTCTTAGCTCCCGCTCCCGGAGTTGTGCTTCCCGGTGTCGTTCCCGGTGTTGTTCCGGGTGTTACTCCCGGCGTTACTCCCGGTGTGGTATTTGCATCCGCTGTATAAACTGCCAACGCAAATCCGTCTGCCGTAATATTTTTAAGCGAACGATTCCAGCCCGTAAAGGTATAGCCCTGTCTGATGGGTATCTCGCTTGCCTCAGGCTCCTCTGCCGTTCCTCCTGAATTTACAAAGACGGTTTTAATTAGCTCCAATCCGTCATATGTATAGAAATTAAAGGTATACTGGTCATCCAGTACCTTGTCCGTGTTTGCTCCCTGCTTCTTGGCATATTGCCTTGAAGCGGCATTGGTATATGTTACATAATAGGGCTGACCGCTAAGGCTTGTATTGCCAAATGCAGTGCTTGATAAATACACCTGCTTATTTCTGGCAATGACCTCTACATCCGAAGCAATCTCCGCAAAAGCATTGTCCTCCACCTGAGATACTGTTGCAGGCAAATCTATCGTTCTTAAATTATCCGAGCCTCTGAAACAATCCTCCGGAATAGTACTGAGGCTTGCCGCTCCCGCAAAATCCAAAAATCTTATATTATCACAATTACTGAAAGCCCCCTTGGCGATTTCATTCACGTCCTTCAAATCAGGATCGTTTGTAGTATTGATTGTTCCCGTTCCTACCAGACCGCCTCTGGAAGCAAAGCACTCTATAAGCTTTTTAGAGCCGTCAGTATTATTTTGATATAAAATACCGTTATTTGCCGCAAAATTATTATTGCTACAGCCTACGGAGGTTAAATTGGTGCAGCCGAAGAAAGGCAATTCTCCCGTATCCGTAATGTCATCGCCCAATGCCACAAGCCCCAGCCTTTCACAGCTTTCAAATGCCTTGTCGGGCAAATACGTTACATCGTGCATAACAACACTGGTTATTCTGTCATTTCCGATGGCATTGCTCTCATACACATTGCTGTCCGAGGTATCCTTTTGATACTCCTTATAATCATCCAGACCTAAAATTGACGATGAGGGTGATGTGGCATCACCGGCAAATAAGCCGTAATATCCGTTAAAAAGACCGTATTTTGAATACTGCTTATAATAGTCGGCATTCTTTAAATATGTATCTGTGCTTACTCCGTTATTCAGTCCTGTTGCGGAGCCTGCCGAACCGTTATTTATAAATCCGTATACATCAATGGATTTAATCCCCTCCGGCAGCACTATATCCGTGGTGCAGTTATAGGCATACTGCTCCTCTACAGTAAGGGATGTACCGTTTTCAATCTTGGTTCTGAGCTCAGCACTTAACTGCTCATAATGAGGATAGTCCACCAAAGTAGGCAATAAGTTTGTATTGTCCAGAATTACGGTTAAATTATCCGGAGCGGGTGACTTATAGCAAACTCTGAGTCCGCTTACACTGTCCACAAAATTATCCTGACGCATAGACCAGGCAAAGGGACCGTAGCCGGGAGCTATTGTGCCTGTTACCGTAAGCTTGGGGCTGCCTGTTGTTAAGGCATTGGCACCTATATCCTCCAGCGTAAATATTTCCGTTGATGCAGGAGGCTCAAAATAAATTTCCGTAAGCTTAGGGCAGGCCGCAAATGCAGAATCTCCCAGCTTTTCAATGGAAGGACCTATCTGCACCTTTGCAAGCAGAGGGCTGTTATTAAAGGCTCTGCTGCCGATGGTTTTAACACTGTCTCCTATTACAACGCCCTGAAGCTTGTCTGCACCCTCAAAGCAACCGTCATTTAAAGCCGTTATTCCGCTTCCGTCTTCAATCTCCAAATATACTATATAATCCAGTACTCCCGTTAATTCACCGCCGTTAAAGCAGCCGTCCTTTATGCCTGTAACCGTGGTTGTTCCTACCTTGGCGGGAATCGTAAACGGATCTTCGGGAGTAGTGCCTATGTCGCTTCCTGCCACACCTTCAGCAAAGGTACATGAGGTCAGCTCACCTGTCTGGCTGTTTATAACCATAACATACCTGCCGTCACTTACCTCATAATAGTCTACACCGCCCTCATTATAGACATAAGGAACATGCTTTCCCTTAGCCTCGGAAGCATTGTAATCAAACAAGGCCTTCCAAGTGCTTTTTCTGGAGTTTGCAGCCGTACCGCTGGTATTCACCTTAGGCCCCCTCACATGAAAGTCGGGATTTGTAACCGAATAAAATGTAGTCGGGTCATAGGTTGCCTGGTTGGCACTGTCAGGGAAGGTTACGCTTTCCAGATTAACACATCCGTATACAAAGGTATCCGCAAGAGAGGTTACTCCAAGGTTTGTAGGAAGTATAACGTTTTGCAGTTTAACCCTGCCTCCCAGCAAATAATTGCCCATGTTGGCTCCCGTAGTAATTGTATTGGGGAACTGAAATTCAGTCATATTTCCCGTTTCCTGAGCCGATACCGCAAAGGCCGCATCTCCCATTTTTGTAATTGAGGAGCTGGAGCCGTCACCTGTCACACTGAAATCAACACTATTTAAGCCCAGACAGTTATAGAAGGCTCCGTCGCCTATAGTTTTGTCCGCAGAGCCCAGAGCTTGGAATTTTACCTCCTTAAGCCTCTGACAATTATAAAACGCTCCGTCGCCTATCTCCGTCACACTGTCCGGAATGGTAATGGTATCCAGAGGACAGCCTGTAAATGCCTCCGCACCAATCTGTCCAACTCCCTCAGGGAGCGTGGCTGAGGTCAGCCTTATACATTCCGCAAAGGCTCTGTTTCCGATCTTTGCATCGGAGGAAACCGTTACCGACTGAAGAAAGCTGTTTTCAAAGGCAGAATCTCCTATTGAGGATATTTCCCGTGCCATAGTGAGAGTTCTTACATTCTTTACATCCTTAAAGGCATTTTTTGCCACACCTATAATGGCACCGAATTTGTTTGCCAAAAACAAATTATCATCAAAATAATAGGAAGTCCCCTGAATTGTTACAGTTTTTCCATCTCCGGCAGGAGTGGATGAAAGCCTGGGTACATACACCTTTGACCAGCCCGTAGGATTATTGCCGGAATCATACACTCTCTTATCAACTATCTGCAGTGACATGGCAGTTCCCGTACCGAACAGCTGGTCGCACAGATACTGCATCTGAGCCGCATCCGTAGTATATACATCCTTAAAGGTCCTTACCAAATCCTCAGGCTTTGGATACGAGGGTGCCTGCATCGGGTCATCCTTATAAAGCATATAATTATCATACTGCACCTTATATGCATCATATTCCGACCTCAAATTATTATAAAAAAAGTCATGGTCCGGCGCTGTGGTTGGGTCTCCGGTAAGTCTGTACTCATGTCCCAGTGTGTTTACGGTCTTGGTAGACTGCTTATTATCACCGTAGTAAATATCTATATCAGCGGTAACTCCGCTGCTCTGAAAATACAGCTGCTCCTGTGCCTCCGGCACATTTACATAATCCGAATAAACTCTGTAATTAAGCTCTACCTCATCCACCTGATACTGGTCATTGTATTTTACAATATAGCCGTTTGCTCCCGCCGTGGCAGCATAATAATCAAACTGCCAGTCCAGCTGATAATCTCCCGTAGAGGTTTTTGAAATCACAAAGGCTCTGTTGTTTGCCGAATATACCGCATCGGAATTAGGCACTGAAGAATTGGCAATATTCAGATATCCTGTCGCTCCGTTATTGGGTCGTGAGGCATTTCCGCTGCTGTCATATGCTATCTCAGGATAAGAGGGTACTGCGGCAGTATTCAAATCATATGCAAAGTTTTCCGGCACTGGTATGGCTGCTACTGTAATTGCCGATACAAGACACAGCGTGCCGACGGTACGTCTTATGGTCCTTTTAAGTTTTCTGTTTATTTTTTTTCCCGAAGCTTTTCCCATGAGTTCTTTCCTTAAAACATATTGGATTATATTATTAACAAGAGATTTATATAAAATCTCACTACTTCTATCGGTTTTTTTTTCGTTTTCTTAACCTTTGACAAAATATCAGTCAAACTTTATCAAATCACTTAAGGCTGCAAAGGCAGGATTAGGTACAATACGATTGCACCCGCATTCGCCCTCGTTTAAATTGCTGCCACACACATGGCATATTCCTGCACAGTCATCCTTACATAAAATTTTTGACGGCCACTCAAGTAACAGTTCGCTTAATATAAATTTATCTGCATCAAATAAATATTTTTCCATAAAATCCGGAATTTCATCATCCAATATCTCTTCCTGTGGTTCGGGAGAGATTGCCATAAATTCAGGCGATACCTCTATGCCGGTCATTACAGGCTTTAAGCATCTGGAGCAGGGTATCTCAGTTTCAAATGAAAACCGGGCTTTTATGTACGCCTTTCCCCTATCTTCATTGGATATACTAAGCTTTACCTTAGAGGGGTTAAGTATTTTATATTTTTCTCCCAGAACCTCCAGTTCTTCAAAAGAAAAATCCGCATCATACTCTGCCACTCTTCCTGTATTTTCCCAAATATCAGTTAAATTGTATTTCATATATTATATTTCTCCAACTAAATTTCCCGGTATTCTTCCTTTAAAGACCTTAGTTTTTAAAAGAATGAATGGGCGCAGGTATTCTTCCCGTTCTATTTATGAATGCCGAACAATCATACTTGTTCACTGGCATAATCGGTGCATAGCCCAGAAGTCCGCCAAATTCCACATTTTCTCCTACTCCCTTGCCTACTACGGGAATAATTCTCACTGCGGTAGTTTTCTGATTAATCATACCTATTGCCAGCTCGTCCGCAATAATACCCGATATTGTAGTAGCAGGTGTATCTCCCGGAATTGCTATCATATCAAGTCCTACAGAGCACACACAGGTCATGGCTTCCAGCTTTTCAATTGTAAGAGCTCCCACCTTTGCCGCATCAATCATTCCCTTATCCTCGGATACGGGAATAAAGGCTCCCGACAGACCTCCTACATAGGAAGATGCCATAACACCGCCTTTTTTAACATTGTCATTAAGAAGTGCCAGTGCTGCTGTAGTCCCCGGTGCTCCTGCATATTCCAGACCGATTTCACATAGAATATCTGCCACACTGTCTCCCACCGCAGGGGTTGGAGCTAAAGACAAATCCACTATACCAAAGGGTACTCCCAAGCGTTTTCCTGCCTCATTTGCTACCATCTGACCCACTCTTGTTATTTTAAAGGCTGTCTTTTTAATTGTTTCGCAAAGTACCTCAAAGGACTCTCCCCTAACCTTTTCCAGGGCATTTTTAACCACTCCGGGACCACTGACGCCTACATTAATAATAGCGTCCGCTTCTGTAACACCATGAAATGCTCCTGCCATAAAGGGATTATCATCAGGAGGATTGCAAAGCACTACCAGCTTTGTACAGCCTAAGGAATCCTTTTCCTTTGTCATTTCCGCAGTTTCCTTAATAACATTTCCCATAAGTCTTACTGCGTCCATATTAATGCCTGTCTTGGTAGAACCAAGATTTACGGAACTCATAATTCTTTCAGTCTTAGCTAAAGCTTCAGGGATGGAACGAATAAGCAGCTCCTCAGCAGGGGTCGTTCCCTTTGCCACCAGAGCACTATATCCACCTATAAAGTTTACTCCCACTTCCTTGGCTGCCCTGTCTAAAGTCAGGGCAATCTTCACAAAATCCTCTGAGGTTTTGCAGGCAGATGCTCCTATAAGTCCTATGGGAGTTATGGCAATTCTTTTATTTACAATGGGAATACCGAATTCCAAAGAAATCTCGTCTCCCGTACTTACTAAATCCTTTGCCTTTTCTACAATTTTATTAAAAATATTATTACAGAGCTTATCCAGGTCACTGTCGATACAATCCAGTAAGCTAATACCAAGAGTAATGGTACGAACATCCAGATTTTCCTGCTCTATCATCTTATTAGTTTCGGCTACTTCAAAAATATTAAGCATTATTCATACCTTTCCTTAAATTCTGTGCATAACATTAAAAATGTCTTCTCGCTGACATTTTATCTGTACACCAATTTCCACACCCAACTTTTCCAAATCCCCAACTACTTCTCCAAAGGGCTTTGATGCCTTATCCATATCGGTAATCATCATCATATTAAACCATCCCTGAACAATGGTCTGACTGATATCCAAAATATTGATTTCATTTTCCGCCAGATATGTACATACCTTGGCAATAATACCTACTGTGTCATGGCCTACCACTGTAATAATAGTTTTTTTCATAGTCTCTCCTCTAAGATGCTTCTATTGTTTTACTTAATTGTACACGATTTAGTGGTTATTTCAATGATAATATACTAAATATACCCCATTGAACGCAAAATAAACAGCCACAATGTTAATGAAAATGCACTGAATAATGTGGTTGTCATTACGGCGCTGGAGGAAATTATTCCTCTATGCCCCATATTCTTTGCCATTATAAAGCTGGAGCTGGTTGTGGCGGAACCCAGCATAATAAGAGCTGCCACAAGCTTTTCATCTCTATAGCCCATTCCCACTGCCATTGGCAGAAACAGCATACTCCATAAAAATAATTTATTAAAATTAACAAATAATATAGGTGCAAATTTTTCTTTTAAACTGCTTAATTCAAAGCTGGCACCCAAACCTATTAAAGCTAAAGGAGATGCACAATTTCCAAGGTATGTGGCTGAGCGAAACAGCACCGGGGGATTTGGCAGTTTCAAAAGTGACCACATAATACCTGCCGCAATGCCTATGATTATAGGATTTTTAATTATATTTTTAAAAGACCTTTTAATAAGATTGTTTTTCTTATCAGCTATGCTTCCCGGGGATGTCACTGATAAAAGCAATACTGCCACTACATTATAAATAGGTACTGAGCCTATAATCATAAGGGCAACCATTGCCACATTATCATATATATTGGTCATAAAGGCTATTCCCAGGGTTGCTGCCGCACTTCTATAAGACGCCTGTATAAATTCTCCCCTATCCTCTTCATCCCTGCATATAAAGGAAAGAAAAAAGGCAATTATAATACTAAGCACTGTGGTTACTGCACAAAATCCTACGAAGGAAGAATCCCACATATTTATAAAATCCTGCCCTGCCAAATCTATAAAAAGAAGTGCGGGCAAAAACACCTTAAATACCAGAGAATTTATAGCCTCTGTAGACTCATCATTTAAAAGTCCAACTACCTTTAATACATATCCTGCCACCATCATCATAAATATAGGAATTGTGGCATTTAAACTAAATATAAGATTTTCTAACAACTTTAGCTCCTTGGTATAATTTTTATTTTGTAACCCTTAGTAAATCCATTTGTACCTAATTATAACCAATACACCCTAATTTATCATTTTAGCACTTTTATGTGTTTCTTCCAATATTATGCGAAAAAGTTTATACGCTTGTTTACGCGCTTGGTAAGTTTATGCACTTGTGAATGCACTTTGTTAAGTTTATGCGCTTATTTATGCGCTTTATGTGTTTGTTCCTCTCTTCTATTTATTTCTGTAAAAACAATGTGGTAATCTGTTCCTATGAAAAATACAAATTTATTATTAACACTGAAAGATATTCTTTCAAATGAACATCCAAACAAAATTATTATAAGCAAACCCGTCTTGAAATCTTCTGATATTAAAAAGATTGTGGCAGAGCCTAAGGCTAAAAACTATCAATTTTCCAAGTATACGGAAAAACAGGTTTTTCACGAGAATATTTCTGCTCAACATGTGGCAGAAAAAGTAAACGAACTGACCCTGTCCGGCTTTAGACAGATTAATTTATTTTCAGATAGGTCCGAGCATATATTTTTAATTTCCAAGGATGGAAGCTTTACCCATAAACAAAAGGCCACAGGAAAAGCTGTAGCCATTCCAAATGGAAATTTCCAAAATTCTTCCTGTCCTGTAAGCGCCACAGAAATAAAGCCAAATTCTGAGCATAATAGGAAGAAAAACTATATTTTAAACCAGGGGCTTCCCATTGCTCCCCTTGTGGATATGGGTATATTTACTTCTGAGGGTAAAATTGTTCACTCCATGTATGATAAATACAGACAAATTAACCGTTTTCTTGAAATCTTAGATGATGAAGTAAAAAACCTTAACAAGAAAAGTCTGAATGTATAGACTTTGGCTGCGGTAAAAGCTATCTGACCTTTGTGGTCTACTATTATCTGACTGAAATCAAAAAAATAGATGCCCACATTATAGGTCTTGACCTTAAGGCTGATGTTATTAAAAAGTGCAATATGGCAGCACAAAAATATGGATATACAGGGCTAAATTTTGAGGTTGGGGATGTAAATGGTTTTAAAACTCCCTTTGATGTGGATATGGTGCTGACACTCCACGCCTGCGATACCGCTACGGATTATGCCCTTTATAATGCAGTAAACTGGCAATCAAAGCTTATTTTTTCAGTTCCCTGCCGCCAGCATGAATTAAACAGCCAGATAAATACTGATGATTTTAACATACTTACCCGCTATGGAATTATAAAGGAGCGTTTTTCAGCCCTTGCTACCGATGCCATACGTGCCAATCTTTTAGAATATGCAGGGTATAAAACACAGCTTTTGGAATTTGTGGATTTTGAACATACACCTAAAAACATTCTGATAAGAGCAGTCAGGCGTCCAATGCCTGTAAATTCTGTAAGGAATACTGCTTTAAAAGAGGTGGAAAGCTTAAAGAGAGAATTCAATTTCTCTCCTACTCTATATAATTTATTAGTGGAGAGCAAAGAGCAATAAAGTAAACACCAACAACAAACCTCCAAGCCCTTAATATCAGGCTTGGAGGTTCATTTTTTATTACATCTTAATTTCGTATCTTTTTTCTTATTTTTTATTCATAATAAAGCTAAGTAAATATGTAAAAGGCGAATTCCAATAAATAGTTACCTCATTTGTGGAATAGCTCTGGTCATTATCCACATAGCATTTTGCAGGAGGATTTCCCTTAAGTGCCGCCTCAGCATATGGGTCCTGAAGATTGCTGTTAGGACCACCTACCACCATTCCGGGAACTGTATATCCGGTTGCTATTGAGGGTCTGTGATGGGTATTCTTTGGTCTTAAGCTACCAAAGCCTGTTACAAAGCTATAGGATATTGAATTTTGTCCCAGCAGATATGAAAGCTGGTCATATGCCCCATTATAGTATTTTTCCTCGCCTGATAATCTATAGGCATCCAACAGCATTCTGGCTCTGTTGCATACATTCATATTGCTGCCCCATTCATACTTGTCAGCCCCCAGATTACACATATATCCGTCTTTCAAAACTTCACTTACAATACTGTCAGCCTCTTTTATAATTGCCTCTGTAACAATATTCTTAAGCTCTTCCTTTTTGTCCTCCTCAGAAAGTGTCAGATATGCCATATTGCCATAGCTGCTTACAAGCTCCCAGCCATAGCCATGCTTTATGCCCTTTGCTATACTCTCTTCAAAATATGCCTTATACTTCTCTTCTCCTGTTGCTTTAAATAATTCCAAGGATGCCCAATAGCGTTCGTCCAAATCACTTCCATCAGGATATTCTCCTGTTACTATTTCATCAGGATTTTTAAAGCCTGCCCCTGATGGAATTGCTTCCAAATATTTCCATGCATCCTTTGCCACCTTTAAGCAATGCTTTGCAAAGTCACTGTCATAATCCTTATAAAGAATAGAAGCCTTTGCCATAACTGCCGCAAAATCTCCTGTTGCGGTATTGGAAACAGGCGAGAGATAAAGCTGTTCTTTCTCTGCCTGAGGCATTACAAATCCGGGGAACTGCTTACAGGTAACCTTATGATATACACCACCGGTTTTCTCATCCTGCATTTTTAACATCCACTCCAGTTCAAAGCGTGCTTCATCCAGAATATCAGGTACACCATTGCCACTTTCAGGTATTCCCGTATTGTCTCCTGCCGCTCCATCCCATAATTCCCTGCTATCCTCATAGGTAAGGAATAAGTCATTTACGGTTACAGCCCCAGGAACCACATATCTGCCATAATCTCCTGCATCATGCCAGCCTCCTGACACGTCCTTTTTAGTTTCGGTTCCGTATATAATTGCTTCCCCTGTATGGCATTCCGGATGTGCAACCATTCCCGCATATTCCGACTCCACCTTTACGCCACAGCGCTGAGAATAAAGAAATACAAAGGACTTATTTAACAATTCATCATATACTTTCTCATCTATGACAAATTCATAGGATTTATCCTCTCCCTTTACCAATGTATATTTCCCCTGTGTGACAAAATCCGAAAAATCCGCAACACAGACAGTCTCATCTGAAGCTACCGCCGAAATTGCTTCAGAAAATTTTCCGGAATATACTGTATTACCATTGGAAATATCCACGATTTCATAGGTCTCCCCCGGATTTGCAGTTCTGCATACCGCAGTCTTGCGACTCTTTGGCAAAAAACCTACCTGATTAAGATTAATGTTCATAGCGCTATCCCCTTTCTGTTCATCTTCTATTTTTGAGCCATCTATAAGCCTTAAGCTTACATTATCAAGAGCAATCCGGTAATCCTCCATCTCTTTACTGCCTGAGGGCTTACCAATATTAAAACAAAGCCTTGGAGCAGGGTCATTTGCCTCTTTCATAGTAAATTTACGCTTAAGGGTCTGTGCTTCCTCTGAAAGATTAAATCTGGCTGTTACATATGAACGATAATCCCCACCGTTTAGCTGTATTCTCGCTTCCATATTCAATGGCTTTGTAGAACTCATCTCAAAGGATAATTCGTAAACTCCCCCTTTTTTCAATGAAAAGCCATCACAATATGCCTGCACCGAATAGCTTAGCTCTCCTGATTTTTCTACTGTAACAATACCCTGTCCGTCTTTTACATCAAAGGTGGCATCTCCACCGTTTGTAAGATATAAATCCCAGCTCTTCATTCCATCATGGAAATCTCCATTACTTAAAAGCTCGCCATCATTCTCATCCGGCTCTGTTTCAGTATCCGTTTTTTCATCTTCTTTTGTGCTTTCTTCCAACGCTTCTGTCTCTACAGTATCCGCATCCACTTCCTGCACCGCATTTTTCTTAGAGCAGCCTGCAATAAACAGTGCGCACATTAGCACAGCTAACAGCGCCTTTAAACATTTTGTTTTCTTTACTTTAGTCATACTCCCCAATTCCCTTTCTTTATGTTCCTATTTTATCTATATCAAAGAATGTGCTCTGATATACATAGTAATTAAGCCAGTTAGTATAAATAAGCTGACCTGTTGAACGCCAATTTACAATGGGTTCGTTTTCCGGATTATTATCCGGGAAATAATTCTCCGGCAGTTTTGGATTTAAGCCCTTGTTTAAATCCCTAAAATATTCGTCAGCCAGCGTTCTTGCATCATACTCGGCATGGCAGGTAACAAAGATTTTTCTTGAGTCCCTGGTTTTGGCAATGGTTACTCCTGCCTTATCCGAATAAGCCATAAGCTCCAGCTCAGGGATTTTGTCTATATCCTCTTTCTTTACGTATATCTCTCTTGAATGGGGAGCGTAAAACACATCATCAATTCCCCTGAATAATGGGGAGGTAGGCTTTATCATATTATGGGCAAATACTCCCGAAAGCTTTTCCGCATAGTATTCATGATTTATACCATAATGATAATGTAGTCCTGCAAAAGCTCCCCAGCATAGATAATAGGTACAGTGAACATGCTTTTCAGCCCAATCCATTATTTTACAAAGCTCATCCCAATATGCCACATCCTCATATTTTACATATGCCAAAGGGGCACCGGTAATAATCATACCGTCATATTTTCTATCCTTTATTTTATCAAAGGTGGTATAAAAGCTATCCAGATGATTTGAATCCACATGGGTTGGGGTATAGCTTGCTGTCTGCAACAATTCAATATCCACCTGCAAGGGACTATTTGAAAGTTTTCTTAAAATCTGTGTCTCCGTAACCTCCTTATTAGGCATCAAATTAAGAATTAATACCTTTAAGGGACGTATATCCTGATGCAGAGCTCTGAACTCTGTCATCACAAAAATATTTTCTTCTTCTAAAATCGCCTGTGCCGGCAATGAATCCATAATTTTAATAGGCATTTCAAAATCTCCTTTTTATTTTCCCAGATAATCAGTATTAAACTGCTCCTCTGAGATTATTGGAACATTCAGTTCCTTAGCTTTTTTATTCTTTGAAGAATTAGAGGCAATATCATTATTAATAAGAGCAGTTGTATTTCCGGTTACACTGCCTGTTACCTTGCCTCCTAAGCTCTCAATTAAAGCTTTCAGCTCATCACGATTAGTGTATGTAGCCAGAGAGCCCGTTATAACAAAGGCTTTTCCATTAATCAAATCATTGCTTCTATCTGTTTTTATCTCTTCGAGGGTAAGCTCTCTTAGTATATCATAGAGTAAAGCTTTATTCCCCTCCTCCATAAAGTATTCAGCCACAGCCTTTGCCAGCACCGGACCTATTCCCTCAATCTGATTAAGCTCTTCTTCCGTAGCTGCTGTCAGCTTTTCAGCCTCATAATCATAATAACGACAAAGCATTTTGGCATTTGCCACACCTATTCCCGCAATCCCCAGTCCGTAAAGTACCCTTGGTAAATTGCTTGCGCGTGAAGCTTCCACAGATTTTATTATATTATCAAAGGATTTCTGTCCAAAACCCTCTAAATTAATAATCTGCTCTTCATATCTATCCAAATGATACAAGTCTCTAAAGCTATGTAAAAATCCCTTTTCCAAAAATTTTTCAAGGGTTGACTCACTTATTCCGTCTATGTTCATAGCATCCCTGCTTACAAAAAGACTAAAGGCTTTTAACTTCTTTATGGGACAATCCGGATTTTCACAGTAAAGGGATATCGCTTCACTAACCTTTCGCATCTTGGCTATACCATTACAGGCGGGACATCTGTCCGGTATTTCAAGACTATCACTCTCTGTAAGATTTTCTGCTATCTGCGGGATAATCATATTGGCTTTATACACGGTAATCCTATCCCCTATACCAAGCTTAAGTCCTTTAAGCACACTTATATTATGAACACTGGCGCGACTTACCGTAGTACCCTCCAACTCCACAGGGTCAAATATAGCCACAGGATTAATAAGCCCTGTTCTGCTGGGGCTCCATTCTATATTACGTAAAATTGTTTCCTTTACCTCATCCTGCCATTTAAAGGCTATGGAATTTCTTGGAAATTTTGCGGTAGTTCCGAGACTCAATCCATATTCAATATCCTCATAGGTCAATACCAGTCCGTCACTGGGCAAATCAAAGCTTCCTATCTTTGCCGAAAAATCCCCTATTGTGTTTAAAATATTATCTTCATTTACCTTATAATATTCCACCACATCAAAGCCCTGGGCTTTTAAAAATTCAAACTCTTTACTTCTAAGCTTAAATACCATATCCTCAGCGCTTACAAGATTAAAGGCATAAAAATATACCATTCTTTTAGCAGTTATTTCATTATTTAGCTGTCTTACAGAGCCGGAGCAAAGATTTCTTGGATTTTTATATTTTTCCTCTGCTTCCGGGATTTCTGCATTTATCTTTTCAAAATCCGAATATTTTATTATTGCCTCTCCCCTTAGCACAAGTCTTCCTTTATAGGAAATGCTGTGAGGAATATTCTTAAACACTCTGGCATTTGGAGTTATGACCTCGCCTATTTCTCCGTTTCCCCTTGTGACAGCCTTGATTAAATTACCATTTTCATAGGTTAATACTATGGTTAACCCGTCCAGCTTCCAGCTAAGCAAGGCCTGCTGCCCTGAAAGCCAGCTTCTAAGTTCTTCCGGTTCTTTTGTCTTTTCCAGGGACAGCATAGGTCGCTCATGCCTTTCCTTAGGCAATTCCTCCACTGCCTCATAGCCTACATTCACTGTAGGAGAGTCAGACATTACCGTACCTGTCTCTTTTTCTAAAGCTACCAGTTCATCATATAATTTATCATATTCAAAATTGCTTATTATTTCCTTATCTTCTGCATAATATGCCTTGGAAGCCCTATTTAATATATCAATAAGCTCTCTCATTCTGTTCATAGATTTACCTGCCTATATAATGCTTTAAGCTCCTCCCCCGTTATTCTCCTGTAGGTTCCGGGATGAAGCCTGCCCAGCTCAATATTTGCCACCCTTATTCTGGTAAGCTCCTTAACTCTATATCCCAAGGTATCACACATTCGTCTAATCTGGCGATTTACCCCCTGAGTCAAAATAATACTAAAGGTATATGGGTCAATTACATTTACCCTACAGGGCTTTGTTTTTATATTAAGCTCTTTAAGGAATATACCACCCTCCATTTTCTCCTTAAAATCAGGTGTTAACTCCTTTGTCACACGCACTATATATTCTTTGTCATGATTGTTTTTTCCGCGCATCAGTTCATTGATAAGCTCTCCGTCATTTGTTAAAAGTAAAAGCCCCTCTGAGTCCTTATCAAGTCTTCCCGCATAGGTCACACGCACCGGATAGTCCAAAACATCTTTTATTGTTACCTCTCCATGGGTATCCTTTTCACTGCATACCACACCCACAGGCTTATTAAATGCCAATACTACCTTGCTGTTTTTCCCCGCAAGCTTATTTCCGTTTATAATAATTTCATCCTCATCGGATACAGCCATTCCCACTGTAGCTACTTTTCCGTTTACAGCTACACTTCCATTCTCAATAAGTCTGTCCGCCTCACGCCTAGAGCATATTCCACACTCTGCAATATATTTATTTAATCTTGTCATCTTATACTCCTTTTCAATGTTTCCATTCTAACAAAAAAACGCCTTTGCAACAATGTTACAAAAGCGTTTTACGTAGTTAATTTTATACTATACTCATTTCACTAAAGGTGGTCATATCTTTGTAGCCAATATTTTTTTCCGTATTATTGTCTCCACCCCTGTCTTTACTGTCTCTGACAATTTTAAGTATAGCCTCCATAATTGCATCTCGGTTTCGCTCTTCAAAATATATCTTTTCAAAATCAAGAACCCTGTATAGATGCATTTTATTAACTGTTTCCTCATACCTGGTTTTTATTTTGAATTTGCCTACAATAAACTCCACCTCTTTTGCTACCACTTCCCCATTTTCCTCTTTAGTATCTGCTAAGGTCTCTGTAGCAAAATATTGATAGTTAAAATTCTTGACCTTAATTACCCCTGCCTCCCCGTCAATCATGGCAGGAATATACCGTCCTATATTTATTCTCGGATAATGGCGCTTTAAGCTGCTTTGACTTGTGACTCTATGGTAAATATTAGTAAGCAAATCATCATATACCCCATTGTTTCTCTTTATCTCAGAGGGGTTAACCGGTACTCTGTCATATAATACTGCCAACAGATTATCATAGTTAACATCATCAATATCCTCAATAGAAAAAGTATAAAGCCATTTTCCCTGCTTTATTTCCTTTGTATGCTTTGTTAAAACATTAAACCTTGCTTTCCTTTTTCCATCAACCACCTCTACTGCCGCCATTCTATTCTCATTATTATTAATAAGTATGGGCTTATCCAGATATAAGGCTATTCCTGTTTCCGAAATATCCTTTGTAATAACAGGATATCTCTTATCATCCACAATAAGCCAGCTCTCCAGCTCCACATAAACCCGTTCGGCACCACGATAAACATTTCTTCCATCCACAAAAAACAGGCACATAATCATGGCATACATATTATAGATAAGCCAAAAAAGTACCACTATGGGACCTAGCGAACCACTTACAAATACCACTGCTATACATCTGACAATACCTATGATGGACAATGCAATCAGTATAATAAGGGGTGTCATATAGAGAAAATTTCTTCTCTCATTGCTTATTCCACTCTTTTTAGTAACCTTGAATTTCTTTAAAGAAAATCCAAATGTTTCCAGTATTACCGGCAAAAGCATATATGGGAACAGGGCATATTCATAAATAGCTGTCCATTTAGTATTACGTATATTATTACTCAGCAATCTTAAGCTGACAGTACTTGATACATACATAGGCAGCCAGAAAAGAAGCACCTGCCATATGGTGCATCTAAATACCATAAATCCAAATGCACCATATAAAATAGGAGAAAGAATATAGCACAAGCGCTTTATAGGTGCATACCAATACCAGATAGATGCCCAATAATTAATCTTCTGCCCAAAGGAAAGGTCCTTTGAGGTATAAATATGCATTTTCTTTCCTGTGGAAATAACACCTCTTGCCCAGCGTACTCTCTGTTGTATAAGCTCCTGCAATTTTTTAGCCGAAACTCCGGAAGCCAATCTCTTTGAAATTCCAAGACTTACATAGCCTGCCTTTTGTATCAATATACCTGTAGCAAAATCCTCTGTAATAGCTTCTGTATAAAAGCCACCAATATCCTCTAAGGCTCTTCTGGATAAAACCGTATTGGAACCTCCGTAAATACAGCTATTGGTTCTGGTTCTTGCTACCTCTATATCGCGGTAAAAATAATCCTGTTCATTGGGAATTTTACTTTCCGAATGCAAATTAAACTGGAATAAATCCAAATCATAAAAGCTCTGGGGCGTCTGCAAAAATCCCAAACGAATTTGTTCACTCTCTGCCTTACCCTTATTACGCATTTCAGCATCCACAAAATAAGGTATGGTTTCCATTAAAAAGCAGGACTGTGGAATCATATCCGAGTCAAAGGTTACTACATAGGGAGACGATGAATGTTTAAGAGCATTATTTAAATTGCCTGCTTTCTGTCCCTTATGGTCCTCACGGTCCAGGTAATGTATCTGTAGCTCCTTAGCCAATTCCCTCATACACTGTCTTTTTCCATCATCACAGAGATAGATATGCACCTTATCAGGGTCAGGATATTCCATTCGCTTGCATCCCAGCAATGTCTTTTTTAATAGCTCAGGCTCCTCATTATAGGTAGCCACAAAGATATCCACATCAGGAAAAAGCTCTAAGGGTACATCAGGCTTTGGATAATCTTCCGTATTGTACATATTGATATAATGTACAAGAGCCTCAATTAATCCCAGTGCCTCCACAATAAGCAGGGTCACACCTGCCACCACGGATACTGTGCCATAGCCTATGGGGATTGTAAAAAAGGTTCTCCACATAAGATACATTACGGAGCAAACCATATTAATTACAAACCACACCTTTGCCTTAGTAGAAATTATACTTTTTCTTACTCTCTTGGTTTTTATATTAGACTTATCATTCATTTTTCTTCCCTCTATATACCGTCGGCATTTTCTTCAAAGAAACGAAATGCCTTTTCTTCGATATTATATGGATAAACCTCCACAATTATACAATCATACTTCTCTTCATTAAGCTTTTCTTCAATGGACAGTCCTTCAGCCTCTTCCAGTAGCCATATAGCATCTATTTGACTTACCATCGGTGCCATAAATGCAATAACCGGCGAAAAATACGAGTCCCTTATCATAAAAATCTTCATACCATCAGGATTATCCAGATTAGTAATGCGCTCAAAGGGTCTGATTCCACTTAAATACATGGAATATGTCCAGTTTTTATATAAATTTTTTTCGCTGAATACTGAATTATCAATCAGTGTATCCAAATACCCGCCGGACTTGTATTCCACCTCTCCACTGCTTGTTAAGGTTTCCTTGGTAAACTGCATATCCCAGTTTGGATAATATGCCTCGTAGTCCTCAGGTCCTGTAAAGCAGGCTCCCGTACTTCTTCCTATGGAGCCAAAAATAGCATCCTTATAAATTACCTTTGTGAAATTGTCTTCATCCAGATAATAACTGCCATCCAGGTTATAGCCAAATTTTTCATTCAGTCTGTCCACCAGTATTTTAGTTCCCTCAAAGGATGCCTCCACAGTCCAGTGATGGTCGGTCTTATAAAAAACCTTATCATATGACAATTCAGTATTTGGCATATAATCCGCATAATTTAAAGTCGGCACTTCAAAACGATTTAAATAAAACATTAACTCGTCAATAACCCTGTCCTTACTGTTAAGAGGCAGTCCCATTGAATATGTACAACAGTCCTTATTATACTTTGGCGGTGGAATTACAAAGATTACCTCGGTTCCCTTAGCCTCTGCATAATCCTTAAGCTCCTTTACCTTTAAAGCATAATTAAAAATATTATCATCTCTGTCCCGATAAAAGGCCGCATAATTCATATTTCCATTCCGGTCCTTTATATATGAGAAATTTTTAATTTCCTCCTTATCCAAAAGCACATGAAAATAGGAATATATTTCCAGATATGACATTCTGTTTACAGCATCATCCGTAAGTATTTTTTCCACTGCGGCAATTGCTTCAGGAATACTCTTCTTTGCTTCTAAAACATCTTCCACCTCATCCTCAATATCCTCTAAATAATTCTCATAATTTTTGCAAATATTAATTATGGAATATGAAAATATCATAGTTAAAAGAAATGCTCCCAATATATATTTCCGCATCATATATGCTCTTTTTTTATTCGGCTTCTTCTTAATCCCTTTCATCTTTAAGTCTCTCCGATTTTTACAATGTTAATATTTTAAGCTTTAGATGTTTTCCCTTTAAAAATTGAAGTAAATAAACGGGTTATAGCTGCTGCTCATAAGATAGGACACGGAAAGTATAAATAATGTACCTATTACCACCGTATAGCCTGCACTTGCCACCCGGCTTACGAGCTTCTGCGAGTTATTATACAAATATTCGTTTATCTCCCTTGAAACAGGAGCCGAAAAGAATATTGCAAATATTAAAAACACCCAGTACTCTCTTAAAAACATTATTGTCTGCTCGCTATGAAATCCGTTGGCGTTTATTCCAAACATATTTAAATAAAACATTCCTGCCTTATAGAGATTTTCCGCTCTGAATAAAACCCAGCCAAAGTTTACTATCAGCAGGGTATATAAATGCCTCTGCCACTTATGGGGCATTTTCTCCACATATCCGAAAAATCTCTCTGCTAACTGAATAACAAAGTAAAATAGGCCCCACATAATAAAGGTCCAGTTTGCACCATGCCATATACCTGTAAGCAGCCATACCACAAAAAGATTGCGCACTATAATATCTCTATTTTCCACCTTGCTGCCACCTAAAGGAAAATACACATATTCCCTAAACCAGTTGGTCAATGAAATATGCCATCTTTTCCAAAAATCATTAATGGATGTAGCCGAGTATGGATAATTAAAATTCTCAGAAAATTTAAAGCCAAAGCATAGTGCCAGACCTATTGCCATATCCGAATAGGCTGAAAAGTCATAGTATATCTGTAAGGTATAGGCAATGCTGCCAAGCCACGCTAGAGAAGCGGGAACCACCAGCTTATCATTGCCGATTGCGGACCAGTTGAATATATAATCCGCCATTGTAGCCATTGTATTTGCCAATAGCACCTTTTTTATTACACCTACCGCAAAGCGCGACATACCCAGAGCTATTTTATCGATGCTTGATTTTCTGTCTCTAATCTGTGTAGCCACTTCCTTATACTGTATAATGGGTCCCGCTATAAGCTGTGGAAAAAATGATATATACAACCCTACATAAAAGGGATTTTCAGGAGTCACAATTCCCTTGTATACATCCACCACATATGAAAGTGCCTGAAATGTAAAAAAGGATATACCAATCGGCAATGCAATTTCCACCATATTACTCTTAAGTAATGGGGATATTATTCCAAGCACAAAGCCTAAATATTTAAAAGCAAATAAAACTACTAAGTTTAATGCCACCGTCACTGTAAGTACTGCTTTTCTAAATGTAATACTGCGTCCCGTCTTTTCCTCCACCAGAAATCCTGCGGTAGAATTTATTAATATGGAGCCAATCAAAATAAGTACATTTACAGGTTCGCCCCATGCGTAGAAAAATAGGCTGAAAATTAACAATAACAGATTTTGCAGTTTTCTACTGAATGAGCAAATATAATAGAGCCCAAAAATTAGTGGAAAAAAGAAAAAAAGAAAAACTATACTGGAAAATATCATTTATCCTCTCTCCTATTTTTATTTCGGATATAAAAATAAAATCCCATTATAAACAGTCCTATGGCTAAAATTATTATTCTGATAAGAAAAATACCTATAGGATTGTTTATACTCTCAAGAAAATATGTTCCTGCCACATATTGTTCGTTTACTATTACATTCATACTTCACTTCCTGTTTATGAGAATGGATGGAATTAGAAACAGCACCAGACAAACCATGAGTAGTACTGTCATTTCCCCCTTCAAGCCTGTTGTTATCTTACAATCCTCTTCAAATAAACTTAATTCAGACTGTATTATTTCTCCGTGAATACTTAAATATGTCCTTATGGTATACAGCTCCTGTTCATATTCTGTATTCATCCTGTTAATCTCTACACCACCCTTGGTGTATGGATTTAATTTGTATTTCCCCGGTCCTGAAAGCTCTTTGACGCAATAGTTATCCGCCCATCTATACCACTCCCTTTCTCTTGCGGCTGACAAATATTTTACCGTTTCATTCATTAGTCCAAAAATATAATCATCATTTAAATAGGCGGCTCTATGCTTCGCATATCTTTGTTTTACCTGAGCTAAAAATTCTGTATCAGTAAAAAGCTGTTTATAAAAGGCTTTCTCCTGCATGGCAAGAGTATAAGGGTCCGCCTCACTTATCATGGAATTATTCATAGCCTGGTCAAAATCCCATACCGGACCTATTTTTAATCTGTCTCCGGAGTTTTTATACATATATGTGGAGTGTAATCCCGCATCATAATTGCCAAAATATTCATTAATTATGAAATAATCCACAAATGAGGTCACATCTATACATTCAGGATATTTCTTAAGCTGTTCCGGATTTTTTGAATAAATTATTTTTTCAATACTACTGAAATCATTCTCTATATAGGCAATATTTTCCTTTGTCTGCTTGGCTGTAGCCGGATATTTTACTCCAATCCATTCCTCATCCAGCCCATTTAATCTGGCATAGGTATCCAGCATAATATCAAAATTGGAATATCTGTCACGTCTTACAATATAGCTTGTATATACATTCTTTCTTTTTGACTCATCAATAGGAACTCTGTTTTCTCCCCGCTTTACTGACTCAAGCATCAGATAAACACCCTGGTAGGTATAAATTCCATTTTCCTCCGTAAACATTTCACAGAAGCAGCATCTGGGAGCATATTCCATAATTTGAGCCGCAACTCTATAGGCAATATAATTTCTAAGCATACTCTTATCTGCCATACTTCCATTTAATATCCAGGCATCATCCACACCCATACCCAAAATATTTTGTGGATTTTCTTCTCCCTTTTCGTCCACCAGCTTTATATAATACTGGGACTTATCAAAGAAATATGAGGTATGTCCTCTCTTCTTTATTTTTATATCACTGGATATTGAGGGTTCTGTATTAAAGGTGGCTCGTCCATCATACAAATCATATAGAGCAATAGTTCCTGTGGTCCATGATTCAAGGTTTTCATCAACCATCTCCACATTGTCCTTATAGGACTTATAATCTGCCAGCTCTTCATTTTTATGAATTACCACCAGTGGCAGATTGCTTACAAAGCTTTCCTTATCTACCGTAAAATCCTCCCCTATCCACTGCAACGGGTCTTCATCAGGTGCATTATCGGGCAAGGTCTTGTAATAATCCGCAGAAATATTTCTGACCGTACCTGCATTTTTAATAAGGTATGAGCCCACCGACATAACAAGAACAAAAACACAGGCAATAAGCATATAAATATATAGTTTTTGTTTTACATTAAACTTCATTATCCGCTTATCTCATCCTCCTGGCACATTATGCTTACAGAGCTTACTCCCTTTATCTGATGTAGCTTTGCCTCCAGTCGTCCATCGCTTTTCTCACATTTTTTCAGAAAGCTTTCCGATATCTCGTAAATAATCTCCCCCTTACCGTCACTTTCAGTGTTGTACACCCGTCTTATTCCCTTATATTTTAAAAAGTTATCTAAAAAATTGGACACTTCATATAAGGCATTTGAGGAGCCTCTCACAATAATTACCATTCTGTTTGTATCTCTGACAAATCCGAATATAACCAAAAACAGAAATATAAATACCGTACCTATAAGCGCTATTAAATAGTAGGAAACACCACAGCAAACACCTATGGTAATGGCCCAAAACAGATAAATTGTATCTCTTGGGTCCTTTATGGCAGTTCTAAATCTTACAATGGAAAGAGCACCTACCATACCTAAGGACAGGGAAATATTATTTCCTATAACACACATTACAGTTGTGGTTACCAATGTAGTCATTACCAGTGATATATTAAATCGCGCACTATATACAGTTCCGCTATGAGTTGCCCTGTATGTTATGAAAATCAGAGCCGCCATTGCCGCCGCCGCTGACAGGTTTAATATAATATCACTGACTGATAAATATCCCTCTCCCTGGGTAATAAGATACTGGTATAATTGTTCTTTCATTTCACTTCTCCTAATATTTTAATTTTTCTCTTGCTTTACAATATTTACTACTTGAAACAATCACCGCCACCCGATTGCTGATTGCGTTCTTCACACCACTTAACAAAAAATTATTATATTTTACTTCCATTGTAATTCTGCTTTTATAATCCGCCGGTATCCAAAATATCTCTTTCTCAAACATCCTCATATAGTCCATACTACAGCGTAAATTACTGTCGAATGTAACTCTTATATCATTTACATCATGTATGAATGCATATCTGTCATACTCAACAATACATTTTGGACGATATATCTCCTTAGTCATATAAACACAGAGGGCTTTTGCCAAATTACAGTCCTTTTCAAATAAAAATCCATAATCGCCTCTAAGCATACAGAGGGCTTCTTCCTTTGATATTGACACAGAGCGCTTTCTCTGCTTTCCGTTATTTTTTTCCTTTAATTCCAGCTTTACATGCTCATAATCCGGAGGATATATCCTTATTCGTATCTTTTTTCGATTATTCAGTCCGTCCTCTTTTGTAAAATAATCGAAGTTTTTATTACTATCAAAATAGACCGAGCGTACCCTGTAGCCCTTATCTCCATTGTGGCTGTCCGGCTTTAAATACACTCCCAGCCTTTCCTTTAAAAATTCCATATCAATGGCATTTATTAATAATTTATTTTCTACCCGTTCAACATCCAGCATTTTCTGTATCTCCCCCATTAATTTCCATGGAAATCAAATCATCATATGTATGGAAAACTCTTATATCTTTTCGCTTGATAAACTGATAAATCCCTCCCACTATAGCTATGATTAGGGGTATTACCATACTGATAATGGGATTTTTCGTTATATTATTCCTAATGACAATACTGCTTAATACAAATGCCACCACCGGGGTAATCCAAAACAAATGCCCGCTAAAAATATTTTTTATCTTTAATCTGATTAGCGTTCCCTGACTGATGGAAAATACAAACCAGAGCCCACCTATTCCTACAAAGGCAGCTATTATAAAAATAACCATCAGCCAAATATAATCAGAAATAAGGGGTAAGGCTATGTAATATCCCAAAAGTCCAAATGCAACAAAGCAAAAGCTGTAAAACAGGCTGTTTAAAAGCTTTGCTCCTAAAAAAGCAGTAAGCAGGGCAATTAACAGTAAAATTACGGTCTTTAAGGGCTCTACCACCTCAGGTCTGAAAGCAAACCACACCGCCCTATCCCATTTAGGATATATATGGATATCATACAGATATTCCATTCCATCCTTGGATAGCGTGGGACCCTCTACCAAGGTATAGGTGGAAAGTTTGGCATTGTAATCAGCCTTGCCCTGCATGATTATATATACTCCAAGTGGCAATCCATCCATGCTTCCACTGCCCTTTACAAGGTCTATAGTTGCTATTGGCTCTATCTGAGGATGCTTTTCCATATATTTAATAAACTCATTAATATCCTCATACCTCTCCGAAGCCTTAACCTTATTGGAATAATCCGTTGCCGCAAACTGCTGTAATAAGGTGTTGTAGGTAAATTTAGTACCGTCATATGTACAAATCTGATACACCTCTATTCCCATAAAGCGCTTTTCATCTTCCAAATCCACCGTGATTGTTAATGTCTGATTTGTGTCAATAACAGGAACATTCGGATTTGTATTTTCATTAGTATTTTCTTGTGCAAAAGCATTGGTTTTCAATAAAAATAGCAGTAAGATTACTGCCAAACAAACTCTTTTTCCTTTATTTCTTTTCATTTTTCCTTACTCCCTAGTCCTTTTTCTCTACTTCTTAACTATATATTATAAATTTTTCACTAATTGCAACAGTGCCTAAAATGACAAAGTAATGTCATAATTTGTACTTGACAAATTGAATTTGCTGTGAATTAGTAGTATAATTTCATTAATTTAATATGCTTTTTAGGAGATAATAATAAAATGCCGAATTTTTTAAAAATTGCTATTTGCGAAGATGATTTGAACGAAAAGGCTAAGCTGCTTTCAATACTTGACAACAGTAGTATTAATAATAGTTATGATTTTTTTGACAATTGCGAAGACCTGATTGCCTCATATAAGGTAGATAAATATGATTTACTGTTTATGGATATTTATATAGAGGGCTCCATCACAGGTATTGAAGCAATCAACAGAATACGTGAAATAGATAAGGAGGTTTCTGTAGCATTTGTTACCACAAGCCAGGAATTTGCCTTGGAAAGCTATAGGCTGTCCGCCATTAAATATATTGAAAAGCCCTTTTCCTCTGTTGATATAGAGGAGGCGCTTCATTTGGCACTATTAAAGAAAGCTAATGCTCCATCTCTGACTCTCAGAAAAAATGGTGTGCCTGAGAAAATTCCCTTTTCTCACATTATGTATATAGAGCAACGGGCCAGACAGATTTTTATCCATCAGGTCAGCGGAGAAGAAAGCGCATATTATGAAAAACTCTCCTCACTTTCCGCACAATTTCCCGAAAAGCTTTTCTTTGTGCCACACAAAAGCTTTGCTGTAAACCTTTCATTTTCCAAACATATCGACTCAGAGCTTATATGCTTTGTTATGATGGACGACAAAAATATACCAATAAGGCGTGATACTCTGGGAAAGGCTAAAAAGGCCTTAACAGACTATCTTTTTTCTTCAACAAGGGAGTTATAAATGACAAAAACAAAATACATCCTGCCCTTACAGATTATTTTAATTTCTTTCATTATGCTTTTTATTATGCGGTCAGGAAATCTCTTTATGGATAATACCTTCTATACCGGTACCTTTTATCTTTCTACCGTAAATATTCAGGTGGAAAATGAGGAAGCCAAATCTGTAACTCTTCCCTACACCTTAGAGCTTCCGGCACGAACCAAAGTAATAGTTTCAGATTTTATTACTCCCGGCCTTAATGATGTAATCTACATTAAGACTGTATATGCGCCTGTAAAAATTTATTTGGATAATGAACTTGTTTATGAAATGGGTAATATTAATAATTATCCCTCATATATGAAAGACCCTGCTGTGGAAAGCTACTGTTTAAATCCGGGCGTTGTAGATAAGGTGGTAGAACTTCGAATGGAATTTTTATCCCCCATTACCCATCCCCTTGTTATTAATCCACCCATCATCGGTAATTACAAGGCTATTTTCAATTTCCTGCTAAATATTAATATCTGGTCATTTCTGTTTTCAGTTATCCAAATAGTGGCAGGCACGTCCCTTATTATTATATTCCTATTTGTATCTGCCTTAGTAAAAAAGGCAGAGCCAATATTTTTATATCTTGGCTTATTTTCATTGTTTGCAGGGTTCTGGAGCTTTGGAGAGTGTGATTTTTCCGGGCTTATTATTAAAAGACCGGCATTTCTATATACCCTTACCTTTATTGGTTTCTTTACTCTGGTTATCCCCCTGCTTCAATTTGCTTTAGAGATGATAGAATACCACAATCCCATCCCCTTACAATTTTTAGTGTATTTCCATTTTATATTAACAATTGTAGCCTGTGTTTTGCAGTTTACCGGTGTTGTATCATTTTATCAGAGTATAAATATATTCCTTTTCACGATACCTATATCAATTTGTATCCTTACAGGCATAACTGCATATGAGAGCATTGTATATAGCAATATACGGGCACAGCGTTTTGTTATACCTCTTTCCATAATAATATTTTCTGCCTTTATTGAAATTATTAATTATAAGCTTAAATTTACCTTGTATTTCTCTTCCTATGCTCAAATAGGTTTTCTCCTATCCACTCTTTACATGGGTATTGCTATGGGGATGTATATTCAGGAGCTTCTTGATATAAGACAGAAAGCCAGCCTCCTTGAGTATGAACGGTCTACGCTGGAAATACAGTTGAATGAACACAGAAAGTACAACTCACTTATTTCAGAAAGTAAAGCTGAATTGCAGAAGCTTAGGCATGACCTGCGCCATCAGCTAATAGTTATAAAGGAAATGGCAACAAACAACTATGAGGGACTTGAAGATTTTATTTCATGTAGCATAAACAATATTCCCTCTGCTGAAATAAAGGAATATTGTGAAAACACAGGAGTTAATTTTATCGTCTCTTACTATGCCTCCCTATGTGAAAATAATGGAATTTCCCTATTGTCAAATTTAACAGTACCAGAGGTTGATAACCTACAGCTAACCAATGACCTCTGTGTTATTTTAGGAAATATGTTAGAAAATGCCATTGATGCATGTAAGCAAATGGAGGATGGCCATAAATTCATTACTATAAATAGCAAACTCCACCATAAAACCCTTGTAATCACAATGGACAATAGCTTTGATGGCAATTATATTGTAGAAAACGGCAGGGCTCGCTCCTCTAAGCGAAATGGCTTTGGAATTGGTCTGTCTTCCATCAAATCCCTGGCACAAAAATATAATGGAAATGTAGAGTTTAAAAAGCAAGAGGATGTATTCCTATCTTCGGTATTATTGGAATTACCCTAGAGAAAAGAGGTTGCCTTTCAGGCAACCTCTTTTCTCTCTAGTTTTTCTATTGTTATAAATATTATAAATCTATACAACTCCCTGTGCTGTCATAGCCTCTGCTTAAGTTCTGCCTTAAATGCGCCATTTTAAGCATTACCCTAAGCAGATGTTTCTCATTTGTTACTTGTGATTGTCTGACAACTTAGATTATAAGCCCTTATCCAAGCCTTGTGCAGAACGGAATCTGTTATTAAGGTTTCACCTGCATCTACGACGTCTTACTGCTTCAATTGCACAGTTCTGAAACTCTACATTCTTTGTAGTATTTTCAAAAATTTCATTTGTCCATCCCTCTATCTCATCCGGGTTCTCAAGAAAGCGTCGCACATCATCTTTCACTTCATCTATATCAGCATTATGGAATGTACTTCTTAGATGATTTTTTATGTCGTCCTGGGAAAGGGTCTCTCCTTCTGTCTGATAAAAAGCATTCTTAAGCAACTCATAATTTATCCCTGTCCCCTGGCTCATAAACCACAGGTAGTCGTAGTAATCCCTGCCCTTAATGTATTTTCTGCACATTAACGCATGGCATTTAAGAGCAAACATCGATGGCCGTTCCAGACATTTTACAATATACGGCGAAGGAAGCAGCTTTGTTATTTCTTCATATTGTGCTCCTGCCGGAGGATTTGTGTCAATCTCAAGTTTCACCTTTACCTTCTCTGTTTTTGAAATCTGAAATACTTCAGGATCCACGGAAAGAAAATTCAAAACAAGTTTATATGTGTCTGCCTTTATAAATGCCGACTTAACCGTCGAATTATCTTTTACCTTTCCAAACTCTATGTCGAATCCGTTTGCATTAAGTTCTCTTTTTACGTATGGAAGATATTTTTCAAAAGAAAAATCATTATCCGAACTCAATAAAGAAAAGTCCAGATCTTCCGAGAATCTTCTAATCCCATGCAATATTCTAAGAGCCGTTCCCCCCGTGAACGCTGCCACATCAAAAAATCCACTTCTTGCCAGGCCACAAAGTACAACTTCCTGCATTATTTCCTTAAATGCTTGCTTATATTGGTCTTCATTTTCCAAAGAATATCTGGAAAGCATTTCTTCAATTGCTGTCATGATACCGCCTCCTTCAACAGTTTTAAATTACTATATCCATAAAGCTCTGAAAGAAAACGAATCTTCTCCATATCCAAAGAATAAAAATCATCTTCTTCGATCCGCATTCCGTCAAATAGAAATCCCAAAACATCATTTGCATCCTTTAAGGGCTTTCTGGTATATAGCAGATCACAAATAGCTTTTTCCGGAGAAGCCATATTCCAACAATAATTAGTAGTCTTATATAAGACTACTCCATATGGAAAAGCTCTTAATGGAATATTTGTAAAGCTATAATACCCCAGATCATTTTTATAATGCGTATTTCTTTGCTTGGCAAAGGTTGCACAGCTGCACTCGTTTACTCTCTCCGGAATTAAATCGTACCTTGATAAAGCATCCTCAAAGGAGACATATGACGGTCCACATACAAGACCACTTACAGCCTCCTTTAGGATTCTTTTATCCCGGACATACAAGCCCCTTCGGATTCTATATAATTCTCCATTTTCACGCATCCTGCCAATCTTCGTATCAGGATTTCCGTATTTAAGCAATTCTTTTCTTAATTGCTCAGTGGATAAAATCTCCATCTTTACCACCTTCCGTAGGAAATTATCATTTACAAAATGATAATATCATACGTTTCATACTTTTTCAAGAATATGCTACGCCTATTCCTCGTATCTACATTTATTCCAAATCTGGTGTTACTATCATGTATCTCACGTGTTACTTTTGTGTTACCACATAAGGAATTAAATAGAACAAAAAAGCCAGCAATATGCAGCAAAAATCCCCGTAAACACTGTAATCCACATAAACCTTTCCGTTTCCATTTAGCATATTCCATGTAAATTCGTCTAAAATAGATCCTCTTTTTAAACTTGTCTTCAACCTATCTCTTATGTAATTGTCGACCGTCAAATAATTTACAACAGCATCTATGTACTCCTCTTTGATTTTTCTCTCCTCAATTATTTCCTCTATAATTACTTCGCTTTTGTTCATTAACGCAACCTTATCAACCAAATTACAAATATACATGCATTATCCTTTTACTTTTTAGATAAATAATATACTAAATTCTATTTACATCCTCTTTTCTTCAACTAACTTTCTCTTAATATAACATGTATTTTCACAGAATATTCTCATAATGTTCTGTGACATGAGCAATAATTTCTTCCTCATCGCTATTATCACAAAAGTAGGCATATACATCATTTTTATTTATCACTGCCTTATACATCTGACCATGTGCAAAAATACATGCCTTACCTTCTAAAAGAGACCACGATATTCTTGGCGGATATTCTCCAGCATCTGTTCCTCTATAAATAGTTAACATATCCGGCATCAACCTCAATTTCTTTATTTCATTTTTACTCATCAAATCTTCTTGTTTCAACCCGTCTAATGCTTCGAGCAATATTTCAAGCGGGACACCATAAGTATCCATCTGAATAGCCATCCTTACATACATTGCATATGCGGCTTTATCAACCTTTGTTCTAATCGCAATTAATTGTTTGAACTTTTCTGTAGCATCAATAATTGTTATTATCCTCTTTAACGGTTTATTTTTTTCTTTATTTAATAATATTTTCAATAAAAAAGTATCACATATTTTCTTTTTCTCCTATTTTCTCACCTAGTTCCTTATTACCTTCCCCGTCTACGATGTACAACAGGCATGTCCACCACATCTTCTGCACCACTTACATCCTCACCAAATTTAGGATTATATTCTGCAATACGCTTTTCAAATTCACTCGAATGTAATTCCTTCTGCTCTGCCGCATCCATTTTCAAAAGTTTATCCTTCAACGCCAACATTATTAATCTGACATCCTGAATTGTAATCCGATATTCATCTTGGAAAATATATTTTCTTTGCATATCCTCAAAAGCCACTTCAAACTTCTGATTAAAAAATACTGCATCCAAAAGCTGAAATTCTCCAAAAGGCTTGTGTGATAAGTCACTTCCGATTCTTAATGTCTCTTCTATTCGTTTATAAGACAAATAATTGATAAACGCAGCTTCATTTTTAAGCATAGCTTGTACCCTTGGCATTTCTATCATTGTTGCAATATCATACATATGTTTAGCAACATCAAAGTACTCTTCTCTTTGTACATAGAACTCTGCAGCAAGAAGCTTGTCACAAAATATTCTCTCTAAAGAAATATTCTCAATTTGAAAATCATGTAATCCATATTCATCTTTAACAGATTCCACAATATCTCCCGGTAATGCATCCACTAACAAAGGATGAATCCAATTTGTCTCTGTCGGTTCACTAATTGTAAAAGAAGTAGCTTCCACTTTCACCTTTTCATATCTTTGTAACGGATCTACCGGAACATCAAAACAAGAATCATATTGATACATCTGAGTAATGCTGCCTTTGTGATTTTCATTCGAGCTATTTTCTGTATCTAATTTTAAAGAATCAAATTTCTTACTGGAATGTTCTAGCATCTTTTTAGCCTGGGAATTAGATATTCCTTTTACACAAACTGTCAAATCAATATCTTCCGAAAAGCGTTGCATCGGTGCATATATTTTATATAAGCATGTTCCACCTTTGAAATATGCTTTTATTATGTCCTGCTTACCGGCTAATTCTTTCAACATTAACGTAACATAATAATCCTTCTCAATAATATCTGCAGAAATACCGCTATGCTCTGCTGCTCTTCTTATCAAGAATGCAAAATCATCCTTATGCAAATGCAGATTCATCATTATGGAACACCTCCTCCATCTCTAATACCATATCCAATACAAATTTAGGATATAGTTTCTTTGCCGTTAATATTAAAGTTATTTCATCTAACTGTAATTGTATCAACTGTTTCGCAAACATCTCCAAAGGTTCCGGAGCATCGCAATGATTTTTAGATAAGTAATAAATTCCGTCTAGTAATTGCAAATATAATTTATTTTCATTTGTAATTGTTTTTCTTGGTCTCACAATATCTGTATTTGTCAAATTATCTAAAACATAATTATATTTGTTTGTTGTAATCTCCTTACGGTTAGGAATAAGTGTAGATATACCTATGGCATTATAATATGCCGGACCGGACATGTATCCCTCGCCATTTGCCATATAAAAATTATTTGTGATTTCTACTTCTGTAGGAACCACTTTTCCCCATCTTGTATTCCAAACTATGGTATATACTCCTCTACCAACTCTTCTAATCATATCTTTATCACAGAGACGTTTTATCTCTGTATTCAAAATCGCATATTGATTTTGATTAATTCGTAAGTTATATCTTATTTCCTGATTTGTTAAAACAGTATGCTTCTCAAAAAGAACCATAATTTCATCTTGAAACATAAAATCGCCTCCTTTGTTATTATTATACTCACTTTATTATCGTTTATCAATACCGTTAATAACACTTTGTTGATGCACAACCATTTGCAACAATTACACGTTGCATGCATCTGCTTAACCTTCCCCTATTTTCTTAACTCCCCGCAACGTTTGTAGCTCACCTGTCGCTCACTTGTAGCTCACTTGTAACTCACAAATTTTAACCCCTAAAATTCAGCATTATTTTACCCGTTTTCACGCAAAAAATGCTCCGTAAATCCATTTACGAAGCACTTTTTCCATTCATTATATACAATTTTTATATCGCCATTTAGTAACTTTTTGCCTTATACAATTCCTTGGGCAGTCATAGCCTCTGC
>JBHAJK010000079.1:0-5708 GCA_041826605.1 Lachnospiraceae bacterium | reverse complement strand
TATACTATTAAGGACAGGTCGGCTTTGAAGGCGGGAGAGAACACAAGAAATATTGCTCCTACGCAGGCGCAGCTTCAGGTGCTTTATAACGGCAGCATATCGGAGAATATATCCGCCGTCTTCAGTGAAGCGGAAAGAGTGGGAGCACTGAACATTAATGACAGCAGTGAAGGCTCAGCCTTCCTTACAGCAGGCTATAAGGAACTGTTCGGCGAAAATGCTGTCCCGAATATTGTAGCATATGATATTTTCCTGTTTGACGAAACGGGCACGGTGGAGATAAACAAATTTGGTAAGGCGGTGTTAAAGATTACCGTGCCCATACCGTCCGGTGTAAGAGGTGATACATATCATGTAATCACAATGGATGCCGACGGACAGCTTGAGGAGGTAAGTGCCGTGCTTGAGGATGAGGGCAGGCGGATCAGCTTCAGTACAAATCATTTAAGCTATTTCGGTATTTATGCCACGGATGCTTCCTCAGCTACGTCTATTTTAAAATCAGGTAAAATTGTGACAGATTACAAAAAGGATGCTTCTCCAAATACAGGCGATAGCAGTATACCCATAAGGTATGTAGGTGCGTTCTTATTATTGTGTTCAGGCCTGTTTGTATTTATATATTCGGGAAAGCCGGGGAAGTTATATATAAATAAATAAGAAAAGCCCGTCATAAACGGCGGGCTTCTCCATGTATATATAGCCTGCAGATTTTTCCACAGGCTTTATAAGCTTTAGAAATCTATTTCATAATCATAATATACGGCTTTAAGGAGCTTCTCCATATCCTCCTGCGACGGTATTCTGGGGTTAGAGCCCGTACAAGCGTCCGATATTGCAAGCTTTGCAATACTTGGCAGTCTTTCAAGGAAAATATTTTCAGGAACAAAGCCCTGTTCTGTAGGATAGCTGTCTGCACCATAGTTCTTTATACACTGAGGTATATTCAACTTGTCATTTAAGTCACGGCAGAATTTTATAAGCAATTTAACCTTTTCATCATCAGAACTTCCGCCTAAGTGAAGATAGTCTGCTATAACACCATAACGCTTCTTTGCGGCTTCGTTTTTAGCATTGAAAGCAATAACCTTTGGCAGATACATTGCATTTGCCGCACCGTGAATAATATGTGCGCCGAGGTCTGCAAAGGCCGCACCTGTTTTATGTGCCATGGAGTGAACGATACCGAGTAAAGCATTGGAAAAAGCCATTCCTGCAAGACACTGGGCATTGTGCATAGCGGCTCTTTTCTTCATATCCCCATTGTATGAGTCAACAAGGCTGCTTTGTATCATTTCGAGAGCATGAATTGCCAAGGGGTCAGTGTAATCACAATTGGCTGTCGATACATAAGCCTCAACTGCGTGAGTAAGTGCATCCATACCGGTATGTGCCACCAATTTCCCGGGCATTGTTTCAGCCAGCTCCGGATCTACAATAGCTACATCGGGAGTGATTTCAAAGTCGGCGATAGGATATTTAACACCGTCCTGATAGTTTGTAATAATTGAAAAAGCAGTTACCTCCGTTGCAGTACCTGATGTTGATGAAACCGCACAGAAGTGCGCCTTTGTACGAAGTCTGGGCAAACCGAATACCTTGCACATATCCTCAAAGGTACAATCAGGATATTCATATTTAATCCACATAGCCTTTGCGGCATCAATAGGAGAGCCACCACCTATGGCAACAATCCAATCGGGCTTAAACTCTGACATGGCTTCCGCACCACGCATTACAGTCTCTACGGAAGGGTCGGGCTCGATACCGTCAAAAACAGCCACTTCCATACCTGCTTCCTTTAGGTAGCTTTCAGCTTTAGCAAGAAAACCGAATTTTTTCATAGAGCCTCCGCCTACACAAATCATGGCTCTTTTGCCTTCAAAGGTTTTTAAAGCCTCCAAAGCACCTTTTCCGTGATAAATATCTCTTGGTAATGTAAAACGTCCCATCTAAACACCTCCTAAAACCTTGTTATTATTTTAACAATTATACATTCATTTTAACATATTTTCATAAAGAAACAAGGCGTATTAAAAAAATAATTATTAAATATTAACAGATGAAAGATGTTGACACTAAATGTATGATTGTATACAATTATACATAATTCTGCAGTGTCATAATGCAGTGATATAATCAGAATAATAAAATCAGAGAAAGAAGATGTGAAGATGAGTGACGAATTTAAAGGATTTCAAAACAGACCGGTTACAGTGAATGAAAAGAATAATCTTCTGGAAATAGAAGAGCATATGTATATTCTGGATGATGTGGAAAAACCAAATGTTTTCAGAAATATGTTTCCATATAGCGAGGTACCAAAGGTTCCCTTTAATGACAGAATTGTACCCCATTGTATGCCAAAGGATATTTGGATTACAGATACTACCTTTAGAGACGGTCAGCAATCCAGAGCGCCCTATTCTACAGAGCAGATTGTAACAATATATGATTATCTTCACAGACTTGGTGGCCCCAACGGAATGATTAAGGCATCTGAATTTTTTCTGTATAGTAAAAAGGACAGGGATGCTGTATATAAATGTATGGAAAGAGGCTATGAATTTCCGGAGGTCACAAGCTGGATTAGAGCAAGCAAGGAGGATTTCAAGCTGGTAAAGGAGCTGGGTATGAAAGAAACAGGAATACTGGTTTCCTGCTCCGACTATCATATTTTCCTAAAGCTTAAAATGACAAGACGTGAGGCAATGGAGCATTATTTAAGCGTGGTAAGTGATTGCCTTGAGGAGGGTATCAGTGTAAGATGTCATTTGGAGGATATTACAAGAGCTGATATTTACGGATATGTGGTACCTTTCTGCTTAGAGCTTATGAAGCTGATGGAGGAATATAAAATTCCTATTAAAATAAGAGCCTGTGATACAATGGGCTATGGAGTAAATTATGCAGGCGCTGTTATTCCCCGTTCCGTGCAGGGTATAATATATGCTATTCATACACATGCAGGAGTGCCCAGTGAGCTTATTGAATGGCATGGACATAATGATTTTTATAAGGCAGTGGTTAATTCAACTACAGCCTGGCTATATGGATGCAGTGCTATTAATACCTCCTTATTTGGCATAGGCGAGCGAACAGGAAATACGCCGTTAGAAGCCATGGTGTTTGAATATGCTCAGATTAAGGGGCATTTAAACGGTATGGATACCACTGTTATTACAGAGCTTGCAGAGTATTATGAAAAAGAAATCGGATATAAAATCCCCTCAAGAACCCCTTTTGTAGGAAGCAATTTTAATGTTACAAGAGCGGGAGTTCACGCTGACGGACTTTTGAAAAATGAGGAGATATATAATATCTTTGATACTGAAAAGTTTTTGAACAGACCGGTGCTCTGTGCAGTTTCCAACACCTCAGGGCTTGCAGGCATTGCTCATTGGATTAATACCTATTACAGGCTTCCTGAGGAAGTAAAGCTTGATAAGAATTGTGAGCTTGTAAAGGAAGTAAAGCTTTGGGTGGATGAGGAATATGCGGCAGGCAGAGTAACCGTGCTTACTGATAACGAGCTTATTAATATTATTAATGAAAATTGCGAGAAATTAGGCTTCAAATTATCCCAGGGAATATTTGAAAGGATTAGTTAAGACATACTATGAGTATTAAGGATGAAGTAACGGATAAATACAGCCTTAGAGGCAGAGTATATAGTAAAATCCGGGGAGATATTTTAGAGGGACGTTATAAAAATAATGACGAGCTTAGAGAAATATCAATAGGAGAGGAATTAGGTGTTTCCAGAACTCCGGTACGTGAGGCATTCAGACAACTGGAGCTGGAGGGACTTATTAATATTGTACCCAATAAAGGTGCCTATGTAACAGGAATTACAGCTAAGGATGTAAAAGACATCTATATGATACGTTCAAAGCTGGAGGGACTGGCAGCCAGATGGGCAGTAGAAAATATTACAAAAGAGCAGCTTGAAGAAATGGAGGAGAATATATATCTTTCGGAATTTCATGCGGCTAAGGGTCATAATGACCAGATAGCAGAGCTGGATAACCGTTTTCATGAAATTTTATATGAAGCCTGCAACAGCAAAATGCTGGCGCATCAGCTTAGGGAATATCATGAATATGTGCATAGAGTGCGCAGTAAGACATTATCGGAAAATAAGCGTTCAGAAGCTTCAACCAAGGAGCATAAGGATATTATGGAGGCTATAAAGGCTAAGGATAAGGATTTGGCAGAGAGCTGTGCAAATACCCATATACAGAACGCTTATAAAAATATTGTAAAAAACGGGTTAAAGGAAGCGTATCCCGATGAATAAGGAGGCTAGATTGAGTAAAATTCAGATGACTACTCCCCTGGTTGAGATGGACGGGGATGAAATGACAAGAATTTTGTGGAGTATGATAAAGGAGGAGCTGTTACTTCCCTTTATTGACCTAAAGACAGAATATTATGATTTGGGGCTTGAACACAGAAATGAAACAGATGATGAGGTAACGGTTAAGTCAGCAGAGGCTACAAAGAAGTATGGCGTGGCAGTAAAATGCGCTACCATTACTCCAAATGCTGCCAGAATGGACGAATACAATCTGAAAAAGATGTGGAAGAGTCCTAATGGTACAATCAGAGCTATGCTGGACGGAACAGTATTCCGTACTCCCATTGTAGTAAATGGAATTGAACCCTGTGTCAAAAATTGGGAAAAGCCTATTACACTGGCTCGTCACGCTTATGGAGATGTGTATAAAAATGTAGAAATAGAAGTTTCGGGCAAGGGAGTGGCTAAGCTTGTATTTGAGGGCGAGGATGGCACTGTTAAGGAGGAAATAATTCACAACTTTACAGGAGCCGGAATTTTGCAGGGTATGCACAATACAAAGGATAGTATTGAAAGCTTTGCAAGAGCCTGCCTTAGCTATGCGCTGGATATTAAGCAGGATATATGGTTTGCCACAAAGGATACTATTTCAAAAAAATATGACCACACCTTTAAGGATATATTTGCTGAAATTTATGAGAATGAATACAGAGAAAAATTTGAAGCTGCGGGAATAGAATATTTTTATACCCTTATTGATGATGCCGTTGCCAGAGTAATGAAAAGCAGTGGCGGATTTATATGGGCTTGTAAAAACTATGACGGAGATGTAATGAGTGATATGGTATCATCTGCCTTTGGCTCTTTGGCAATGATGACTTCTGTGCTTGTATCTCCTACAGGAGTATATGAATATGAGGCGGCTCATGGAACTGTTCAAAGACATTATTACAAGCATTTAAAGGGAGAGGAGACCTCTACAAACTCTGTGGCTACGATTTTTGCATGGTCGGGAGCCCTTAGAAAGAGGGGAGAGCTGGACGGAAATTCAGAGCTTATGGATTTTGCAGACAGACTTGAAAAGGCAACCCTTTCCACCATCGAAAGCGGAAAAATGACAAAGGATCTGGCTCTTATAACATCATTAAAGGATGTTCAGGTGCTTAATTCGGAGGAATTTATTAAGGCTATCAGAGCTAAGCTTGAAGCGTAGGCTTAGAATAATTGCAGGTCAATGATTATAGAGAAGTAATTATAGAGAAGTAAAAAAGACTAGTGCATCGTTTTCTAAATAACTGCACCATTTACGCAGAATATTTTTCTGAGAGTGCCAGTCAAAAAACGTAGGCGTAGCGGGCTACGCTGAGGATTTTTGACTGGTGCTATCTGGAAAATAGGCAAGTAACTA
>JBHAJK010000078.1:0-31346 GCA_041826605.1 Lachnospiraceae bacterium | reverse complement strand
TTATTCTAATACCCCCTAATCCTATCCTCCGAATCATCCTTATTGTTTTCAATTTTCTGAATTACTACATAATAGCTTACACTTTCACTTACTTTGACTTCCACCCTGTCTCCTGTTTTATGTTTAAGGAGGGCTTTGCCTAAGGGAGACTCAATGGTAATCATATTGTTTAGGGAGTCGCTTCGTATGGAGGTTACGATTTTATAAGTTTCGGTGGTATTATCATCTTCAAAGAGTACTGTTACCAGATTGTTTATACCTACCTCATCATCTGCGCTGTTGTCCTCGATTACTCTGGCAGTTTTAATCATTCTGTCCAGGTATCTTATGCGGCTTTCATTTTTGTTTTTGGCGCGCTTGGCGGCATGGTATTCAAAATTCTCGCTCAAATCTCCATGTGCCCTTGTTTCTTTAACATCCTCTATTAGCTCCGGTCTTAACGTCAGCTTTCTGTATTCTATTTCCTCTTCCATTTTCTTTATATCGGAAGCTGTTAATCTGTCGTACATTTTTCTCTCCTGCGATTTCGTCTTACTTTATTTATATGGCGTTCAAAATCTCCATTATTTATAAGCTGTGCCAGAATATACTGCTCCATAGCCGGTACAGGGCATGAATAAAAGCCTGTTTTTTCCCTGAACAAATCTGTAAGTTCCTTGGGAATAACCATATATGCAATTCTTATTGATGGAGATATAGTCTTGGTAAATGTATTTACATATATTACTCTGCCCTGTCTGTCCAGAGAAAACAAGGTTTCCTCCGGCTTTCTGCTTGGAGTAAATTCTGACTCCACATCATCCTCTACAATAATTGCATCCTTTTCCTCGCTCCAGCTTATATACTCCCTTTTTTTTAGCAGCAGATGCCGTTATTCTACTGGGGTAGCTCCTATATGGAGATATATGCAGAACCTTTGCATGGGATGCCCAAAGAGCTCCATGCTCAATACCGTCTAAGCCAAGTGATAGCCTTTCCAGCTTCACTCCTCCTGCCAAATAAACCTGAGTAATCTTTTCATAGCAGGGCTTTTCAATAGCATAAATAATATTTCTTCCTAAAGCCTGAACTATAAGTCCATAGAGGTATTCTGCGCCTGAGCCTATAATTATTCTGTCGGATGATGCATATATGTGGCGACTTCTGGCAAGATAACTGGCTATTGCCTCCCTCAGTATTAAGGCTCCGCTTCCGGGAGTTTTAAGCATAAGTTCTTCTCCGTATTCGCTTAAAACCCGCCTGGCTGTTTTAGCATAGATATTAAATGAAAGCTCTTCATCTCTGAATTTTCCAACCAACGCTTGGTCAACATAACTTCCATCCACCCTGAAATACGGCGTTGGGTTTACATAATCTATGTGAGGAGTATCTGAAGAATTCGCTCCTCCATAAATATTCTCCGCATCAAAAGTCACATAATATCCGCTCTTTTCCTTAGATATTATGTAACCCTCTTCCAGCAGTAGCTCATAAGCATGCTCCACCGTAATCAAACTAACCCCGCAGTCCTCTGCCATCACTCTCTTAGAGGGTAGCTTTGAACCTACGGGGTATATGCCTGCTATAATATCATTTTTTACATATTCATAAATCTGAATATATCTTTTTTTTAAGGTTGTATTCATATTTATCCATATATGCTTAGTACTGTGTCTGTATCAGGGTTTGAGTCCGGACGTTCATAATATTTCTTACCCGGCTCCTCAACAGTAATCCTGCCATTACTGATATCCAGAACGGAAACTGCACAATTATCCAGCTTCACATCCCAAAAATCCTTAAGGGCAGTACCTAAATATCTGTTTATAATACATCTGTTCATACAGCCATGTCCTACGATTAGCACATTGTTGTATTCCTCTTCCAAAGGGAGCAGTGCTTCTTCCACAAACGCCCCTGTCCTTGCATACATATCTTCAAAACTTTCCCCGCCCTCGGCCGGAATATAATTTTCCGTATCAAATTCAAAATTCCAAATAGGATTAATTCTTGTCTCCTCAAAGGTGGGAATATGGTCTCCCTCAAAAATACCAAAGTGGATTTCCTTTAGTCTGTCATCCAGCTTATTTTCCGGCGCATCATTATTTTTAATAATGTTTGCTGTCTGAATTGCCCTTATTAAAGGGGAGCTGAATACATAATCAAATTTTACATCCTTTAAAGCTTTCGCTGTTATTTCTGCCAGCTCCACTCCATAATCATTGAGAGGAATATCCGTCTGCCCCTGTAGCTTTCCGGCTTTATTCCAATCAGTTTCTCCGTGTCTTACTAAATATACTTTCATAATTCCCAATTTCTAAAACTTTTTTATAAAATCCAACATTTTCTGCGTATATGGCGGGTATCGCAAATTTAGCTCCCATGGCGCTCTCACTGCATAAATACTCTTTTCATGGGTAAAGGTATTGAAGCTTGCCCTGCCATGATAATTTCCCATACCGCTGCTGCCCACTCCGCCAAAGGGCAGCGCTTCATTAGCCAGATGCATTATAACATCATTTACACATCCACCGCCAAAGGAAATATTTTTCATCATATAATCTATAAATTCTTCATCCTTGCTGAATACATAAAATGCCAGGGACTTTGGTCTGCTCTTTAATATTTCTATCATTTCCTTTGTGTCATTATAGGTAATAACAGGGAGTATAGGTCCGAATATTTCGTTCTTCATTGCCATACTGTCAAAGGTTGCCTGAGGTAAAATAGTAGGCTCGATAATAAGCTTTTTATCATCACATCTTCCGCCTATTACCTCTTTTTCGCGTTCAATAAGATTTTTCAGCCTAATGAAATGATGCAATGAAACAATATATGGATAGTCCTCATTTACAAATGGATCTCCCACCATTTCCATAGAGCATTTCTTCGCAGCCTGAATAAACTTATCCTTTACCTTTTCATGGACAAGGGCATAATCCGGTGCCACACAGGTCTGCCCTGCATTAAGGATTTTTCCCCACATTATTTTCCTGGCTGCCAATTCCACATCCGCTGTTTCATCCACTATACATGGACTCTTTCCACCCAGCTCCAGTGTTACAGGAGTCAGGTTTTCTGCGGCAGCTCTCATCACTGTTTTTCCTACCCGTTCGCTTCCGGTAAAGAAAATATAATCATATTTCTGATTTAATACTTCATCATATGGAATGATAGTATCAATGGCATAAACATAGTTTTTCTCAAAGGTACTATTTATTATGTCAACCACAACTCCTGAGGTATTGGGGCTGCTTTTAGAGGTCTTTATAACAGCACAATTACCTCCCATAATCGCACCGATTAAAGGCACCATTGCCAATTGGAAAGGATAGTTCCAGGGTGCCATAATCAGCACTATACCATATGGCTCTCTGATTATATGACTGATTCCCGGAAATAATGCTATGGGTGTCCTGACCCTTTTAGGCTTTGTCCAGGTATCTAAATGTTTAATGGCATATTTAATTTCCTCTATGACCTGTCTTATCTCGGTCATATAGGCTTCCATCTCTGATTTGCCTAAATCGGCTTTCAATGCTGCATATATTGCAGGCTCATTTTCATAGATACTCTCCAGTAGCTTTTTAAGTGCTTCTTTCCTGAATGAAGCATTTTTCGTAGCATCCGTATCAAAAAAGTCCCGCTGTATTTTTAATATAGAAGAAAGTTGCATATATAACCTCCTTTTTAAACCTTATAGCCCCTGCTTCCGCATTCTGTAGTCAGACTATCCCAGGTGCTGTTCTTTCCATAGGTCATTCCTGTCAGCACCGCCTGTGTATTTGACATTACTGCCGGGGATTTATCATACTCCATTATACTATCATATGCGTTTTTAAGCGACACAAGTTCTTTAATTACTGTATTTAATCCCTCTACCTGTCCATTAATAATTGCAAGTCTAAGCTGTTTTTTCATAAATAAGTATATCTGCTTAAGGTTTCTTGCCAGCTCATATTCATAATGAAGATTATTTTGCATCTCTTCAATACAGTCCAAGGCACACCTGGCATTTTTCTTCATTTCCTCAGCATTACCCTTTTTCCATGCTTCAAGAGCATCCTCTATATATGTAATTGTCATTTCATAAAGAATTACGCATAGCCCTGTGGAATTAGCACCTGCTATGCGTAAAGTATATTCGTTCTTCTTTTCTGCGGTCATGGTATTCGTCCATTCCGAAGCGTATTTAATAAATTTCCTGTATCACGCCTCCCCCTGCGACGCTTCGACACAGGGGGAGGTATAAAATTACTGTAGCAATTGAAGCATCTTTGACGGACGCTCATTTGCCTGAGCTAAAATAGCCGTAGATGCCTGACTGATAATCTGAAGATTTGAGTAATCTGTCATTTCCTCTGACATATCCGTATCCATAATTCTGGAATAGGCAGCAGTCATATTTTCCTCACTTGTTGCCAGATTTGTGTTGGTATGCTCAAGTCTGTTCTGATAAGCTCCCAGGCTGCTTCTCATAGAAGATATCATGGTAATAGCTTCTGTTATTTGATCTATTCCCTTAAGCGCTCCCTGCGCGGTTCCTAAGTTCAGGGTCATATTTTTATTAGGGTCTCTGTCCTGATTTTTAAAGCCCAATGACTCCATTGACAGCTTCTTAAATCTGATATCAATGGTCTGTCCCTCATTGGCTCCTACCTGAAAGGTCATAGCCCCATAGCCTGTAATCTCTACTTGCTTTGTTCTGGTTACAGACGCATCAGGAGGGGTTGCAGTGCCCGGGAATAAGTCATAGGTTGCCCCTGCATCTGTAGGTATGGGCACCGATGACTCCTTATTTAGCATAGCTATATCCAGAGTAAATTCGTCCCCGCCCTTGCCTGTAAATTTCAAGTGATAATTATCTCCTGATACCCTGTATTCCTCAGTTGTACCAAATGGAGTCTTTACATTTACCACATTATTGCTTGTAAGCCCTGTTCCATCAGTATCTATCTGTGACAATACTGCGGTTCCATTTTCATCAATTTCAAATCTTATGCTTTCTAAATCAAACTCATAGATACCTACCCCCATGCTGTCAGAATAAGTATCTACCTTGATTCTAACATCATTTGTATATCCCTTTAAATCAAATTTCCCTGTGAAAAGTGCCTGCCCGTTGTATTCTGTAGACATACCTATACGGTCTATCTCCTCTGCTAAAGACTCAATTTCCTGCTGAATATAGGCTCTGTCATTGTCCACCATTGTACCATTGGCAGATTTTATAGCAAGTTCATTCATTCTCTGCAAAATATCATGTACTTCCGCTAATGCTCCGTCCGCTATTTCTACTACGGATATTCCATCCTTGGAATCCTGCTGTGCAGCCTTCAATCCCTTGATTTGAGCATTCATTCTTCTGGAAATTGCAAGACCTGCCGCATTGTCCTTTGCGTTGTTAATCTTGTATCCGGAAGATAGTCTTCCTAAAGATGCGGTCAGCTTATTATCATTTACTTTTAGTGCATTGTTTGCAATGATTGCTGACACGTTGTAATTAATCTTCATGCTCATAAGGTAATTCCTCCAAATTCTATTATAAAGCTCTTGTAATTCTTAAGCTTCTTCCCGTACGCTCTCTATAAAGAATTTAGCAAGTTCATATAATCTTGCTGTATCAACGGTCTCATTATTATTATCGGCATTATCCGAAGATAATTTACCTGCTCTTTTAGGATTGCCCATAAGTATTTTAATATCGGACCTTTCAAAATTAAAATTACCTGTTTTTTGAGTAAAGCTCTCTGCCACTCTTTCTAATAGCAGCCTGCCCTCAGTACTTTCCGATGTGAACAAGGCTTCCATGGAATTATCTCTGATACTTACCAATCCCCCAAGCGCACCTACATTTTCTACATCCATATGTACACTTACAAGCCCTGTTTCTCTTCCATGAACCAGCTTTAAATTAATATCTGTCATTTCCCCGGCAACCATAACAGGAATATGGTAGTTTTCCTCCCCTGAAAGCCTTAAGGCAAATGATAGCTGTTTATTCATAAGATTCAATTGTTTTATGTCGACCAACTCCGTTATTTCACTTCCCGCCACTTCTTCGCTTAGGATTTCTTTCATATTCTCAATTAATTCACTGTAGGAAAGCTTTGCCCCCGCAGGCTCCGTCATTTCATTAATAAAATTATTGGTGGTCTCCTCTAAATTTGTGATAAAAGAGTCCCTGCCCCTGCGTCTGTTAACACCCTTGGCAAATTCCCTAATTCTCCTTGCAAGCTCATTGGGCCTTTCAATAAATTCAGCGGCTGCCTGAATATTTTCCGGAGAAACCGGTATCCTATTTGCAGTAAGCTCACTTAATACCTCGTCCGTAGCTCTTGCCGCTTCTCCTATTTCATTAAGCTTCTGGGAAATATATGCTTCCTCCAGGTTTTTATTACTGTTTTCCGAAATATTTGCTTCAAATGCCGTGGCTATCTGACGGCTAATGGAGGTTCCACTTATTACCACATTATTTAAAAGTCCAAAATCATCATTTATTTTTATATCAAAGCTTTTTTTAGAGCTTCTTGCCATAGTCAGCAGATTGCCAAAGGTCACTGCTCCATTGCTTTCTAACACTCTTCCCAGCATACCGTGGTCAGACTTTTCAATTTGATTAATCAGTCTGTAAATACCTATATATGACTGCTTTTCCTCTTCGGAAATTTCTCCGCTTTTTTCAAGCTTATACAAAAATTTTGAGTAGCGCTCCAGCTCCGCTCCCAGCTTATCCTCATAGCCCTCAAGCTTTGACAAAAGCTCATCAATAGGCATATCCAGTGGATTTATGCCCTCCCTTATAAGCCGTAGCGTCTTTGCCGGAGTAAGAGCCTTTATTGTATCATTAAGCTTACTGTCAGCCTCTGCTACCCTTTTCACTTCCTCCTCTGTAATGGCAATGCTGTTATAGCCCAATATCCTTATTGCTCTTCTGTTTTCCGGAGAAGTTTCCATTCCCAGTTCATTTAAAATAGTGTCTACATTCCTGAATGCCTTTGTTATACTATCTCCTAAATCCTTTCTGACCTCCGTACCCACAGCTTCATAGGTAATGGCAGCTTCTTCAAAACGAGCCTGCATCGCCATACCTATGCTATGTGCACCTGACAGAGTAAAGGTATCTGAGGTTCTGTTAATATTTCCGACTAAGGCTAAGGGAAGGGCGGGCAATTCCCTTAATACCGCGGTAGTATTTATAAAAAGCTTTGCTTTAGTATTCAATTCCTCACTGCTGCCTGTACCCAAAAACTGACTTTTAAGAGCATCCTCCTGCTCTCTTAAAAGCTTAACAGCTTCCTCAATAGGCTTAGTATCTATAGAAATTCCTGCTTTTAATAGCTTTATATTGGCATCAATAGAAAGATTTAATCTGGCTTCCTCTCTGTTTATACCCGCTGCAATCAGTCTGCTTTCCTGCTCAAAAGCCCGTGTATATATTCCTCTTGTCTCAGATAAATCAGCTTTAACAGGAGGAAGTCCTGCTGAAATAGCATTTATGGCTACTGAAACTGTCTTTCCCGCACCTACAGGAAATTCTACCAGATTAATATTTTCTAATATGCTTAGCTTTTCCGCTGTTACAGGTATTCCCTGTTCAAGCAACCATTTTGCATCTTTTAGCTTTTCCTCTTTATCAGATGCCAAACTGTCTATTTTTTCAAGAGCCTTTTCTATCTGTGGCTCCAGCTCTTCCCACTGAATGTTTTCTGCTTTTTTTGAAAAATAGCCTCCGATTTCATCACTATAGTAGCCCTTAGCCTGTACGCTTTCTTCACTTCCTACACTGAAACGGGCAGTGTAGATATTTTCTACAGTGGGCTTTAAATCATTTTCCACCATATATTTAAGGCTTCCCTGAGATAGCCCGTCAACATTCGACATTATGTCAACCACATTCTCTATGCCTTTTACATTTTCCTCTGTGGCAGGAAGATTGGCTTCCTGTAACGCCTGTTTAATCCTATCGAGGCTTATTTCCCTGCCTGTAATATCTTTTAAAGCCTCCCCCGAAATATTATCATTATACCCCTCTACTACCTGCCCCGACTGAAGCATAGCCGCTTTAATATGGTCCAAAATAGTTACCATTTCCTCAGCAGAAACAGAGGACGGGTCAAAGCCCTCCTCCATAGCTTTTTTATAGTCTTTTTCCGACATGGTATTGGATAGCACCGCCATATATCGTCTCGAAAGCTCTACATCCGTTTCCTTAGCCTGACTCATTATTTCATCTGCCGATTTTTTATGGCTGCCATATACATTGTCATTTAAAAGATTTCCGGATATATCAATACGGGTTCCCTGATTTTTAACCTCTTTAGCAGCCACTCGGACTACACTATCGGTTTTATATTCCTGTACTTTTCCTGAAATTTCCTGACCTATTTTTATATTCATTGCATATCTCCTGCAAAATCACATAATAAAAAGTGAACGAATACGTTCACTTTTTATTTCGGTATATTCTGTTAATTTCTTGATACTACAGTTCAAAAACAACTGCACTAAATGGTGCCAGGTCAAAGGTCAGCATATAGTCCTTGTAATCACATGGAGTTTTTTCCGGTACAAGCTTTTTCGCAATTTCAGTACCATTGCCTCCAAATTCCCTGTCATCACTGTTTAAAACCAGCTTTGCCTCCTTTGTTTTAGGAACTCCCACTGTATAATCTTTTCTAAGTATTGGTGTCATATTGAATACAAAGAGCAGACTGTTTTTTCCGTCAGCAGATTTTCTTACAAAGCTATAGGTACTTCTGTCTGCATCATCACAGTTAATCCACTCAAAGCCACCCCAGTCATTGTCTATCTCATACATACATCTGTTATCTCTATACAGATTTAACAGCTTTTTCATAAAATCCTGCATGCCTTTATTAAGTGGCTCTGAAAGTAAATACCAGTCAAGCTCCCTTGCCTCGCTCCACTCTCTCTCCTGTCCAAAGTCCTGTCCCTGGAAAAGCAGCTTCTTGCCACAGTGTCCAAACATAAAGGCATATGCCGTTCTTAAATTGGCATATTTATCCACCTGATATCCCGGCATCTTTTCTACCATGGAGCATTTCAGATGTACCACCTCATCATGTGACAGAGGTAATATATAATTTTCCGAGCTATTATAGCTCATGGCAAAAGTCAGGGCGTGATGATTGTTTTTTCTGAATAATGGATCCAGCTTCATATATTCGCAGAAATCGTGCATCCAACCCATATTCCATTTAAACTTAAAGCCCAATCCACCGTCTTCCACATCAGCAGTTATTTTAGGCCATGCAGTAGACTCCTCTGCAATGGTCATAACTCCCGGGTACATTTTATTAATCAGACTGTTTAGATGTTTGAAAAATTCAATAGCTTCCAGATTTTCATTTCCGCCATACTGATTAGCCACCCACTGTCCGTCTTTTCTTCCGTAGTCCAGATAGAGCATTGATGCCACAGCATCCACTCTGAGTCCATCTATATGAAACTCCTTTATCCAGAAAAGTGCGTTGGCAATAAGAAAATTTTTAACCTCATTCCTGCCATAGTTGAAAATCTTTGTACCCCAGTCAGGATGCTCTCCCCGTCTTGTATCCGGGTGCTCATAAAGGCATGTTCCGTCAAATTCCGCCAATCCGTGGGCGTCCTTAGGGAAATGAGCAGGAACCCAATCCAAAATCACGCCAATATCATTTTTATGGAACAAATCAATCATATACGCAAAGTCTTCAGGCGTACCATATCTTGAGGTCGGAGCATAATAGCCCGTTACCTGATAGCCCCAGGAGCCGTCAAAGGGATGCTCTGCAATACCCATAAGCTCCACATGGGTATATCTCATTTCCTTAAGGTATTCCACCATACGGTCTGCAAATTCTCTATAGTTGTAAAAACCATCGGGTGTACCATCAGGATGCTTCATCCAAGAGCCTATATGACATTCATACACAGCCAACGGCTCTTTATTCATATCCTTTTTAGTTCTTGCCTTAAGCCATTTTTCATCCGTCCAGCTAATTTTATTTATATTAGCTATTCTGGAAGCATTTCCAGGTCTCATCTCGGCATGGTTTGCATAGGGGTCAGCCTTATAAAGTCTTCTTCCATCGTAAGTTACAATTAAGAATTTATACAGCTCTCCCTCGCTGATGCCCGGATAAAATCCGCCATAAACTCCACCCTCCCCAAGTCGGTTTAATGGATGTGAATTTTCATTCCAGTCATTAAAGGTACCTACTACATATACCTCGCAGGCATTTGGAGCCCACACTCCAAAGAACATACCCTCACGTCCATCCTCCACGGATGGATGCGCTCCCAATTTCCTGTAAATCTCGTAATGTGTGCCCTGAGCAAACAGGTACATATCATCCTCAGAAATAAATACTTTTTCAATAGTTTTTTTAATATCAGCCAATTCCCTGTACCCCCAAACGGTTTAATTTATGAAATCTCTTTCCTTAAGAATAATCATATCCTCTTCATCATATCTGCGTCCAAACAGCACATCTGCCAAATGCTTTGGACTAAATCTTGTAGCATGCTTTATTGCTTCGTCCACAATCTCTCTTACATCAGAAACAGTTACTATATGGTCACTGGTCTGCATCTCATCAATACGTGTATGAAGAGCCAAAATTCCCATTTCATCAATAGCAAATTCCATTCTCTCAGCGTACTGACGTCCATATGCTACAAGAGCATCATCGCTTAATTCTTCGATTTCAACATGTACATTAAATATCTGCTTAAACCCGTCAAAACGAGATGACATTTTCTTCATCTCTTTTTTTGAGTCCTGAAGTACTACTAAAATTCCAAGGTTTTCCTGATTAAGAGTACGCATAAGATCCTTTACCGTATCAGCAGACATTTCTCCTGCTCTTTCGATAATAAGACCACCGTTTTTCATTCTTTCTACAGTTGATGTAATATCCTTTCCATTTAAGGAAGCTCCTGAGACCTTTCCTATCTTTCCCGAGAAATTACCATCTGAGTTTTTTGCATACTGTATAACATTTTTTGCCAGTCCCACTGCTTCTTCTGTAGCATCCCCCGTTACAAATACATTTCCTGTATACGAAGCAAGACTTATGCTATCCAGTGCTTTAGCCAGATTTTGCTTAGACTTCTTAGTCTGTATATATTGTGAAAACAGGGAAAGCTCTTCCTCTGTCAGGGCTCTGACATGGGCGTCCTCTTTTGCCTCTGTCTTAGGCTCCTCTTTTTCAGGGATGTTATCTGTATCATCCTCTATCTCTGTCAGCTCTTCAACCTCCGGGAACTCTTCCTCATTTTCCTCTTCCTTAGGCTCCTCTACAGGCTCTTTAGCTTCCACCTCTTCGGCTTCCTCTGCCTCAGGTTCAGCAATAGCTACAGGTTCTTCTTCCTCCAAAGGCTCTTCTGCAGACTCTTCCTCTAAAGGAGCAGTCTCTGCCTCCGCTAAAGCTTCATCTTCTATAGTTTCCGGGGCTTCTTCCTGCTCAATTCCCGCCTCTTCATTAATGCGCTTTAAATATTCTTCATATTCTTTATCAGCATCAATTACAGTTTTCTTTCCTGCTTCGGCTTCCAGCTTTTCTAAAATACCATCCCTTGCTTTTTCCTCAAATTCCGTAAACAGACTGCCGGTTTCACGATTTATGAGTTCTTTTATCTCTTCCTCATTTTTCTGCTGGCTCTGTCTTTTGGTATTCTCCCAATCAGCCAGATATTCTTCAATATTAATCTGACCTGTAATCTGCTTTTCTACAGCTTCATCCTCAGGTATTACAAGGCTTATCTGTCCATCATATTCCTGGGAAAGTATTTTTTGCATTGAGCGTGGAGGTGCCACTGCACTCATATCTGACTTTCCGGCCTCGGAATATACTTTTACCACGCGACCATTAATGGCATTTTCCAATGCCTCTGCCACCTTTTTATCAATAAGCTCCATCAGCTCTTCTTTAGTAGCAGTATTAGGATTAACAACGGGTGCTGTCTCCTCTGCTTCCCATGCCTCAGGTATAGGCTGCATACCCTGCATACCCTTTTCATACACAATAGTGTCTGAGCTTACGGGCATATCCGGCTCTTCGTCAATCTCTATTTCTCCTGTGTTTTCCGCCTGGAAAAACAGCTCCTGCATTTCTCCTGTATCCTGCATCATAGGAGCCAATATTGATTTTGCGATATTATCTGTATTACCGCTTACAATGGTATCTTCTTCATCAAAGACGGTCTCTTCCTCAGCTATCGGCTCTTCTGCCTGAGCCTGTACTTCATCCTCAGGAGCTATGAAAACAGTATGCTCTGCTTCATTTTCCACTAAATCTCCGGATTTGAACTTAGGGTTTTCCCCCATTGTTCCACGGATACTCTCTTCCAAAGCCTTTTGAATATTAATAGTACTGTAGGTACCTACATCTACGGTTTTTACCAGTTCGCTTTCAGGTATACGCTCTTCCTTTGCATCGTGAACCTCTGTCTGGTCTATGTGCTCCATTCGCTCTCTTGGATTTAGCATATTCTGGTACAGGGCTTCCTGAGAGCTTGTAAGCTGCTGATGGAGCATCTTAAGCTCCATGGCTTTCCTTACATATCTTCCCTCTCTAAACCATAAAATCAGGTCGTCACACTCTTCCACACATTTTGTGGTAAGTCCGATTCTATGATACAGATATGCCAGCTCATAGCACCATTTCTCTATTCGCTCACGCTTCTTAAGCTCTTCCAGTACCTCTATCCTTTCGTCTAAGGACACTTCCTGAGCTTCGTATATTTTGTATAAAAGAATAAACTTAATATTGTCAGTAGGTGCTTTGTCTACAAAAATCTTGTAATATTCTGTTGCCCCCACTACATCTCCCATTCTCACGCAAAGCTCACAGAGAGAGGAAACAATACTTTTACCGTTAGGATATCTGTCCAGAGCCTGCTCCAGCAAAATCTTTGCCTCGTTATATCTTCGATTTATCTTATATAAGTCACTTATCTTACAAAGAGTTTTAACGCTCCTTACCTTGGTCCAATCAATGGTATCAGCTATCTGAACTGCCCTTTGAAACTCCCTTTGACCTATAAGTGCGTTAATTTCTTCATTCCTCAGATTATATTCATATTTATCCAAGCTGTTCACCTCTTAATTTGGCTGCTTCGCCACCTACCCACTATTGGTTTTAGTCTACCACAGTAGATAGTAAAATACAAGGTAAAGGGCTTGAAAATACAGCAAATACCATATGTTGTGACATCACTTAAATCCACGCCAATCAGGACTGTGGCCTTTGAAATTTTGGTAGCCTTTTTTAAGAAGTCTTCTTCCGCCTCTTCCCCGTCCTCTTTGAACAATAAGGAAAGAAAATAGAGCGCCTATCGCAATCACTATAAGAGCCACTGCCAGAAGCCCCATTATCAAATGTCTCACATCTATTATGATTACTTCACTTTCATCATAAGTATCCTGTTGTTCCTCTTCGGATTTTACTCCAAATTCAAAAATATTTTTCTCAGCTACTGCCCTTTCTATTCCCGCAGACCCTATGTATGCGCCATTAAAATAGTAATTAATCCTTGCTATTTCATTATCCCTAAGGTTCTCATAGCTTATATCAGAGGTAGTATCGGAAAAATCCGCATCCTTGGGTAAAATAATATATGCATCACTATTCATCTGCAAAATAGGCTTGCTATTTCCAAAAATATCCCTGCCGGCAGAAAACAGATTAAGGCTCTGTATCACATGAGTAGTATCATTCTGCGCTGTGTTTACTGTATGAAAATTGTCAAAGCCATAATTGAAAAGGGTAATTGTATCCGTATATTGATATGGCGATTCTTCCTTTAATACCACGCATATCAGCTTCATACCATTTTTAGAAGCACAGCTTACCAAGGTCTGTCTGGCATAATCAGTATATCCTGTTTTCGTACCCACAAGCCCCGGATATGCATATTCCTTGCCCTTATGCAGCTTGCTTTTTGCATAGACCACCATATCATCCCTTGGCTGTGTATCACTTTGAGGCACCTTATAGCTTACTGTAGATGCCATTTTTGATAAAAGCTCATCAGCAAAAAACGCTTTGGCAATCAAAGCCATATCATAGGCCGATGTGTAATGGTTTTCATCATGAATACCGTTAGGAGTCACAAAATTAGAATGTGTACATCCCAGCTCCTTTGCTTTTTCATTCATTTTTTTTGCAAAGCTTTCAATATCCCCTGACACATGCTCCGCTATAGCATATGCCACTTCATTTGCCGAGCCTGTTAAAAGTCCGTATAGACACTGTTCCATTGTAATGGAATTGCCCGGAGCAATTCCTAAATTGGCGTCATTTCTCCAGTCAATGCTCTCAACCGCAGCCTTGGAAAAGGTTACCATCTCATCCGGTTCACATTCATCCATGGCAATTATTGCAGTCAGCAATTTTGTAATAGAGGCAGGATAAAGCTGTTCATTTATATTTTTTGCATATAATATGGCACCTGTCTCAGCTTCCATCACAATAGCACCCTCAGCCGAAATAATAGGGCCTGCCGGCCACTGATATGTCTCGTCCGACTGAATTGGCAACAGCTTTCTGGCTTCCGACTCCTGCAAATACTCCTCTTCAGTAGCTGCATAAGCGTCTATACCGGGTACTGACACTAACAACAAAACTGCCGTTCCCACAAGAGAAAGCAGCAGAATTGTAGTTAACATAATATTGAATATTGAATATATACTTCTTAACCTTTTCTTAAGCATAATTACAAATTTTCCAGCATATTAATTAAATCTTCAAAGGTACCTTTATTTCCATCCCAGGGATGCTTCTCACTTTTAATCATACAGTCACTTACCAGATATCCGTCCATTCCTGCCACTGTGCAGGCATACATATCCTCCTGTTCATCATTGCCTATCATCAGGCAATCGGATGGAGAAATATCAAGCCTTTCACAAATACTTGTGAAATATGCAGGATTTGGTTTGCAATAACAGTCGATTTCATAGCTGGTTATAAGGTCAAAATCTGCCTTTGACAGTCCAATCCATCCCATTCTTGTCTCCTGTCCCGACATAGGAAACAGAGGATTTGTAGCAAGCACTACTAAATCTGCCTTTTCACGGGCTATTTTCACAGCCTGCTTTGCCAGGGGATTGGGGGCTGTAAAAATCTTTGCCTCATTAAATTCCCTGCCATAAAACTCATTGCAGGCTGCAATTACCTCTTCTTTAGGCAAATCAGGAAATATATTTAAAAATCTCTCCCAAAATACCTCTTCATTTTTCTTACTGCCATCATTTTTAACCATGGCACCGGTGCCCTCCCATATGGCAGCTACCAGCTTTTCAAACGGCAAATTAAAGGGTGCCAGCTTTTTTGCTAAAAACTTAAAATATCCGGAGGTAAACTCCTCCATATTCATTGGAAGCAAGGTTCCATCCATATCAAACAGTATTGCTTTATACTTCTTCATTATTTTATCTTTCCTAATGTGATTCCTGCCTCGTCTATTACATTTACCTGCTCATTCAGGGTCTCTATACTGGTCTTTATGTCATCACATGCCAGCACACTATCCTTTGAAAGTGTGTTGATTGTTTCTGTTGCCGCAGCTAATTCCTCTGTAATGGCACCTAAGTCATTAATATTGTCATTAACCACCTTTATACTGGTTTTAAAGCTGTCTATCTCTTCAAAGATTTTCTCAGAGTTCTGGCGAATATTTATAAACTGGTTCTCAACTATTTTGATATCCTCGCCCTCTTGCTTTATAGAGTCTTTTATCTCTTCCAGATTACTTGAAATAGTTTTTACATTGTTTTTTAACCGCTCTACAATGGCGCCTATTTTCTCGGTATTTTCCGCAGTAGAGGAAGCCAGCTCCTTTACCTCATTTGCTACAACTGCAAAGCCCTTGCCCATCTCTCCTGCTCTTGCCGCCTCTATGGACGCATTGAGAGAAAGTAGATTTGTCTGATTAGAAATACTACGAATAATATCTATTATTTCTACAATTGAGTCAAAATTATGGCTGAATTCCTCAAAGGTCTTACCAAAGGACTCCATCTTTTCAATATTCTCAGTGGATGCCCTTTTCAGTCCTCCAAGGCTCTCCTCTCCTGACTGAACTGATGAAGATGACATACCTGCCACGTCACTAATTCCCTCTACGAAATTAGTAATATCATTTGAGCTGCTTATTACATTCTGAATATTCCCTGCTACAGAGGAAATGGTTTCATTTATTTCCCCTATGGACTCCCCAATATTTACAACTGAGTTAGTAAAGTCATTTACCTTATTATTTATGCTGTCCGACTCGTTTCTTGCAATGGCTGTTGTATCATTTAATACAGCTATCTCCTCATTTACCCTTTTTAATATATTCTCTGTATTATCCAGCTTTTCATTCAAGGAGTCACGCATCATATCCGTGTTCTTCTTGGAAACACCGGTTGCGAAAATAATTCCCACCACAAACATAACAGTTGCGGCAATTTTTATTTTATTTTCCGCGGGAGTTCCCTCCACCAAAAATAAAGATATGATTACGATTACCGTGGTAATTATTCCGAATACGGTTGACAGCTTTTTATTATCGAAAATTACCAGCATCAGCAACACCACAAATATATATGCTATTACAACCGCATATGGGGATGTAAAAAGGCTATAGGCAAAAAGGCAGGTATATCCGGCTAAGGAAATCACTGTTGATATAAGATTAGTGTTGTTTATTTTATATGTAATCCACGAAAATACTAAAGGCACAATTGCCACACCTGCATATACCAGATAATACCGAAGAGTCCTTGCTCCTGATGCTACCTCTGTTAAATATGCCAGCAAAAGAATTATTACAATTGCCGTGTACCAGGTTATTAACAGCTTGTTACATCTTCTCTGTCTAATCTGCAATAATACCAGTTCATCACTTCTCTCACTCATATGCTCCCTCTCTTTCATTCTGTGCATTTGCTACATTACCACTTAACCCTTTGCCTGATTAGCCTCTCCAATCTGGCTTTTCTTTTCTATGATTTTTTTCATTTCTTCCTTTGTAATATACTTATCCGTCTTTACAGCGTAAACCCCATTTTCCGCCTTACGTATTCGTATTTTACTTTTCATCAGTCCATGTCTGAAGCAACTGCTGACTGCATAATAATGCTTTCCATTAGGTGTAAACCAGTTGACCTTTTTCTTAAGGTTTCTCTTGCATTTATAACACCTGGTGCAATTTATATCCTTAGACGCCATAAGGGCTGACTTATCTTTGAAAACTCTGCTTATATATTTATCATATGTACTGAATACTATATGAATTTCCTGTTCCTTAGTCTTTGGAACCGTAAAGGTGTCAAAGGAATATTTTTCCAGCACCTCCGGGTCCTCTATAGTATCAAAAATTTTTGCGGTATAATATGCATCTGAAAATGCCCTGTGGAAAGGAATATCCTTTTTAATATCCATCATATCAATGGCATATTCAAGGCTTCTTCTGGATTTTCCGTCCTCATAGGCCAGACTGAACAGCTTTTGGATATCATAATACTTTAATGGTCTGTCCGATAGTGGCTTCATATTATAAAAAGCCATATTTCTCTGCAATTCCAATAAATCCAGAGTGCCCCATGTACAAAAAACGCAATCATCTCCGCACCATTTAAGAAATTTTTTAATGACCTCTTCAAATGACTTTCCTTTTTCCAGTTCTTTCATATGCAGATGTAAAAGCCTGCTGGTAATATAATGCATTTCATGATATATCTGTGGCTTAATAAGCTCTGAAAATTCACTTATCATCTCACGATTTTTATTAAGTTTTACTGCACCTATCTCCACTATCTCAAAGGGCAGACGTTCCTCTCTTGCCGAAGAAGAGCGGGAACCCTGATTCCACTCTAAGTCAAATATAATATAATCCATTTTTATACCTTTAATTATTAGCCTCTTCCACCACAATTATTCCCTTATTATTCTGGTAGCTTCCGCCCGGCTGCTTGTCGGTAATTATTACCACATCCTCCAGCTTGGCAAATTGGATGGGACATATCTGGCGAAATTTTTCTGAGGTGCAAAGTACATAGCAGGTAGTACTTTGCTCTATGGCAGCTCTTTTTACCATGGCTTCTGCTGCATCCGGAGTTGTAAGCCCCGCCCTTTTATCAATTCCATTGCTGCCCATAAAGCTCTTGGTAAAATTATAGCTACGCAAATTCTCACAGGCAACCGCACCTACTACAGCCTCTGTAGAGGCCTTCAGTTCTCCTCCGATTAGGATTACCTTAAGCCCTCTCTTGGACATTTCCAGTGCATGACTTGCAGCATTTGTCACATATACTGCGGATTTTTCTGTTATAAAATGGAGCATTGAGCCGGTGGTAGTACCTGCGTCAATATACACAAAATCTCCCGGTTTTATCAGGGATGCACCATATCTTCCAATGCTCTCCTTTTCTCCAAACTTATATTTTCTTCGCTTTGATACCTCATCTTCATGCAGATTAGAGGCACTGCCCCTGGAAACTGCCCCTCCAAATACCTTGGAGAGTTTGCCTTTATGGTCAAGCTCCGTAATATCTCTTCTGATTGTGGATTCTGAGGCATTAAATGCCTCCGTCAGCTCCTGAACGGTAACACTACCGTTTTTTTTAAGAATTGCCAGAATTTCTTCCTGACGCTTTTTTGCCAACATAGTATTTTTCCTTATATATAAGTATGTATAACTTAAGAATTAAAATTTCCCCCGCATCACAGAAAATTCCTTAGACACGAGGGAATAAAGTTCATCAGCAATACTATCTAACTATAGCATGTATGACTTTTGATTACAATAATTCAATATTGTCAGATAACTTGAAATATGGTTTTATTCAACCACCTTTTTCTTAAGTATTCCAAGTAAAAGAGCAGTAACAACAGTACCTGCTAATAGTGCTGCGCAGTATAGAAGTGCACGTCCCACCACCAGGAATACAAATATACCACCATGAGGAGCCATCAGTGTACATCCAAAGAGCATTGAAAGAGCACCTGCTACCGCAGAGCCTATAATACATGAGGGAAGTACACGTACAGGGTCTGCTGCCGCATAGGGAATGGCACCCTCTGTAATAAATGCCAGTCCCATAATAATATTTACAGGCGCATTGCTTCTTTCTTCCTTATTAAATTTGTTTTTAAAAAGGAATGTAGCTAAGGCTATAGCTATAGGAGGTACCATACCACCAATCATAACTGCTGCCATAATCTCATAATTTCCTGATGCTATGGAAGCTGTACCAAATACATATGCCGCCTTATTAAAGGGACCGCCCATATCGATTGCCATCATACCGCCTAATATGGCGCCCAAAAGCACCTTTGAGGTTCCACCCATATTGGTAAGGGCATTGTTCATGGCTACATTTATCCAGCCTATTGGTGGCTCTACCACAAATTGCATCAGCAATCCAATAATCAAAATTCCAAATAACGGATAGATTAATACCGGTGCTATTTTCTCTATAGCCTCAGGCAGCTTTGATGACAGCTTCATTAAAAGCTTTACAATATAGCCCGCCAAAAAGCCTGCAAGTAATGCCCCTAAAAAGCCTGATTTGCCATTAGCCGCAATCATACCGCCTACAAAGCCTACAGCCAGTCCCGGTCTGTCTGCAATAGCCTCTGCTATAAAGCCCGACAGCACAGGAAGCATAAATCCAAATGCCACACCACCTATTGACATAAGTGTAGCCGCTATTGGTGTAATAGAACCAAAGGACGACATATCCGCTGTGCTTATATCCACCATTCGTGAGTCAATAAGAAATGCCAGGGCAATTAATATACCACCGCCTACTACGAATGGCAGCATATGGGAAACGCCATTCATAAGATACAGGTAAATCTGATGTCCCTTGGAATTGCCACCTGTAGCCGCCACGGTACTGCTCTGGCCTCCGGCTGTCGTCCTGAAAACAGTAGCATCTCCCTCCATTGCTCTCTTTACCAGACCCTCAGCATTGTTAATACCCTCTGATACAGATGTTTTGATTAATTTTTTGCCATCAAATCTGTCCATAGGCACCTGAGCATCAGCAGCAATTATAATGCAATCTGCCTCTTTAATCTCTTCATCACTTACTACATTCTTAGCTCCACCGGAGCCTCTGGTCTCTACCTTAATCATACAGTTTGCAGCTTTACCTGCCTTTTCCAATGCCTCTGCTGCCATATATGTATGAGCAATACCTGTAGGACAGCTTGTAACAGCTATAATCTTTTTCTGTCCTGCCGTAGCTGCTGTTAAATCAATTTCCTGCTCCTTATTGTCCCTGTCATCTGCCTCGTCAATCAGATGCAGGAACGTATCCTCATCCGGAGCCTCAATTAAGTTTTTCACAAATTCCTCATCCATTAACAGACGTGACAGCTTGGAAAGTACATCCAGATGGATATTGTCCTTGGTCTCGGGAGCTGCAATTAAGAAAATCAGGCGTACAGGCTCATCATCAAGGGCCTCATAGTCCACTCCGTTTTTCACTACCATGGCAGCAAGACCCGGCGCATTGACAGCACTACAGCGACCGTGAGGAATGGCTAATCCCTCGCCTATGCCTGTGGTACCCTCTTCCTCACGGTTATAAACCTGACGCGAATACGCTTCTGCATCAGCTATTTTCCCGCTTTTTACCATGAGAGCAATAACCCGGTCCAGTGCTTCCTTTTTGCTTGCAGGAGCACCGTTTAGGTCTATGCTTCTCTTGTCCAGTAAATCAGTAATCCTCATTTTTCCCTCCTTTAAATATTGCTTATATATCTTTAATCCAGACTGCTATACACTGTCAGGACTTCCTCCCTTGTGGCTAAAAATTCCGAAAATGCACTGGCACTTCCGGCAGAAATTCCCATACGGAAAGCATGCTCATAATCCTTTTTTTCTTCAAAGCCTGCAATAAAGCCTGCTACCATAGAGTCTCCTGCCCCTACTGCATTAACAAGCTTTCCCTTTGCTGCCTCATGCTCATGTACCTCTCCATTTATGTCAACCAATACTGCTCCCTGACCCGCCATGGAAACAAGTACATTAAGAGCACCCTTTTCCTGTAGCTTCTTGGCGTAGGGAACCACATCTTTTCTGGTTTTAAGCTCCACTCCAAAAATCTCGCCCAGCTCATGATTATTGGGTTTTATAAGAAATGGATGGTATTTTAAAACATTTAAAAGCAGATTATTTGTAGCATCCACCACAAAATTTATACCTCTTCCTGCAAGACGCGCCAGAATATCCTCATATATGGTATCCGGCATACTCTCAGGTATCTTTCCCGCAAGCACCAGAGTATCTCCCTCTTTTAGCTCCTCCAGTCTGTCCATTAAAAGCTTTAGATGCTCTTTATTTATGACAGGTCCCATACCATTTATTTCAGTACCGTCAAAATCCTTTAATTTTACGTTAATTCTGGAAAAGCCCTCCTCCATTTCTATAAAATCATTTTTTAAGTCCATCTCTGATATACGGCGCAGTATTTCTTTTCCCGTAAATCCGGCTGTAAAGCCAAGAGCAGTATTATCAATACCTAAATTCTTTAAAACAATAGAAACATTAATCCCCTTACCACCGGGCAGCATCTGTTCATAAGATGTGCGATTGGTTTTTCCCATTTCAAAATCCTGCATTGACACAATATAGTCCAGGGATGGATTAAAAGTTACTGTATATATCATACTGCCTCCTCTCCGAAACAATTTTTATCTCTATATGTCATAATAACCCACTTACTCAGTCATATTCAATCATAAATATGCACGAATAATCATTATTTATTTTAGTAATCATTCACAATCAATCATATTCAATCATCATTTTGGTTGTTTTTAACACAAAAATAAAGAGCCATCTGCGATTTTTCACACAAATGACTCTTTTACTAAGCATCAATATATTCTATTTACTTATTGTACAATCTTTTCTTTATTCTGAGTTATAAACTCCATAATTCCTACGGACTCATTTCTATCAGAAATCATTACAAGACTGCTCTTTACATATAAGGTACATTTATATCCCTCTACCTGATGGATAGACTCAATCTTTCTTATATATCTGTCCATATGAGCTCTTAATACATCATGCTCCTTATTTTTCTGAATAACTATTAAATGGCTCTTTCCGGTTCTGGCTACTAACGAACCGTTACGCGTCTCTTCCCTTATAGCGTCAGCTACCAGAGAAATCATACACTCTGCCACCTCTTTACCATAGGCTTTCTTCATATGGTAGTATACGGGGATTTCCAAAACAATCATTCCATAATCTTCCCCATATTCCAAATAATTATCCTCATACTGGATAAGGTGCATAATAAATCCGCGTAGATTAACAAGCCCTGTGGCCATATCCATATAGGTACTGTTCTTAATGGCTATATCCCCGGGAAGTAAGGTATCTGTATCTATGAAATATCCCATCAGACCTGACACCTCTCCATCATTATACATAGGGAATTTTGAAGCAAAAATATTTCTGGGAACACCCTTTTTTATTACATGCCCCGGAATATTTAAGGTGGATATACCGGTGCTAAGCACCTTTTCTTCATCATTCTTATAGAGGCTGTCATCTATATGCCATGCCATATCCTCGTCAGTTCTGCCTATTATTTCATCCTCGCTTTCAAAGCCGAAATAATCCAGGAATGACCTGCTACAGCCTAAAAATCTGCGTTCCCTGTCTTTCCAGAAGAACATAATGCCACACTGCTCCATCAGGCTCTTCCATCTCTTGGCATCCTTCCAGTAAACCAGCTCATTCTTTTTTCCCTGATTTTCAATGGTTTCAGGCGGAGGTGTCAGAGCATCTCTTATGCACAGCAGTAATACGCTGTCTCCGGCACTTGAGGCTTCTCTTGGCACTGTTATAGGGAAAGTAATTGACTCTTTTTTTACAAAATTACCCTGTTCATTTCTGAGGCGGAAAAATCTTGAGCGCACACCCCTTTGTGTATCCTCTTTTTCCCCAGTCAGTTCAAGCAGACTGTATAGGTTTATTCTATCGGGGTCATATAGCTTCTCAAGAGGGAAAAGCCTTGTAAGACCACTCTTTTCAATGGGGAATTCCTCCCCTATGGGAATACTGGCATCCTCGGTTCTAATAGCCCTGATTGTCCTCTTGGTCCTGTTAACCACACAAATAGTGTCAAAAAGGTTCATAATATTGCGGCTGACATTATTAAACTCGGTATTAACCTCTTCCTTATCCTTAAAGGTAATATCCGTTAAGGTGGTAAGCAGTGCTATCCCCTTATTCTTTGAGGCTATACACTCCATTGTGGCACGGTAGTATCGTCCGCTGAATACACAGTCAAGAGTTTCCACCTTGCCTGAGCGACCTGCCTTTTCTGCCAGATTTCTAATAGCATTTCTCAGTGGTGACTCGTCATAATTCATAATCCAGTCAATACCATTCTCTACATCAGGATTATCTGCATTATCCACTATTCCAAAATTCCTGCTTCGATACAAGGTCTTAAATTTACTGCCATCATAGTCGAATACAGCTATGGAGGCATCTGTAATTATATTGGTCTTTCCGATTTTTTCATAATAATTTCTGGTCTCAGGAGTCTCCTCGAAAATGGATTTTTCCTGAATTGCAGTCATCATATCATCATATGGCTCCGGTCTGCCATATAAATATCCCTGTATCTTTTCACAGCCTATGCTCTTTAAAAAATCAAACTGCTCCTGAGTTTCAACACCCTCTGCCAGAGTGTGTATGCCCAATTCCTTAGCCATTCCCACTGCTGAAGTGAGTATTACCTTGGCACGCTCATTGAAATTGCGCAGGAATACCATATCAAATTTTATTTCATCAACAGGATAATCTTTTAATGAATTAAGAGAAGAATAGCCACTGCCGAAATCATCCAGCCATACCTCATAGCCACCCTCTCTAAGCTTTAATATTTCCGACTTTATCATTGTTAAATTATCAGAAATAGCAGACTCGGTAACCTCAATATGCACCCATTCTCTAAGCAACCGGTGTTTGCGCACCAGCCCCTCAATCATCTCATACGGGCTAAACATATCAAAATCTCTTCGGGAAATATTTAATGAAACAGGTATTACCTCTTTTCCTGCATCCCTGACACTGCAAAGGTGTTCCATAACCTGCTCAATAACATACATATCCAGCTTATATATAATATTATCGTCCTCTAAAACAGGTACGAAGTTGGCAGGAGAAATAAGCCCCAAATCAGGGTCTATCCATCTGGCTAATGCCTCCATCCCACAAAGCTTTCCGCTCATTGTTCTGATAACAGGCTGATAATAAATCTGTATATGTCCATTTGCAATGGCATCATCTATATGGTCTGCAATATATTTATGAAAATCTGTTTCTTTTTTAAGAGCTTCCGTATAATAAGCAAAATATTTCGACTCATCCTTGCGTATGCTGTCACATGCCATTTTTGCATAATCGCATTCCATATTTATATCTTCTTTATTTTCCGAGATATAAACACCCACATCCAGCTTAAGCTTAAGGCTTTCCTCCAGCTTAAGCACTCTGTCATAAGCCTTTGCTATCTTGCCCTCTATATCATTGTCATCACATAAAATCACAAAGTGGTCTGCCGCAAATCTTGCAATTAAGGCGTCACTAAAGGTTCGCTCCAAAACCTCCGCAGTCTTTCTTAGGAAGTTATCTCCGTTCTCACTTCCATAGTACTGATTAATCAGCTTAAAGCCACGAATGTCCAAATATAGAACAGCGTGCCTGCTACCCTCGCATCTTTTTGATTTTTCCAAAAAGGCACGTCTGTTTAACAGCCCGGTTAAAGAGTCCGCCTCTCCATACTGAGCTCTCACTTCAGGAATTGCTAAAAAAGCATAGTAAACCTCTCCATGCTCCTCATCTTCCACCATCTTTCCATAGCCTTCCACATATACTGCCCTGCTATTTTTTGTCAGAATATGAAAAAATATATGGTCATATTTTTTCCTGTTTTGAGCCATCTGTCGCTCTATATTACTCTCTACATATTCCAATTCATCAGGTACTATGGCACTACGAAAGCTGCCATTTGTGGCATTTAAAAAATCCTCAAAATCCTTACACTCAAAAAGCTCTATAAGCGCCTTATTCGCATATAAAATTTCGCCTGTAGCATCTGCCTTATATACTACAACCGCCCCCGGGATATTATTTAAAATATTCTGTTTATCAAAATTTACCATTAAAAACACCTCCCGGCTTTTTAAGCGCACTCATATCTAAATGAGGGCTAATATTTTCGGGAGGTTTCTGCAAAAGTAATCTTTTCAAGAAAGGCTAAGGATTAAGACTTTCTTCCGTACCCCCCCCCCCCGAAAAAATACTAAAATTTTTAAGTTTCCATCATTATATCAGATTTTCAAGCATTTAACACTATAAATTCTTGCTTATTTTTCTCATATTTTACCACATTTTTCAGTTTATTGCTCTAATTTTACACAATTATATATTGCCCGCAAACAGATTACTCTGCATGCGGGCAATATATTTTAATTTTCAGTCTTTATATACATACACCTTACGGCATTGAGTATGGCTAATACTGCTACTCCCACATCTGCGAAAATTGCTGCCCACATATTGGCAAAGCCCAAGGCTCCTAAAATAAGCACCAAAGCCTTAACACCAATGGCAAACCAGATATTCTCCTTTACAATGCGTAAGCATTTTGAAGAAATACGGATGGCCGTAGCAATTTTATATGGGTCATCATCCATCAGCACCACATCAGCCGCTTCAATGGCAGCATCACTTCCCATGGCTCCCATGGCAATTCCTATGTCGGCACGTGACAGTACAGGCGCATCATTAATACCATCTCCTACAAAGGCAAGGGCATCATTTGCACTCCTCTTGTTTGAGAGTAAGCGCTCAACCTCACTTACCTTATCCTGTGGTAAAAGCTCGCTTCTGATTTCATCCATGCCTAATTCGGCGCCAATTTTTTCTGCTACCTCTCTGCTGTCTCCTGTTAGCATTACAGTCTTGTAAATACCGTTTTTCTTTAATGCCTTGATGGCAGCTTTGCTGTTAGGCTTCACTATATCGGATATTATAACATGTCCCTCATATACATTGTTTATAGCCACATGTATTATTGTTCCATGCTCATCACAGGGCTTCCAGTTTGCTCCTATTAAATCCATCATTTTGGAATTTCCAACGCAAACTATATCTCCATTTATGGATGCTCTGATTCCATGTCCCGGAATTTCCTCCACATTTTCTACAGTACAGTCATCATTTTCATTGGGATAAGCATCCCTTAGAGACTGAGCAATGGGATGGGTAGAAAATCTCTCCACATGGGCTGCCATATGTAAAAGCTGATTTTCATCCAATTGCTCAGGATGTACTGCGGTAACACTAAAGCTTCCCCTGGTAAGGGTACCTGTTTTATCAAATACAACTATTTTGGTTTTTGAAAGCGTCTCCATATAGTTGGAGCCCTTTACCAAAATACCGTGACGACTTGCTCCGCCTAAGCCTGCAAAGAATGATAACGGGATAGAAATAACCAGAGCACATGGACAACTTATAATCAGGAATGTCAACGCTCTGTAAAGCCATTCTCCCCACATAGGGTTATTCCCCATAATAAGCAATACTATTGGTGGAATAATCGCCAACGCCAGTGCCGCATATACTACGATTGGGGTATATACTCTGGCAAATTTTGTAATAAAATTCTCCGATTTTGATTTATGAGAGCTGGCATCTTCAATAAGCTCCATAATCTTGGATGCTGTGGACTCCTCAAATTCCTTTGTGGTTCTGACTTTCAACAGACCGTTTAAGTTGATGCTGCCTGATACAACCAGACTTCCCTCTTCCACATCCCTTGGCATAGACTCTCCTGTAAGGGCAGATGTATTAAGAGAAGATACTCCATCAATTACCACTCCATCTAAAGGAATTTTTTCTCCCGGCTTTATAATTATTACACTGCCGACCTCCACATCATCAGGGTCTACCTGTATAAGCGAACCGTCCTCAGCCTCTATATTGGCATAATCGGGAGCTATATCCATAAGGTCCGTTATGCTCTTTCGACTCTTGCCCACTGCATAGCTCTGAAACCACTCTCCAACCTGGAAAAACAGCATAACCGCAATGGCTTCCACATAATCTCCGCTTCTATATACTGCCAGTATAATAGCTCCCACAGTAGCTATGGACATTAGCAAATCTTCATCAAAGGGCTGTTTATTTTTGATGCCCTTAAATGCCTTTATTAAAATATCATATCCTATTATCAGGTATGGAACCATATATAGGATAAAACGCAAATATCCCTCTGCCGGCACAAAATGCAGAATTAGCATTAGAATTGAGGTTATCACAATCCTAAGCAGATTTTTTTTCTGTTTTACACTCATTTATAGAAAACCTCACAGTCAGACTCCACCTTTTTGCAGTTGTCTCTGACATTTTTCATCACTTCATCTATATTTGCATCATCTTCAAAATCTACTTTCATCTTTAAAGCCATAAAATTAACAGATGCATCTTTTACTCCGTCAGTTTTCTTTGCGGCATCTTCCATCTTTCCGGCACATACTGCACAATCTACATCAATCTTATATGTTTTTTTCATACTACCATTCCTCTACTTTCGATTAATCACTTTATCGTTTCTCCGTTGTCAATTCAATGAGAATGTCGCCAGAAGAAATACTGTCACTTCACTCTCTGACTGTCAATTCGCCACGGATTGTTAGCTTGCAAACGATTAAATGATTGTTTAATTGTTATTTATATATTAAACAATTATTTAGTTTTTGTCAAGAATAAATTAAACAAATGTTTAATTGTTTTACGGCTTGTTGTTATTTCTGTAACCAGAGCAGGGTTATTCACATTTCGTTACTCTCTATAGAAATATCCACTATTCATTACTTCCCTGTGGGTCTGTTCATAAATAAATTTATCTGCAGGCAGGGCACAATTACCCAATGACTTTTATAGCGTTTGTAGACACGTTCAAATTTCAAGTTTCGTTTAATACTTTGCTTTGCTATAATATACATATGTAAATACTTTATGCGTAGCACAGCTTTCGCATATTTGTCTTTTCTTTTACTTATGAAAACACTTGGAGCCTGTATGGAAAATATAAAATTACCCCATCATCATCACTCGCCTGAAGAGGAACAAAAATTATTGGAGAGTATGCCGCCAGAGCACACAATTGCTGCCGTAGCAGAGGCTATGAAGCAATTAGGAGATACCACCCGCCTCCGTATTTTTTGGCTTTTATGTCACACAGAGGAATGTGTCATTGATATAGGTGCCTTAATTTCCATGTCCTCTCCCGCTGTTTCCCATCATCTGCGGGTATTAAAGGACGCCGGGCTTCTTGTAACCAGAAGAGAGGGCAAAGAGGTATATTACAAAGCAGCCGACACTCCCCTCGCTCAAAAGCTGCATAGCACCATAGAAGAACTGGCAGAAATCCGCTGTCCCGAATAAGAAATAAAACCGTCCTCAGCCCTTATTAGAAAGAGCGAAGACGGTTTTTTGACTGCACCTTTTACACATAATATTCATAACACATTATAATTTATGAATTACACTTGCATCCATCTTTGATAAATCAGTACAGCCTGTATATGCCATAGCTTTTCCCAATTCTCCTGCTGCCTTTTTCAAATAATTGCAAACTCCGTTTTCTACATCATCCTTAATGGCTGTCATAAGAGGGCGACCTATGCATACACCTGTAGCTCCAAGAGCCAGTGCTTTAAAGGCATCCATGCCTGTCCTTATTTCATCCTCCACAAATACAGGCACCTTTCCATCCACCAGCTTCAAAATTTCAGGCAAAATAGCCATCGGAGGAAGCGCACTTTCTATTCTGTTATTATGATGAGAAAGCATAAGTCCGGATACGCCTGCATCCAAACAGCATTTAGCATCATATAAGCTCAACACACCCTTTGCTATAACCGGAAGCTTAGTTGATTTGCAAATCTCTGCCATCTCCTCTGTGGTAATAGCTGTCATTTCGTAGCCATCCACCACATCTATAGAGCCGTCCTCTCCAAAGGGATGGTCAATATCTATTCCCACTGCCAAAGCATTATTGGCCTCCGCGTGCTTTATCTTTTTATATATTAATTCTCTATCTGAATAGGGCTTGATTATTTCAATCAGACGTGCACCTGTGGCTACTAACTGCTCTATTTCTTCCTCATCTGCCATACCATACCAAAGCACCGAATTAGAGTCCTTTGCGCCCTTTGCCAGTGCCGCAGATGCTCCTTTAAACATAAAATGGTCAAGATGGGATAGGGCTGCTGTCATAATGGGAGAAGAGAATTTTTCTCCGAAAAGCTCAAAGTCCAAATTAGGGTTTGTTGAATTCATATATCTTGTCTCAATCATAAGAGAGTCAAGATATCGCCTGCTTATATTGTTGGAATTAGTTACATCTGACATATGAATGCTCCTTTCGTTTTTGCTTAAACATATTGCCACTTTTTCTATAATAATATAATATTACAAATCATAACTACAAGGCGAAAATATATGAAACTTAAAGCATTTAAAGCAGCATTACCATATACTCTTCCAATATTTGCAGGATTTTGGTTCCTGGCCCTTGCCTATGGAATTTTAATGAATGTAAATGGATTTTCTTTTGTGTATCCAATGTTTATGAGTATGCTTATTTTTGGTGGCTCGCTGGAATTTATTGCGGTTACAATGTTAATGTCTGCCTTTTCTCCAATTTCGGCATTGATTGTTACTCTTTTGGTGCAGGCAAGGCATCTTTTCTATGGGATTACCATGCTTGACCGGTTTAAGGGTATGGGTTGGAAAAAGCCATATCTTATTTTCGGTATGTGCGATGAAAGCTTTTCCATAAATTATTCAGCCTACATACCCTCAGATGTTGATAAGGGGTGGTTTATGTTTTTTGTTACCCTGTTAAATCAGTTGTACTGGGTTTCCGGAGCTGTGGTAGGTGGTATTGTAGGTTCTTTTTTGAAATTTAATACTGAGGGGCTGGATTTTGTTATGACAGCAATGTTTGTTGCCATATTTATAGACCAGTGGATGAAAGAGAAAAAGAAATATACGGGGCTTATTGGTATTGTTTCCACAGCGCTGTGCCTTATTATTTTTGGTGCTGATGCCTTTATGGTTCCCGCAATGGTTTTCATTTTGGCAATCCTTACTGTTTTTCAGAAGCCTTTGGGAAATATTTATGCCCGGATGGGAGGTAATGATAAATGAGCCCAATGACACTATCGCAGCAAATTATTACTATTGCTATTTGCGTTTTTGGTACGATGCTTACAAGGTTTCTTCCATTCCTTATTTTTTCTTCCAAAAAGCCTACCCATAAATTTGTTCAATATCTGGGCAATGCACTGCCCTGTGCGGTTTTTGGCATGCTGGTTGTATATTGTTTAAAGGGAGTGTCCCTGTTTTCGGGAAGCCATGGTATTCCCGAATTTATTGGAATAGGAGTTACAGCCATACTTCATCTGTGGAAAAGAAAAATGTTGCTTTCCATTGCCGGCGGAACCCTTGTATATATGCTGCTTGTGCAGTTAGTTTTTTAAATTGACGCTTCCTGCTTTCTTCCCAAGCATTTGGCTGATAGCAAAGGATAACGCTTTCTAAGCTTAATTTAATATATTGGGGGCGCGCCATACTTTGCTTCAAAAATTCTTACAAATTCCTCCAAGCCCTCCCTGTCCGTCTTGTCAAATCGGGCTTTAAGGGGGCTGTCTATGTCCAACACACCATAGACCTTTCCATTTTTATGTATGGGAATAACTATCTCGGAATTGCTGGCTGCATCACAGGCTATATGACCCGGAAATTTGTGTACATCCTCCACAAGCCGGGTTTTGTCCTCCGCTACAGCAGTGCCACAGACACCTCTTCCTATCTTTATAGATGTGCAAGCCACCTTTCCCTGAAATGGTCCAAGCCTAAGCTCTCCATCCACAAGCAGATAAAAGCCTGCCCAATTTATATCTTCAAGTGTCTCCCACAGCAATGCTGACGCATTAGCCATATTGGAAATATCATAGTCAACATCTTCTATTATTGACTGTAGTTGTTTACATAACATTTTATAATCTGTATTGTATTTCATTTTTGCCTCTTAACTATATATTCGTATTCCATCCTTTAATATTTCATCTATAAGCTCTAGACTATCTTTTAACCGGTTTAAGTCAAGTACATCCACTCTTTTTCTCAGTGAATTCCATATTTGCACCTTATCCAAACTCAAAGTGCATTTTTGCACTTTTATCCAATTTAAAGTGCAATCAAATTTACCGTACCTCAAACTAACCGTGCTATTAAATTTATAGCATCAAAAAGCTTAT
>JBHAJK010000077.1:0-28397 GCA_041826605.1 Lachnospiraceae bacterium | reverse complement strand
TTTAAGCTTTATAACAGCCTATGGGCATTTGCAGGAGAAACAGAACTGCAAAGTATTATTGTTGCCTGTATAATAGGTACTGCTGTCGATGGAATAGGAATGTATATGGTAAGAGTAGAAAGTCGTCCGGTTCCTAACAGCTTTTATTTTATGTACGGTTTTCTACTTATTACATTTATATTTACGAGCAGATTTTCATATAGGTTTTTTAGAAGCAGGAAGCATAAGCAGCAGAATAAGAAAAATGCCATCAATGTTATGATTATTGGTGCAGGCGATGCGGGCAATTCGATTATTAAGGAAATTGCCACAAGTAATTTTTCGACAATGACGGTAGCCTGCATCATTGATGATGACAGGAATAAATGGGGAAGCTATATACAGGGAGTTAAGGTTGAGGGCGGAAGAGATAAGATTTTGGAGTGTGTGGATACTCATAGCATAGATGAAATTTTTGTGGCTATACCCTCAGCACCACGTCAGACAATTAAAGAATTATTAGACATTTGTAAAGAAACAGAGTGTAAGCTTCGTTCCTTGCCGGGTATATATCAGCTTGTAAATGGCGAAGTCAGCATAAGCAAGCTAAGGGATGTAGAGGTTGAGGACTTGCTTGGGAGAGAGCCGGTTAAGGTGGATATTGATTCCATCCTGGGCTATGTTCAAAATAAAGTGGTATTGGTAACAGGTGGTGGTGGCTCTATAGGAAGTGAGCTTTGTCGCCAGATAGCCAGTCATAACCCTAAGCAGCTTATTATATTGGATATATATGAGAATAGTGCATATGATATACAACAGGAACTATTAAATCGTTATCCAGATATGAATTTAGTGGTTCTTATAGCATCTGTTAGAAATACAAATAGAATGAATCGTATATTTGAGACTTATAGTCCGGATATTGTCTATCATGCCGCGGCTCATAAGCATGTACCGCTAATGGAAACCAGCCCTAATGAGGCTGTGAAAAACAATATTTTTGGTACATGGAAGACTGCTCAGGCAGCGGCAATGTATGGTGTGGAAAAATTTGTTATGATTTCCACTGATAAGGCGGTTAATCCCACAAATATTATGGGAGCCAGCAAAAGAATTTGCGAAATGATAATTCAAACCTTTAACCGCCATTATGACACGGAGTTTGTGGCGGTAAGATTTGGAAATGTGCTGGGAAGCAACGGAAGTGTAATTCCGCTATTTAAAAAACAGATTGCTCAGGGCGGGCCTGTTACAGTTACCCATCCGGACATAATCAGGTATTTTATGACTATACCCGAGGCGGTTTCCCTTGTGCTACAGGCAGGAGCTTATGCCAAAGGCGGAGAGATATTTGTGCTGGATATGGGGGAGCCTGTAAAAATATTGGATTTGGCAAAGAATCTTATTCGTTTATCAGGATATAAAGTGGATGAAGATATAAAGATAGAATTTACAGGACTTCGTCCGGGAGAAAAGCTTTATGAAGAGCTCTTAATGGATGAGGAGGGACTTCAAGATACGGATAATAAGAGAATCCATATTGGAAAACCAATAGATATTGATGAAATGAAGTTCTTTGTTCAGTTAAAGAATTTAAAAGAAGAATCTAAAAATGAATGTGCAGATATACGACCTTTAGTAAGAGATATAGTTGGGACGTATAAGTATAATTCATAAAAATGGATATTAAAAATAAAGATATAATTTTTACAACATTTAACTATTGTGCTAGAATAGCATAGAAAATTAAATGTTAATTATTATTAGCAAAGCTTTGCGAGAGGGATAAATATGAACTTATATGAAAAAATAGTTAATGGGGAAGAAAAAATAGCATTGGTGGGCTTGGGATATGTAGGAATGCCTATAGCAGTGGCATTTGCAAGAAAAGTTAAAGTTATTGGATATGATCTTAACGCTACCAAGATAGACTTATATAAGAATGGTATAGATCCTACAAATGAAGTGGGAAACGATATAATAAAAAATACCACAGTTGAATTTACATCTGATGAGAATAAACTTAAAGAGGCAAAGTTTCATATTGTTGCGGTACCTACACCTGTAAATGATGACCATACACCGGATTTAACACCGGTGGAGGGAGCAAGCAGAATCTTAGGCAGAAATTTAACAAAGGGTTCTATAGTAGTATTTGAGTCTACTGTATATCCCGGTGTTACCGAGGATGTATGCGTGCCAATTCTGGAGAAAGAGTCAGGATTAAAATGCGGTGTGGATTTCAAAATAGGATATTCCCCTGAGCGAATAAATCCCGGAGATAAGGTTCATAGACTTGAGACTATAGTTAAGATTGTTTCCGGAATGGATGAAGAAACTCTGGATGAGGTGGCGAAAGTGTATGAGCTCGTGGTAGAAGCGGGAGTACATCGAGCAGAGTCTATAAAGGTTGCTGAAGCAGCAAAAGTGATTGAAAATTCTCAAAGAGATATTAATATTGCTTTTATGAATGAGCTTTCGATTATTTTTGATAAGATGGGAATTGATACAAAAGCGGTTTTGGAAGCAGCAGGAACTAAGTGGAACTTCTTGAAGTTTTTCCCAGGACTGGTTGGTGGGCATTGTATTGGTGTTGATCCCTATTATTTAACATATAAGGCAGAGCAGTTGGGATACCATAGCCAAATAATCTTATCCGGTCGTCGCATTAATGATGATATGGGAAGATATGTGGCAGAGTCCGTTGTTAAAAAGCTTATTTCAGCAGATTTACCGGTAAAGGGAGCTAAGGTAGCTATATTGGGATTTACCTTTAAGGAAAATTGTCCTGACACCAGAAATACAAAGATTATTGATATATACAGAGAACTTGGCGAATATGGAATTACACCTGTTGTAATAGATGAATCTGCTGATAGCGATGAAGCAAAAAGATTGTATGGTATTGAGCTATATAAAATGGATGCTATCAGGGATATGGATGCTGTGATTGTGGCGGTGGCACATAATGAATTTCTTAGACTTAATAAAGAAGATATAGATAAATTCTTTAATAAGTCAAACAAGATAAAGGTTTTGGCTGATATAAAAGGGCTGTTTGATAAGTCTTTATTTAAAACTGAAGATTATATTTATTGGAGACTGTAAAATAATTAAGGAAAATCAGTTGTTTTAAAAGCCGGTAATTTGCCGGCTTTTACCATAATATTCAGATTAAGAAAAAATTAATAAATAATAAATAAGAATAACTTACATTTAATTATAGAATGACCTCTATAGATATATAGCGCGGAATATATTATGATAAATAAGGAGTAGAGGAGTTGGATTATGAAAAATAATGAAAAAAATACATTGAGAGAAATAATTGTACGAGTAATGTGTTTTTTTCTTGGTGTGTTACTTACCTTAAGCGGAGTGCTTATTAAGGAAAGAGTGCTTTTGAACAGCAAAAAAGCCAATGAAGAGCAAGAAGTGGCTGTAGAAGAGGCAGTAGAACCGGAAAACATTCAGGCTAAAGAAGAACCGGAGCCTGAAGAGGAAATGATTGGCGATAGCCACATAGCCGTTTCCGTTCTGGAGAACTATTCAGAAGAGGTTGAACAGAAAATTCAAGCCCTGAAAGAACAACCGGTATTAGAGGCAGATGACTCTGTTAATGCAACTACCAGAGTAATTTCAAATATGGATGGAAAGCCATCAAAACTAAATTGGAAGCCTTTTTATGCGGCAATTAATTCTACTATAAATACCACACTTTCTCAAAAGGAACAGGAGCGTTCGTCTTATGAAGAAACAATGGCAATGAATGCTTTTGACAAGAAGATTATTGAAGAAAGCACTATTGATTTTTCCGGAGTAAAGATATCTATATTAGGGGATAGCCTTACAGCAGGAAGCACCTTAAGTGATGAGGACAGAGATACACATAATTATCCGGCGGTTCTTAGCAGAATTTTAGGTTGCGAAGTTGTAAACTTGGGAATAGGGGGCTCGACGGTAAGCAGCTGTGCCACAACCTATCCTATGGTAGAGCGCTGGAGCGATATTCCGAGAGACAGTGATATTATTATTGTATTTGGTGGTACTAATGATTGCCTTTTTGAGACAAGGGACCAATTTGGTGTTCTTGACTATGCCCAGAGAATGAATGAAGATACATTTTGTGGGGATTTAGACAGAATGCTGGGAGCTATGAAATATACCTATCGTGATAATATGGACGATCGCTATGTCAGACTTATATATATTAATCCCCCATCAACCATTCTTAATGATGGAGTTGTGGCGGTTGACCCGAACAAATATGTGCCACAGTGGGAATATGCTCAGGCTATAAATGAGATTGCTCCCAATTATGGATTTGATGTAATTGATTTTTACAATACAAATCTTTTGAATTCGCATGATTATACTATCAACAGTGAATTTATTCGAGATGGTGTTCATGGAAATATTGCAGGATACCAGATAATGGCAGAACATATTGCCAGCGAAATTATACAGATGATACAGCAATAATATTTGAGGAAACATTGAGAAATCGGTGTTTCCTTAATATGATGTAAAGAGAGAAATTTATGTGCGGAATTGCAGGTATATTTGGATTTAATGAAAATCCTAATGAAAATATAAAAGCTATGAATGGTACTCTTTTAAATCGAGGGCCCGATAGTGGCAACTATATTGTGGATGACAAAGAAAATATTGTTATGGGGCATAGACGCCTTTCTGTCATAGATTTGTCTGAAGCAGGCGGGCAACCTATGTATTCTCATAGTGAGCGCTACATTATAACCTATAATGGGGAAATTTATAATGCTTCTGAAATAAAAGATGAATTGGAGAAGTCAGGCCGGAAAATTAGCTGGAGGGGACATTCCGATACAGAAATATTATTGGAAGCAATAGAATGCTGGGGAATTGACAAAGCTCTTGAGAAAGCCAAAGGCATGTGGGCGATTGCAGCTTTTGACAGAGAGAGTAAAAAACTGTTCCTTTCACGTGATAGAATGGGAGAGAAGCCACTATACTACGGTATGGTAAACGGAAGCTTTGTTTATGCATCAACTGTTAATGCCATAATGGCAATTAAAGGCTTTAGCGCTAAAATAAACCGGTCTGTAATGGGTGTATTTTTTAATGTTGGATATATACCGGCGCCCTATACAATCTATGAGGGGATTTATAAACTTGAACCGGGCACTATATTGGAAACAGCTCCTCCGTTTAAAGAATGGAACACACATAAATACTATGATATATCCCAGGTAGCCTTACAGGGACAAAACAACCTGTTTAAAGGTAGCTTCAGTGAAGCGGTAGAGGAGCTGGAGAGGAAAATAGCCACGGCATTGAAAGGACAAATGCTGTCAGATGTACCCCTGGGGGCGTTTTTGTCGGGGGGCATTGACTCAACCCTGGTAGTAAGTCTTATGCAATCCATCTCGGATAAAAAAATAAAGACATTTACTATAGGATTTGAGGAGGAAAAATATAACGAAGCTGTTTTTGCGAAAGAATTGGCTGCACATTTAGGAACTGATCATCATGAAAGCTATGTAGGATATAGAGATGTTATGGATTTATTGCCTAAGCTTCCTGAGATTTTTGGAGAGCCTTTTGCGGACAGTTCCCAGTTGCCTACATTACTTGTGAGCAGGATGACCAGAGAGCATGTAACGGTTGCTCTTTCGGGAGATGGCGGGGATGAATTTTTTTGTGGATATAATACCTACCGTGAGGCGGCAAAGAGTATTTCCATAATGCAAAATAAACTATCCTTTATTAAAAATCCTTTAAGAAAAAATATAGGAGAACTATTATTAAAGCCTCCTATGCCAAGCATATCTGTATTTAATAAAACAGGCAGATGCTTTACTATAAATAGTGCAGAAGACTTTTATAGAATGGTACTGGATGATAATGTTAATGTGAGAAAATTATGCGCTGGTTTACATAATATAGAAACAAAGGTATCTACATACAAGGATGGATACTTAAAAGTACCTGAAAGCAATCTTATGCTAATGGATATGCTTCAATATTTACCGGATGATATACTGACCAAGGTGGACAGGTCGGGTATGTATTATTCATTGGAAACCAGAATTCCATTGTTAGACAGGGATGTTATGGAATTTGCATGGAGCTTACCTCATGATTATAAATTTAATCAGGGCATAACTAAACGAGCATTAAGAGAGATTTTATATAGATATGTACCTAAGGAAATGATAGAGCGTCCTAAAAAAGGATTTTCAGTTCCCGTATCCCGGTGGCTTTTAAAGGGAGAAATGAGGGAGTGGGCTGACAGTCTTATGTGGGGAAATAATAGCATTACCTCGGAGCTTATAGATATGAAATTTGCCCGTAAACTATGGACAGATTATACAAACGGAGGAGAATGGAACTCATTAATATGGTTTATACTTATGTTTGAGCAATGGTGCGAATATGCTGTTTAATTCCTATATATTTGTTCTGCTAATGTTGCCTTTAAGCATTACGGTTTACTATCTTATTAATAATTTAAAGAAATATCGTTTAGGCTTATTATATTTATTTATACTAAGCCTTTTCTTTGTGGGCTTTATGAATGCTATGTATCTCTGGATATTACTGGCAGATATAATGGTAAATTACGCCTTTGGCAGCCTCATTAATGGCAAATGGATAAAAGGTATAGATGAAAATAAAAAGGCTGTTAAAAGAAAAACAATATTTATTGTTGGTATAGTATTAAACATATTAGTATTATTTGTTTTTAAATATTTTGATTTTTTTAAAGATAATTTTAATGCGGCATTTAATCTGAATATATCTTCGCTAAATCTGATTTTGCCGCTGGGTATTTCGTTCTATACCTTTCAACAAATAGGATATTTAACGGAGTGCTATTGTAATGAAGAGAGAAGATATGATTTTTTAGAATATGCACTATATATATCATTTTTTCCTAAATTCACACAGGGTCCAATTATTATGCCGGAGGAAATAATCCATCAGTTTTCTGAAATTGAGAGAAAAAAGCCTGATTATGAAAATCTGTCAAAGGGTTTATATAGATTTATATTAGGACTTTCTAAAAAAGTGCTTATAGCTGATAATATAGGGAAACTAGTGGATGTAGGATATTCGAATGTAACGGAGCTAACAAGCTTGTCTGCTATTTTGATTATACTGGCATATACATTACAGATATATTTTGACTTTAGTGGGTACTCTGATATGGCAATAGGTGTGGGGCATATGCTTAATATTGACTTGCCTGAAAACTTTAATTCTCCGTATAAAGCCAATTCTATAAGCGATTTTTGGAATAGGTGGCATATTACTTTGACAAAATTTCTTACAAAATATGTTTATATTCCGTTAGGAGGCAATAGAAAAGGCGTTGCCAGAACTTATATAAATGTATTGTTAGTATTTTTAGTAAGTGGTTTCTGGCATGGTGCAAGCTGGGGGTTTATAATATGGGGAGTTTTGCATGGGATAGCAATGTCTGTTAAAAGACTTCTTAATATGGCTAAAATAAAGATAGGGGTTCATTTAGAGCGCGCAATGACTTTTATATTTGTCAGCATTGCCTGGGTATTTTTTAGAGCTACAGAGGTTAAAGATGCCATTACCTTGCTTAAAAGAGTAATTTGTGGCGGAATGTATGGATTTAATTATTATTTGTTTGAAAACTTTAATGATATGGTTCTTGTATCTATCATAAAAAGACTGGATGTATTTAAAATTACAGATATATCAGAAGGGAGCATTGCAATAGTTGTAGTGTTTGTGACTTTGTGTATGTGCTTTTTGGGAACTAATACTGGGAATATATCGAATAATTGGAAGCCTGGCAAATGGCGGATAATTAGTGCAATTTTGCTTGGCATTTTGTGTGTTATAAACTTTAGTGGCGTAGGCTCATATATATATTGGAATTTTTGATGGAAGATGCAATTACAAAAAATAACAAAAAATGGTTTATAAAGACTGTGGCAGGGCTTGTAATATCAATATTGGTTATTGTTATTACAAATATTGTGGTAGACCCCTATTTTCATTTTCATAAGCCTATAACAGCATATAGACTGGATAATGAGCGCTATATTAATGACGGTATAGCCAGACATTTTGAATATGATGCCATCATTACCGGTAATTCGCTTATGCAAAATTTCAAACCCTCTATGTATGATACGCTTTTTAACGCTAATAGTGTAAAGCTCACATTTTCGGGGGCCGGATATAAAGAACTATGGACGTCCTTAGGAAGAAGCTTGACATATAATAAAAATGTGTCAAAGGTGCTGATAGGAATGGATTTTGAGGATTTGGCACGTGGTCCTCAGTGGCAGAGGTACAATGACTATCCGGAATATCTTTATGATAATAATATATTTAATGATGTAGAGTATGTATTAAATCTTGAAATATTGTATCATGGCACCTTTTATAATTTGCTAAAGACTGTTAAAGGAGAAGATAGCACAAGCTTTGATGAATATTCTGCGTGGGAGCGTCCTACAGGAGCGGAATTTGCCCTTGCAGAGCTGGACTGGGAAAAGGTAGATGGTTCCGGATATAAAAGAGAATTATCGGAGTATGATTTAAATCTTATTTATGAAAATATAAACCTTAATATTTTGCCTGTAATAGAGGAGAATCCAGAGGTGGAGTTTGTACTATTGATACCACCCAGCAGTATAGCCAAATGGGCAAGATATTCGTCCAAGGATGAAGTGGAGTGGGTTATTGACGGTTGGAAAGACAGCCTGCCATTGCTCCTTAGCTTTAATAATGTTAAAATATATGGGTTTGATGATGTGTATGAACTCACTCATAATCTGGAAAGATATAGTGATGAAATACATTATGACCCTGGTATTAATGAGTGGTTATTGCAGGAGATAGCCTCTGACAATCATCGTATAACACTTGATAATTATAAGGACTATTTTGAAGGCATTAAAAAGCATTATTCAGAGTTTGATTATGGGACTTTGAAATAATACGAGTAAGGAGAGGAATGTCAAAGGATATCTTACATAAGCTGTCATCCATATTGGACAGGGGACAGAAAATAAAAATAGCAGGTTTATTGGTAATTATATTCATAGGCGGCTTATTGGAGATGGCAAGCGCTTCCCTCATTCTTCCCCTTATCAGTGCAGTTCTTGATGAAAAGAAGTTTGCTGCAAATAAGTATGTGCGGATTTTTGGAGAAGCTACGGGAATAACCAATGTCCGTCATATAACATTTATGCTTCTGGGAGCTATTGTGGCAGCATACATTATTAAAAATGCTTTTTTGATTTTTCAGACATATATGTTGGCAAAGTTTGCCAATCGAAATAGGGCAAGGTGTACTACTAATTTGCTTTGGCAGTTTTTACATCGCCCATACGAGTATTATTTATATGCTGAAACATCCGACATTATTCGTACGATATATGGAGATATGGATAATATTTTTAATCTTCTGCTTCAGTGTATGAATTTTGCATCTGAATTTATAGTTTCTATTTGCTTAGGTGCGTTTTTGCTTGCGCTAGACTGGAAAATGACAATATTGGTAGCAGGTCTTTTGGCGTGCCTCACTTTGTATAATACAAAGGTTATTAAAAAGCATTTAAATATTTCGGGCGAAAATTCACGTACAACTCAAGCGGGTATGTATAAATGGATATTACAAGGTGCAGCAGGCATTAAGGATGTAAAGGTTCTTAAAAAAGAGTATTACTTTACGGAAAAATATGCAGAAAGTGCGGAGGGATATGCTGATAACCAGATTAAGTATAATGTACTTTCAAATCTACCCAGACAGCTTATAGAAACTGCCGCTATAGTAGGTATTTTGGTGTATGTAATGATAAGTATGGCACTGGGACAGGATATAGCAGGGCTTACAGCTACTTTATCAGCCTTTGCTGTGGCAGCCATGAGACTTTTGCCCAGCACCAATCGTCTGAACACATATATGGCAAATATAGCCTATTTCGAGCCGGCACTTAATTTTATTTATGAAAATATCAATACCAAGGGACTTAGTGAAGAGTCGGCACTTATAATCCATAAGCCTGAAATGCCATTAAATGATACTCTTTCAATGAAGAAAGAAATTCGTATGGAAAATATTACATTTGCCTATCCTAATACGGACAAGAATATTTTCAGTAATGCAGATATGCTTATACCTGTAGGTAAATCAGTGGGCATTGTGGGTTCATCCGGAGCGGGAAAGAGTACTATAGTTGATATACTGTTAGGATTATTAAAACTATCGGATGGAAAAATAACCAGTGATGGTGCAGATGTGTTTAGTAGCTATCCTGAATGGCTTTCTCATATAGGTTATATTCCTCAGAGCATATATATGCTGGATGACAGTATACGTCATAATATAGCTTTTGGAGTGCCTGATGATAAAATTGATGATGAACGTATATGGGCAGTGCTAAAAGAAGCTCAAATGCAGGAATTTGTTGAGGGACTGACCGATAAACTAGATGCTCAAATTGGCGAAAGAGGTGTTCGCATATCAGGTGGCCAGCGTCAGCGACTGGGAATAGCAAGAGCTCTTTATAATGACCCGGAACTGCTTATATTTGATGAGGCGACGTCAGCTCTTGATAATGATACAGAAGCGGCTATTATGGAAGCGATAGATAGTCTGCATGGTCGCAAAACTATGGTTATAATTGCTCACAGACTCAAAACCATTGAAAACTGTGATATGATATATGAGGTAAATGAGCAAAAAATATTGCTACAGAGGACTCTAAGTAATGCAGTTGATTAAGAAAAAAGAAAGTTTCGGAAATACATTATTTTTACTTGGAATTATTCTGGAACTTATAGTGATGATAACAGATAATTTTGCTTCATTTACACTTCCTTATAGAGGTCGTGTAACTCATGTGGCATTTGTTCTGTTTTGCATCTCAATACTTACCACCTATTACACTAAAAAGCAGTGGTTTATTTTAGTTTGTTTTATGGCTTTGGGTGTGGTATCATACCTTACCTGCCGTGATGAATATGTAATCCGATTTATAGTACTTGCTATAGCTTCAAAGGACAAGGATATTGAAAGGGTATTGAAAATAATATTTTGGAGTAGCTTGGTGGGAGCATTAATGGTCATATTTTTAGCTGTGATAGGTGTGGCTGGGAATATGGTTGATATACGTGACTACGGACGAGGTGCCATTGAAGCTCGATATACATTAGGGTTTAATCATGCCAATAATGTGCATGATATGCTTTGGTATTTAATAAGCTTATGTATTCTTATCAAAAAAGAAAAAACAGCTTGGTGGCAGTATGTAATAATGACAGTCCTTAATATTATACTGTATCAGCTTACGATATCTCGTACAGGGCTTATAGCAACACAGATTGTTATTTTAGGTGGATTGGGATATCGATATGTTGATTTTGTGAAAAAATATGGATTGATTTATCTGGGGTGTGGCGTAGGATTGATAATATCTGTATTTTTGACAATTTATGGTTCTATATATAATATAGGTGAGAGCAAACTCATAGCCACACTGGATCCGTTTTTAACAGGGCGTCTTGAAATGCTCACAGAATATGCCAATTTTAAGCAATGGGTGGCGTTTCCGACAGCTAGAAGTTCGGCAATGGTGGATAATGGTTTTTCCTCAATAATATATGTTTATGGAACTGTTGTGGGAATGATATTTATAGCTTTAATTATATTTATGATATTAAAGCTTGCGAAAAAAGAAGCAGGCTATGTGGCAGTGGTGCTATTAGGGACAGTTCTTGTGACCTTTATGGAAGCTACCTTTATTATTAATGTTTCGCTATTGTGTAATATGATTTTATTAGTATTTATGAGTGACATATATGATATCAAATTATTTGCTGATAACAGCTTTACTTTATAAAAAGAGAAATGAAATAGAATATGCAATCACAAGAGCTATTATAATATGGACAGTTTATCTTTATATCTTGGTGCTAATTTTATCAAGCGCAAAGGCGCTTGATTTTTTTTCGTTAGCCTCTCTCTACACCATAAGTGATCTTTTTCTGCTATATTTTGTGAATAAAGATAGAAAAAACATAATAGATTTATTTGAGCAAGTCGCCGGTATATTAAAAAAAGTAAAAAAGAATAAGATAGATGTTCTAATAGGAATATTTCTAATTGGACTTGGAATAGTTGCAATTTTAGCAGTTCCGTTTAATTATGATTCAGTAACATATCATGCCCCAAGAATATGTCACTGGAGCCAAAATAAAAGTGTTTTTTATTATGCAACTCATATTACAAGACAGAATGTAAGTACAATTTTGGCTTCATATATAGGATTGGTTGCCTATATCCTTATGGGAAAACTGCCGGCAGCTATGTGCATAGTACAATATGTAGCATATGTAATAAATTTGACCATTATAAACAATTTATGTAAAAAATTTAATGTTGAAAAGACATATAGGCAGATAGGAACTATTTTATGGCTTGCATTGCCTATAGGATTTGCAGAGGCAATAACTCCGCAAAATGATCACGTCGCAGCATTATGGCTATTGCTTTTTGTGACTGAGATAGTGGATATAGCAAAAAACGATAAAAACTTTTTCGCAGATAAAAAAGAACAATTTAGTAGCATTAGTTATCTTGCATTGTTGGTAGGTGCGGCATACATTACAAAACCATCTGTATGCATTGCAATGGCAATATTTTGTATATGGTATTTGGCATTATGTATAAAAAACAAATGTAGAATAACAGAGCTTGTAGCACAGTTGTTTCTTGCATTACCAATTATAATAATTATGGCTTTGCCGCAGATTATACAAAATATAATGTGTCTGGGAAGTATTATGGCAGGGAATGTCGGGCAAAGACAGTTGGTTGGAACAATTAAGATTAACTATCTTGTGGTTAATGGATTGAAAAATCTAACTTATAATTTGGGAATGGAAATTGGTAAATTTAAAACCACAGGATTAATCGAAGACTTTCTTTATTTTGTGTCTAAGTTGCTTGGAGTTAATCTTAATGCAGTTGAAATATCTGAGGACGGGCTACTATTTGGTTACCCAACCTTTCCTTTATTTTCATCAGACTCAGCTATTAATACGGGATTAACTATAATTGGAATACTTGCATTTTTTATATTCTTAAATATGCGAAAGAAAATGGACAAAATTTTACGAAATTTTATATGTTATGTATATATATCATTCGCTGTTTTTAGCATATTGTTGCGCTGGGAAGTTTCAATAACAAGATATTATATTGGATATTATGGTATATTAATAGTTGCAGTTATAAATATATTGTATAACTATACTAAGTTATATAATGATAGAATAAAAGATTTTTTAATAAAGGCAATGATAGTAATTACAGTGTCTTTAGAGATGTGCGGTGCGCTTTTGTTTTTGTGGAAAATTCATCCTGTAATGCCCATAAAATCAAGTATGACCTACTATAATGATAGATATGACAGTTATATAGAAGTATGTCAATATATAAATGAGCAAAATATTGAAGAACTTGGATTAATTGGAGATGAACTGACGGTAGAATACCCTATATGGTTGATGTTGGACAAAAACATAAAAAAGCGCCATGTTAATCTTGATGAAAATAATCCTTTTAAAAGATATGAAGTAAGGAACATAATTCCTGATATTGTACTGAGTGAACACTTTGAAGGAGATGAGATAGAGTGTCACAATGAAAGGTATTCTTTATCATTTTCTAATGATTGTTGGAATGTGTATGAAAAAAAATGAAAAAATAATTAATAAAATAAATAGTAGAATATATTGGACGGGTGTATTAATAGTAAGCATAGTGTTCTTTTTTTTCTTAGGGGAGAAAGGACCGGTTTTATTTGCAGATAGTGCTAGCTATATTGATGGAGAAGAATATGTACGCAATTTATATCCGATTTATTCTTGGTTTATATTTAGTGCTAAAATAATTTTTAAAGAAAAAATATATCTTTGGTGCGTATTTTTTTTGCAGTCAATATTAGCATTTTGTTCATGTGTTTTTTTAACAGAAGTCTTGCGCAAACAATATAAATATAGCTATTCTTTTTCTATAATTATTTACTGTTTATCCCTATTACCATTCGGGTATGATTTACCGAACGCGGTTTCAAGCCACCACATTCTTACTGAAGGACTATCCATTCCGATATTTTATCTTTTTATTACAGTATTATTGCGCATCATATTTGATGGGAAAGACAATATGAATAAAATATACATACTATATATTTTTCTGTTAGCAATATTATTGTATAAAACAAGAACTCAGTTTCTTATAATAGTAATTGCTACAGGAATATTTGTTGCAGTTTATTTTTTAAAAGATATCTGCGGTTATACCAAGATGCATGCAACAAACAGAATGCCGGCAGTTATGATGGCAGCAGCTTGCGCCACGTTACTGTTGGTGGGAACAATAATATTTTTAACAGTTGCCAAATACTTTCCTATAAGCAATCAGCTAAATGTGGCTACGCGGGGGAGGATATTATGTTTAGCCAGAAGCAGTACAATGGATTTAAAGCAAAAACGCACTGAAGAGGCCTATGAGTATCTGTATAATCAGATGAAAAAAGGGGGTTTACTTTCGGAACAATTTGGAAAAGGATTGGATAGAATTGACAGTTTATTAGCGGCTTCTAATGAAATAAATAAATCTGCCGCCGGATGGATGTCAGAATATTATGTTCAAAATGGTTACAATAGTGTGGTTTCTTCTGAGGATATTGAAAGTGACTTAGCAGAGATATGCAGAGAAATATTGTCTGAAAACTGGATGTTTTTTGTAGGAGATATATTACTTCTTACTATAAACAGTATGGTATTTGCAGTATTTATTCAACCTAGTTCTATTAGAGAGGTTTGCTATATTGCAGCAGGAATTTTGTATTTGGGCTATGTAATAACATTGCTTGGTGCATTAAAAAGACATCATACAATCTATGCATTACCAGGAGAAATAACTATAATTATACTATTTATAAATTGTTTTATGACAAATGTGATTATGTATGGACTACAGCGATACGTTATATATACATTTGGCTTATTTTATATTTCATGGTTGCTTATGCTTTTGGCAAACAGGAAAGGTTTTGCAGATGAAAATAGCAATGATTAATACTGTATGTAATGGCAGTACCGGAAAAATAATGGGAGCCTTGCAGAAGTCAGCTATAGATACTGGAGATGAGGCACTGTCCTTTTATGGAAGAAGGCGTGGGTATAAAGATATGCCTTCTAAAAAATGTGGCAATAATGTTTCTTTTTGGATACATGTAATTATTAACACCTTATTTGATAGGCAGGGGAGTGGTTCATATTTTCCTACTATCAAATTAATTAAAAAGCTGAAAAATTTTGAGCCGGATATAATTCATTTACATAATATTCACGGATACTATTTGAATTTTAAATTATTATTCCGTTTTTTGTCGAAAGAATATAATGGACAGGTGGTATGGACATTCCATGACTGCTGGCCAATAACGGGACATTGTCCATATTTTACTATTGTAAAGTGCTATAGATGGAAAGAAAAATGTGAAAAATGTCCTCAAAAGAATATGTATCCTATTAGTTATGTGCTGGACTCTTCGTCACGAAATTATAAAGAAAAAAAAGAACTATTTAATAGTATTAAAAATCTTACCATAGTTTGCCCTTCGGAATGGATGAAAAAAAATGTAGAAGCTTCATTTATGAGAAGCTTTCCTTGTAAGGTAATCGGCAATGGAATAGATTTAAATGTCTTTAGTCCAAAGAAAAAACTTGAAAGCTTAAACGGAGTAAGTTTATCCGAGAAAAAAATCATATTATGTGTTGCAGCAATATGGGAACCAAGAAAAGGACTTGATATTATATGCGAAATTGCAAAAGAATTATCTGAGCAATATAAAATAATCATAGTGGGATTGTCTGATGGGCAAATAAAAAAAATACCTGATAATATTTTAGGAATAACAAGAACAGAAAATATGCATCAGTTGGCTCAATTATATTCTACAGCAGATATATTCTTAAATCCGTCCAGGGAGGAGTCATTTTCTTTAGTTACAATAGAGGCAATGGCTTGCGGGACACCGGTTATTGCTATTGACACCAGTGCTGTTGGTGAATTGATAAATGATAAGAATGGTAAGATGATAAAGGAATATACAAAACAGGCGTTCCTATCAGCTATATATGATATGGCTGATAGGAAGTTCGTGGCTGAAGAGGTGCGAAAAACGGTTAAACAATATTCTGATGACAATATGTCGAAAAGCTACTTGGAATTGTATTATGGAATTGATAATGATAGGATAGAGTATGATTAATGTACTATTTGAAACGGCAACAAAAAGTAACTTAACGAAAGATACAATAGAAAAAATAAAGATAGAAAAAAAAGTAAGTAAGGCGTTGGTAGTAGTTCTTAATCAAGAAATAGAAAATAACCTACGCGAGGTGGCTACATGCATTTTACGTGAAGATTTATGTAAAGGCGAGGCAAGACCCGAGCAATATATAGAAAAAGAGAATATTATTGAGCCTGATGCTAAACTTTTAGAGTATATGAATAAATATGCACTAGAAATAATTGATCAGCAGCGTCGTTTTGAACATTATTGGATGTTTCATATATCAGATCGATATGAAGACCATTATGATATTTATATAAATAATGTAAGATTTTGGCTGAATATATTAATTCATTTTAAAGTTACACATTATTATTCTTCACTAGTGCCCCATGAGGCATACAATATGGTGGCATATAGATTGTGTGATTATCTGGGGATTAAGAAAATAACTTTTTATAATTCAACGTTGCTTTTTAGACAATATGTAGTTGGCAACAATGAAGACCATGTGAGCTCTATAAAAAGTGAATATAATAGATTATTAAATATTTATAACAATGTGGATGTAGACAATATTGTTTTGCCTCCAGAAGCTCAAAGGCCATATGATAAATGGTTGTCACGAGAGAGCAAAACAATGACACCTTTTTACGCTAAAGGGAATCCCTTTGCAAACAGATTTCATATGCGATTTGGCCAGACAAATTTGCTACGTGAATGGTTTACAATAATGGAAAAAGGCTATCGTGAAGGTGGCATGAAAAAAGATTTTAATTTTATCATAAGAGAGTTGCGTGATATTCCGGAATATATAAAAAGTATTCCAAGGGTATATAAAAGATGGAAATATGCACGCGCATATTTAAAATCTTCAAAAAAAATGAATGCTTATTATGGAAAACTTGCAGGGCAACCCGTTGAGGGTGAGAAGTATATATATTTTGCTCTGCATTATCAACCTGAAGCATCGACTAATCCGTTAGGGGGAGTTTATACAGATCAATTATTGGCCATAAAATTATTGGCTCAGCACATTCCTGATTATATTAAGATATATGTAAAATCGCATCCTGAGCAGTTGGCTCCATTTAGAAGTGAACATTATTATAATGAAATGTCAAGAATAAAAAACATAAAAATTATTAGTATGGATGTTAACACTTTTGATTTGATGAAGGGAGCCATTGCTGTAGCCACTGTAACGGGAACTGCTGCATGGGAGTGTCAGTTTTTTAATATTCCAGCCATTCTTTTTGGAAACTCCCAAAAGAATGCAGCTCCGCTTTCGTATGCAGTTAGAACCCATGAGGACTGTGAGATTGCGGTTGAAGAGATAATGAAGGGTATAAAAAAAACAACCGATAAAGAGCTTAAGTTGTTTACATATGCATTGTATAATACTTCATTTAGTAATAATGACAAGGAAGCAAATTTGATTAAATTTGCCGGAGATTTTTTTGATGAATAGTTTTATAGGAAAAATATTTAATGTTTTTAATAAGGTAAAATCCGTACTTAATGCTGAACAAAAAAGATATGGTATATTGGTTGCCTTTTTGGGATTGGCAGGTGCCTTACTTGAGGTTGTTGGCGTAAGTGCAATTTTGCCTTTGGTTCAGGCCTTTATGGATACAAAAAGTTTATTAGAAAAGGGGTGGATTCAACCGGTCATAAAGACATTTAATATAACAGCTTCAAGTAAGCTAATTGTAATACTGACGGGATTAGTAATAGTTTTATTTTTAGTAAAGAATATATTTTTTATATTTTTGTCATGGCTTCGAATAACATATAGTTGCAAGATATCAAGGGAGTTATCTGCCAGTGTAATGGAGGCATATATGGAAAAAGGCTATGAATTTTTCACAATGACGAATACGGCTGAACTCTCAAGAAATATTAGCGCAGATACATCTGGAGTTGAAACAATATTATCTCAGTTGCTAAAGATGTTTACGGATATCTGCACAATATCTTTAATTGTAGCCTATATATTGGTAACAGATTTACAGATGGCTGTGACGGTTATTATATTGGCAGCGGTATGTATTGGATTAATATATGGTGTATTTAGAAAAAAAATGAAGACGGCAGGTGATACTTTTTTTTATTACCATAAGCTAGCTGGTAAATATTTACTTGAATCCCTTCAAGGAATTAAAGAAGTACTAGCGATGAGTAAACAAAAGTATTTTATACGTTATTTTAATGAGGCTAATATAAAAAAAAATAAGGCAAGTATAAAACAGACAGTGGGAACAGAAGCTCCGGCATATATTATTGAAGCGATATGTGTGGCTGGGTTATTACTTGTAGTGAGCTATAAAATTATTACTACGGGTGGAAGCACTTCTGAATTTATACCAACCTTATCGGCTTTTACTGTGGGAGCGTTTAGAATATTGCCGTCACTGGGAAGAATATCAGCAGAGGTTAACACTATCATTTATTATATGCCAAGCCTTAACCGTGTGCATGATAATTTAAATAATTTGTCTGAGACAACTAAATATTCAGAAAATTCTTCCGGTGAGGGCAAAAACTTTATAAAAGCCTTTAAAAGAGAAATATTGATTAAAGACCTTAGTTGGGCATATGGCGGATCGCATAACAATATTATAAATAATCTTAATATGTCCATTAAAAAAGGAGAATCGGTTGCGTTCATTGGTTTATCAGGTGCAGGTAAGACGACACTTGCAGATATACTTTTAGGATTATTGCATCCACAGAATGGAGAAATAACTATTGATGATATGAAAATTACGGAAAATACTGATTTAAGTGGTATAATGTCATATGTACCACAATCAGTTTATCTTCTTGATGAGTCTGTACGCTTAAATGTTGCTTTTGGTCTTAAAAATGAAGAAATCGATGATGAATTGGTGTGGGCTGCCTTGGAAAAAGCGCAGATAAAAGACTTTGTGGAAAATCTATCAGAAGGTATCAATACATTGGTTGGAGATAGAGGAATAAGATTTTCCGGTGGACAACGACAGCGTATTGCAATAGCAAGGGCGCTTTATAATAATCCAGAGATTATTATTTTTGATGAAGCGACAGCGGCGCTTGATGGTGAAACAGAAAGTGCGGTTATGAATTCAATCCATTCGCTTAAAGGCGAGAAAACACTTATTATAGTTGCTCATAGAATGTCGACTATTAAAGAATGTGATACTATATATGAAATAAAAAATGGTAAGGCTTATAAAATTTCTTTTGAAGAGATTATGGAGAGAGAAGGTAGTTTATGAAATACTTAATAGTTATTCCGGCAAGAGGTGGTTCAAAAGGAATCCCATATAAGAATATATATCCGGTAGCAGATAAGCCACTATTGGCTTGGACATTGGACAGCGTAACACAAGTAGACTTTTGCGGGGATATTGTAGTTAGTACAGATGATAAAAAAATTGCAGAAGTTGCAGAGAGATATAATAAAGTGATCGTAATCAAAAGACCCTCAGAGCTCTCTGGCGATAGAGCCAGTACAGAAAGCGCATTAATTCATGCGCTAGATTATATGAGAGAAAATGGCGGAAAGAAATATGATGCAGTTGTTACAATGCAGCCAACATCGCCCTTACGAACAAGTAAGCTAATTGAAAATATGTTTAAAACGTATGAAGAAAATTTGGGTCGATATAATGCGTTATTAACACTTACCGAAGATAGAACTGATTTTTGGATTCAAAAACCTGATAATAGCTTTGAACGACTATTTAAAGATGCCCCTAGAAGGCGGCAGGAGAGACAGCCGCTATTTGCAGAAAATAGTGCTTTATATATAACTGATGCAGAGGTGTTACGAGAAACAAATAGTGTTTTGGGGACAAAAACGCTAGGATATGTTATTGATCCGATAGAGGCTATTGATATAAATGAAAAACATGATATATATGTGGCAGAAAGTTTCTTGAGAGAAAGGAGCAAAAATGAATGAAATAGTACTTGATGGTAGAAGAATAGCAGATGATGCACCAACATTTATCATTGCAGAAGGATGTGATAACCATATGGGAGATATGGTTGCTGCAAAAGAAATGTGCCGTTTGGCTAAGTTAGCAGGAGCAGATTGCATAAAATTTCAACACCATTTACCGGACGAGGAAATGTTAAAGGATGTGCCCATGTCTTCAAACTTTGATATTCCTCTGTATGAATTTTTGAAGCTACATGCTCTTACATTAGACCAACATGTGGAATTGATGAAGTATTGTGAAGATCTGGGCATAGTATATTTATGTACTCCTTTTAGTTTGAAAGCAGCATATGAGCTCGATGAAATTGGAGTAAAGGCTTTTAAGATTGGATCAGGAGAAATGACTGATATTCCTACAATTAGAAAAATTGCGGCAATGGGAAAACCTATGATTGTATCTTCAGGTATGTCTACAATGGAGGAAATTGCCAGAACATATGACGTATTAAATAAAGCAGATATACCTTTTGCGATTACAAATTGTCTTTCTGAATACCCACCTAAGTATGAAGACGTTAATTTGGGCGTTATTAGGCAAATGAAGAAAGAATTTCCCAATGCTATAATTGGCCATTCGGATCATACTCCGGATTTGTATACTTGCTTTGCAGCAGTAGCAATGGGTGCGAAAATAATTGAAAAACACGTAATATTGTCAAAACAAACTCCAGGACCTGATCAATCGGTGTCTATTGACTTTAATGATTTGTATCATTTAGTTGATGGAATTAGAAAAATAGAATTAGCATCAGGAGAAGAAAAAGTTGTGCATAATGCAGAAAGGGATATTCGCGAGTGGGCATTTAGGAGCTTAGTATCATTAAAAGATATTGAACCGGGTGAAATAATCACTGAAGAGATGATATGGTCTAAAAGACCTGGAACAGGTATACCATCACATCTAATGGATGAAGTAATTGGTTTAAAAGCAAAAGCAAGAATAGAAAAAAATACACTTATAAAATGGGAACAGTTAGACAAAGACCTTAATAATTAGGGTAAATAATCTTTATGAGTACAAACAAAAAAGTCTATATTGAGTTAATGCGCATAATTGCGGCTTGGCTTGTTATATTCAATCATCTTAAAGGATATTTGCTTTTTATCCAGACAACAGGAAGCAAACAATGGATTTATATAGTTTTATCTATGATAACAAGAATAAATGTTCCGGTATTTTTCATGATATCTGGAATGCTTTTACTGGGAAGAAATATTACATATTCTGATATTGGCAAAAAGATTGGTAGAATTCTCATATATCTTATTACTTTTGAGATATTGATTACCGTGGCGGAAAGTTATATGCAATATAGACATATGGGGATATTAACTTTTGATCTGGTAGTATTCTTGCGCAGTATATTAGCCGGAAATATTTATGGAGCTGGAGCTTATTGGTTTTTATATGCATATATAGCATTTTTGTTAATGCTACCATTACTTGAAAAGATAGCTATTAATATAAATGCAAAGGATATAAGCTATATAATTATAATTCATTTTATATGCTTTACTGCTTTACCTATAATTAATTTGGTTTTATATTTTAAAATGCTGGATGAGATAGTATTAAATTCATATATAGTCTTCCCCTTTGGAGTTCTAAAGTGTATATTCTATCCTCTGATAGGATATTATTTGGATAAAAAAATTAATATTGAAGACTTAGGCTGGAAGCCTATCTGTTTATCTGTTGTAGTAAGTTGCTGTGGCATTGCTATATCAGGGATGTGTACCCTAGCAGAGGGAATGTATTTAGGAAGATATTCTGAAAACTTTACAGAACTTTTCGACTATATTACGGCAATTACGTTTTTTTTATTGATTAAAAAAATAATTTTTAAAGGTAAAATGAGTGTCAGAACAGAAAGAAAAATAATATTGTGGGGAAGTCTTACTTTTGGGATATATTTGATTGACCCTGTATTAAAGGCGATTCTATTTAATAAATATATATCTTTTTTTAGAGGTAGAATCCCTCTAATATCGTCAATAATATGGTGTTTTGTTAGCATGTGCTTAGGTGGAACAATAACATATATATATAAGATGCTTATAAAAAATATAAATAAAAATATAGGATACAGGAAATTCGTATGAAAAAAATTATGATTATTACAGGTTCTAGAGGAGAATGGGGATATATAAGACCGATTTTAAGATTAATCTCATCTAGAGAGGATGTGGAATATGTATTAGTTGTTACTAATATGCACTTACTGGCTACATATGGTAATTCCTACAAGGAAATAGAAAATGATGGTTTTAAAATTCATTATAAGGTGCATATGTCTTTAGATGGCTATAATCATGTAACTCAAGCCAAATCGTTAGGAATATTTTTAAATTCATTACCAGATATTATAGATAATGAAAAGCCTGATTGGATATTATTGGCAGGCGACCGGGGAGAGCAACTTATGGGGGCAATTGCCGGTGCCTATACGTATACGCCTGTGGCGCATATTCAGGCAGGTGAATTATCGGGGAATATTGACGGAATGACAAGACATGCTATTGGAAAATTAGTGCATATGCATCTCGCGGCTAATCAAGATGCAGCGGATAGGCTAATAAAGTTAGGAGAGGAAGAATTTAGAGTGCATAATGTGGGAGCTCCGCAGCTTGATGAGATGGTTGGAGCTCAGTATTCGTCTTTGGAGGAAATAGAGAGTAAGCTATGTGTAGATATTTCTAAGGGTTATATATTAGGTGTTATGCATCCTGTAACAGAGGAGGCGGATAAAGCTAGGGAACAGGCTGAGATTTTTGTTAAAACCCTTAACCGTTTTAACTATCCTAAGGTAGTTATTTTACCAAATAATGATGCCGGTTCAAATGGTGTTAAGGAGGCAATTAATCAATACAGAATTGGAGAATACTATACGTATGCAAATTTAAAAAGAGAAGACTATTTAGGGCTATTAAAGAATTCACTGTGCATCGTTGGAAATTCATCATCAGGATTGCTGGAAGCTCCAACTTTTAAAATTCCTGCGGTCAATATGGGACGAAGGCAGAATATGCGCTTTAGAGGAATAAATGTAATAGATGTTCCGTTTGATATAGATATAGCGACATCAGCAGTAGAGAAAGCAATAAGCAGGGAATTTAAAACTTATTTAGAGGAAGAATGTGTAAATCCATATGGAGATGGTCACTCATCTGAAAAAATATTAGAATTACTCCTTAATACTAGAATTGATGACAAACTTTTAACTAAAAAACTCACATATTAGAGGTATAGTCATGGAAAATAATAAAAGATATTGTGTTAAAGAAAATTATACTATAAAAGAGGTATTAGAGTGTTTTGAGGAAAAGAATGACAGAGTTGCAATAGTTATAAATGATGATGAAAATGTTATTGGAGTAGTAAGCCAGGGTGATATTTTGAGGGCATTATCTTCAGGGGCAAATTTGTATACTAATGTTAATAAGATTATTGCTTCAGAATTTTTGCACTTATATGAAAGAGATATGGAAAAAGCTTATAAAATCTTTAAAAGCAGAAAAATAAGCTTACTGCCTGTTTTGGATGAAAATTCAAAATTATGTGATGTTATTACCTTGAACGATATTTTTACGTATATGGAGTCTTTAATAAATAAGTGATGAAGAAAAGTTATTGCACCTTATTTGACAGTGGGTACTTGGATAGAGGTATTGCTCTTGCAGATTCATTGGCAAAAACTACGCAAAATTATAATTTGTATATTTTTGCATTTGATGAAATATCATATTTATCTTTATTAGAGTTAAAACTGGCAAATGTAGTGGTTATTTCTGAAAAAGAAATAAGAACTAAGGAACTAGAAAAAATTAAAACAGAGCGTAGCAGGGGAGAATATTGTTGGACTTGTACTCCTATAATTATTAAATACGTTCTGGAAAATTATTATGAAAGCAACTGCACATATATTGACTCGGATATGATATTTTTTTCTGATCCGTCAGTGCTGGTAGATGAAATTATAGCAAATAATGCTTCCATAGGCTTGGTAGAGCATAGATTTCCGAAAGGAATATCACAAAAACTTAATCTGAAATATTCCGGCCGGTTTTGTGTTCAATTTAATACGTTTATGAATGATGAATACGGAAGGACTGCATTAGATTGGTGGATTGAAAAATGCATAGATTGTTGTACTTCTCAAGCACTAGGAGAGGTATATGGTGATCAGAAATATCTTGATGATTGGACAGAACGCTTTAAACGTGTTCACGTTATAGCTCATGCTGGAGCTGGTGTAGCTCCATGGAATGTTAGCGACTACACGTTTAAGAATAATGAAGGGGAACATATCATTGCAACTTATCAACATAAAATAGATACAGAGGTTATTTTTTATCACTATCAGGCATTAAGGCTATTGGGAGATAAGGAAGCGCACCTCAACGTATACAATCAACAAGGCTGTATGGATGATAAATTGATTGACATACTTTATTTAAGTTATATTGCCGAACTGTATAAGATTAGAGAAAAACTTAGAATTAATTATGATATCCATTTTAAAGAAGACCCAATCAAGACTGGCGAAAGACGTTTATTTAAAGGGGTTCGCGAAACTATAGTTTATTTTGAGGATGTATTAGTGTATTTATTGAGGAACAGAAAAAATAGAATTAGGATAGACTAATATGAAAATTAGCATAGTAACGGTATGTTTTAACTGTGAAAAAGAAATAGAAAAAACCATTAAATCTGTTCTACTGCAAGAAATTGCAGATTATGAATATATAGTAAAAGATGGTGGTTCTACGGATGACACTATGAATGTAGTGTCAAAATTGTTATCAGGCAAAGAGAACACAAAGGTCATAACATCAAAAGATAATGGTATTTATGATGCTATGAATATGAGTGTATCCGAATGTGTAGGGGATTATATTTTTTTTCTTAACGCTGGAGATACCTTATATGATGCTAAAACGATAAGCAGATTATGTGGACATATACAAGAGTTAAGACAAAATCCGGTGATGATTTATGGTGGAATTAATTTGATTAATTCAGATGGAACAGAAAAGAAAAGGAGTTATGGAAAGCTATATGCTACATCAGCACCATATGTGCTAGGACTCTCCTTATGTCATCAGGCACTGCTAACCAGAAGAGAATTTTTGTTGAATAGGCTATATGATGTTAAGTACAGAGTCTGTGCTGACCGTGAATGGCAAATGTATGCACTTAATAGCGAATATGAATTTGCATATATCCCAATAATTTTTGCCAACATGCAGGTAGAAGGATTCAGTCTGAATAATTTGGAAAGATATGAAAATGAGGTATATAGTTGTATTAGTGCTTACTACGGAAGGCTAAAGTATATATATAAGATATATATATATATTATACACAAAAGAAAAGTGAGTGAAATAGTATGAAAAGCCCGGTTGTAATTTTTGCATATAGAAGAGTGGACACCTTAAAGCGCTGTATAGAATCGTTATCTTTATGTGAATATGCTTCAGAAACGCCGGTATATATATATTCAGACGGTAGTAAATCTGAAAATGATCGAGCTGATGTAGCTGAAGTACGAGCATTTTTAACTCAATATAGGGCTACAAATATGTTTGGACAGTTTCAAATCTTTTTTCGAGAAAAAAATTATGGACTTTCCAATAATATTATTTTAGGGGTTACGGAAATACTGGAAATATATAGCAGAATAATAGTCTTGGAAGATGATTTGATAGTATCGGAAGACTTTTTAAAATTTATGAATGATTGCCTTGACTATTATGAAAATAGTGATTCAGTAGGTGCCATTGGCGGATTTGGACCCTATTTAAACATTTTGGAACTCAATAAAGTCGGCTTATATACAGCTTCTCAAGGATGTTCGTGTGGATGGGCAACCTGGAAAGCTCAGTGGGATAGGACTGATTGGTCTATAGAATATGCGGCAAAATTGCTTTCAGATGAAAAATTCCGGCAGGGATTTGAAAGCATTCAGTATGGAATTGTTAAAATATTAGATGGATATGTTAGAGGAAATACCGATTCTTGGGCTGTCAGATGGGATGCCTCTTTATTTGTGCGTGGATTAAAAACAGTCTATCCACAAAAATCAAAGGTAGAAAATTGTGGTTTTACTGAAAAGGCAACAAATACTAATAGTATTATTGATAAACGTTCACATATTAGAGCTCAAGTTTCTGATTATAATTTATTGCCGGCAGCAATATTATCCGATTACACATATTATGTAAGAAAAGCTAATAAACCATCATTATTGGAGAGAATAATATGGAGGATACATAATGGTAAAAGTAGATGATGATATAATGTTATCAATAGTCATCCCTCATTATAATAGTCCGGATTTATTACGACGTTTATTGACATCAATTCCTAATATACCCGAAATTGAAGTAATCGTAATAGATGATCATTCTGATAAATATATTGAAGAGTTTAATATATGTCGCAGGGACTTTTCTGAAAGAAATATTCTTTTTAAAAAAAATGATATCGACAAAAAATATGCAGGTACAGCGAGAAATGCAGGAATAATGGCTGCACATGGTGAATATATATTGTTTGCAGATGCGGATGATTGGTTTGTTGAAGGCATGTGGGAATATATTAAACCATATTTAGGAAAGGCGGATATTGTATATTTTCCTCCTACAAGTTGTGATAAAAATGGTAATGAGGGTGATAGGCATATTGAGTATGAACGGCTAGTTAAAGAAAATATATTGAAAAAAAGCAATTCAGAAATAGGATTGCGGGTAAAATTCATATCTCCTTGTTCTAAAATAATAAAAAAGGGTCTAATTGATAAATACAATATTAGATTTGATGAGTGTAAGTATGCTAATGATGTTATGTTTTCATTAAAATGTGGACTGTATGCATTTAGCATAATGGCAGCTAATGATGCAATATATTGCATTTTTTGCCATCAAAAAGGACTTACTACAGTTAGAAGTAAAGAAGCGATATTAGCTAGAGAAAAAGTGCTTGTAAGGTATTACAAGGAACTTAAAGCAAAACTTTCACATAAAGATATGAGTAATCTTGGATATTCTTACGGAAGTAATTTTTACTATTATTTTATTGAATGCAGATATAAAATATATGAGATGTTAAATAGAATTATATTATAACTTTTATGAATGATATAAATATGAAAAGAAGAAATTCTACAATAGAAGCGATAAGAATCGTTGCAGCCATAGGAATTTTATTAGGACACAGTGCCTCTAAGGGGGGGGGATTGGATGACAGCACGGGAATAAACAATCTTGTTTTCAATGTTATCGTGTGCTTTGCGAACTGGGGTTCGATAATACTTGCCATGATTTCATTTTACTTTATGTATGCCTCTAAGCCAAACGTTTATGGAATAATAAAAATATGGTTTAAAAGCATTTTTTATTCCTTTTCAATAGCAATACCATTGCTGATAATGCATAGAGTGGAATTGGATTATTCAAATATAATTCAATTGTTACCAATAATAGGTAGAACTTATTGGTTTGTATGCACGTGGATTGTTTTTGCGCTATTTAGACCCATATTAGACTATGCTATATATAAGATAAAATATTTTAATAGGCTTTGTATAGCGGTGATAATTTTGTTTGTATGTGGTTCTTTTATTTACGGAAATAGTGTTTTAAGTGATGAATTAATATATTTTCTATGTTGGTATTTAATGATAGTATATATAAAACAAAATATTGAAAAAGTTCAAAATATTCCGACATATATATACATGGTTTTGATAATAGCCTCTGTGTGTATTATGTCAATGTTTAATATACTTACCGGCAATCTGAAACTAGTTGAAGTAAACAGTCCGTTCATGCTAATTTCAAGTATATGCGTTATATGTTTATTAATCAAGTTACCTGCAACAGATATCAAATTAATAAATTTTTTTGGAGGTATTTCGCTTGGAATATATTTGTTTCATTGCCATCCTTATATTAAAGACGAATTGTTTTGGAAATTATTTAGCTTTGATAAATACATAAATACACCACACATTTATATAGTGTTAATTATCATTATAACATCTACAATTATAACAACAGCAATAATGGAAATTGTGTGTAGT
>JBHAJK010000076.1:0-71981 GCA_041826605.1 Lachnospiraceae bacterium | reverse complement strand
CCTTAAGCAGGTCTGCACTTTCCAGATATTCCTTATACTTTTCCGGAGTTTTAAATTGCATACGATAATATTCATCCAGCCCTATTACCTTTCTGATATAGCTTATAGCCGCATAGGGTTCCATTTCTTTAAGTCTGAACAAATGACTTTTAAGAGTTTTTATTCGATTAATCATAGGTATATTATCCTTATACTTCTCTATCAGCTCTTCAAAGGTAATATATTTCCCATTTATTAAATCCCTCCTTATAAAGCGAGATGGCTTATTTATTATGGGAAAGAAATAATTTATATTAAGTTTTTCCGGATTTCCGGATAGCTTTATATAATTATATACATCCCTGTATATTTGAGAATTATAAGGATTGCAGGGACGCTCTTTCATCTCATAGGAAATATTGTTTTTATATAATATTTCTGCATATTTCGATACCTCCATATTTGTCCTGCAAAGCAGAGCTAATGTTGTATCCCTCCTACTTTTTAAAATTTTTCCGACTATCCATTCCTCCTCTTTATTAAAATCTTCAAAACCTGGAGTCTCAAATTTACATTCTCTGCCCCTATTGCCACAGCTACTGCTTTTGTTATATCGTTTTTTATTTTCTGAAATAAATGCTTTAGAAACCTCCATTATTTTTTCGCCACATCTATAGTTGATTTTCAGATTATAAATGGAAGCACTTTTAAAATCCTTAGCAAAGCTCAGCATAATCTCAGGTCTGGAGCCTCTAAAGCCATATATGCTCTGGTCATCATCTCCGCATACCCAAAGATTATTCTTATCCCCCAGCAGCAGTTTCACTATTTCATATTGAATATCATTAATATCCTGATATTCGTCAATCATTATATAGCTGTATTTTTCTCTGTATTTTTGAAGTATATTAGTATCTTTTCTAAAAAGATTTCTAACAATGAGCAGCATATCCTCAAAATCTATTTTCTTTTCAGTTATCTGGATATTTCGGTATTCTTTATATACCTTTAAAAATTCTGCTTTATTTAATCCTGTTTCAGAAGTTTCAAAGCTACTCTCATTAATATTTTTATAAAAACTTACCTCCTTAATTAGGGTATCTATCAGCTCTCCCTTGGCTTCAGTATATTTTGCGCCAAAATCCATTGCCACATTTTCCATTCCGGCATTGATAATTGCCTGTTCCATATATTTTCTTTTTTCATATAAATTCATAATATGGGAAGCATTGTAATGATAGACCTCATAAATGATTTGAAAGAATACAGAATGAAAGGTACCAAAGGTAACCGGATAATAATTATCTTTACATAGGGAATTAAATCGATTTTGCATTTCCATGGCGGAAGCCTTTGAAAATGTTATTACAAGAATGTTTTCAGGATTTATGAAATGATGTTCTATTAGATATTTAATACGGTTTGTAAGTGTATGAGTTTTTCCGGAGCCCGGACCTGCCAGTACAAGGGCAGGTCCTTCTCCGTGTTTAACAGCTTTTATTTGCTCTAAATTAAGATTCAAGCTTTATAATTCCCTGCTTAATTCTATTTATGGACTCTTCCTTTCCCAGAAGCTCCATAATTTCCGTAGCACCGGCAGGAGTCATTTGCTTTCCTGACACTGCGGTACGAATTGGCCACAATACAAAACCGTTTTTATAACCTTTATCTGATACAAATTCCTGAAGCTTTGTATACAGATTATCGTTTGAGTAATCCTCAATACTCTCTAATACAGGGAGCACCTCTTTTAATACCTGTAATGAAGATGTAGGGTCGGTCTTCATTTTCTTATGAGTATACATCTGAATATCATATTCCGGCACATTCTCAAGGAAATCAATAAGCTCCGGTATATCAGGGAATATTTCAATCCTTGTCTTTACCAGCTCAGCCACCTTTTTCTTATCAATATTGCGGCTTATAGTCTTGTCGATAAAGGGAATCGCCCTTTCATAAAAGGCATCAAAATCCATTTTCTTAATATATTCCCCATTCATCCACTTAAGCTTTGTAAAGTCGAAAACCGCAGGAGATTTATTAATATGTTTGTAATCAAAAAGCTTAATCAGCTCTTCCAACGAGAAAATCTCTTCGTTACAGTCTGTAGGACTCCAGCCTAAAAGAGCCACAAAATTAACTACAGCCTCTGTTAAAAAGCCCTGCTCTATTAAATCCTCATATGAGGAATGTCCGCTTCTCTTTGACAGCTTGTGATGCTCTTCGTCCGTAATCAAAGGGCAGTGTACATATACCGGAACCTCCCATCCAAAGGCATCATACAGACGATTATACTTAGGAGATGAAGATAAATATTCATTTCCCCTTACCACATGGGTAATGCCCATTAAATGGTCGTCTACCACATTGGCAAAATTATAGGTTGGAAAGCCGTCCGACTTAATCAAAATCATATCATCAAGCTCAGAATTATCTACGGTAATATCCCCGTATATTTCATCCTTAAAGGTAGTAGTTCCTGTAGTAGGATTATTCTGACGGATTACATAGGGCTTGCCTGCTTTAAGATTTTCCTCCACCTCTTTTGCAGAAAGGGAAAGACAATGCTTGTCATAAACATTAATCTCTTTTCCTGCAACAGTCTGATGAAGACTTTCCAGTCTCTCTTTATCGCAGAAGCAATAGTACGCTTCTCCCTTATCTATCAGCTTTTTAGCATATTCCAGATAAATACCGGATTTTTGTCTGTCACTCTGTACATATGGACCAACACCCTTGTCAATGTCCGGTCCCTCATCATGAATAAGACCTGTTTTTTGCAGGGTGCGGTAAATAATCTCCACAGCTCCCTCCACCAGTCTTTCCTGGTCAGTATCTTCAATTCTTAATATAAAATCTCCATCCTCATGCTTTGCAATTAAATAGGCATATAATGCAGTACGAAGATTACCTACATGCATACGTCCTGTAGGACTTGGAGCAAATCTTGTTCTGATTTTCATTTTGTTTCCTCTTTTCTATTATTCAAATTTGCCCTGATTTACATCAGAATCAGGGATTGGCTTATTAGCGGCTGCCACAAAGCCTGCTACACTCTTCTGAGCCACAGAAATTGCAATATTCGTACCGGCACCGGCCACACAGCCTCCCGGACAGCCCATACCCTCAATAAGGCATCCATCCATTTTTCCTGCCTTAGCCAGCATAAGCATCTTTTTACACTCAGACAAGCTTTCTGCATGAGCAATTTTAACCTCTGTTTCAGGATAATATTCCTTTATACATGCTTCAATGGCACTGGCAACTCCTCCTGCCACACCATAGCCTCTTCCTGCACCTGTAGCATCCATTATCTTTGTTGCCTCATCCTCTGTTTCAAGGAAAATACCCTTTGCCTCAAACATTCCTGCCAGTTCTTCAAAGGTAATAACAAAGTCCACATCAGAACGTACAGTACGCCTTGATGCCTCCAACTTTTTAGAAGCACAGGGACCTACAAATACCACACTGGCGTCAGGATGATCTGCCTTTATTTTTCTGGCAGTAGCTACCATAGGGGTTAAAGCATTTGATATACTTCCAATTGTTTCCGGGAAGAATTTTTTAGCCAAAACTGACCAGCTTGGACAGCAGGATGTTAAAAGGAATGGCAGTTTACCTGTGGCTACCTCTTCTACATAATGCTTTGCTTCAGTCATAGCACCCATATCCGCACCGATAGCTGTTTCATACACATCTGAAAATCCCAAGTCCAAAAGGGCTTTTTTAATCATTTCAGGTGTTACCTTAGGGCCAAACTGTCCCACAAAGGATGGTGCCACCTGGGCAATAATCTCTCTGCCCGACTGTAGCGCTCTGATTAGCTGGAATATCTGAGATTTATCAGCGATTGCACCAAAGGGGCAGCTTACCATACACTGGCCACAGGATACACATTTATCATTATTTATTACAGCTCTTCCCAATCTGTCGCTCTCAATGGCATCCACACCACAGGCCTTTGCACAGGGGCGTACCTGATGGGATATGGCATCATATGGGCAAACCGCCTTACATTTACCGCATTTAATACATTTGCTCTGGTCTATAACAGATTTTCCGTGCTTCATTGATACAGCCCCCTTAGGGCATACCTCACGGCAGGGATGCGCCACACAGCCCATACATTTATCGGTAACCTGATAAATATTTGTGTGACAGGAATTACATGCAGAGGGAATGACCTGCATTAAGGGTGGCTCATAATATTTTTCATCAATATTACTTTCTTCCAGACCCTGGGTTAAGTGACTTGGTTTATCTTCAGGTCTTAAGGACAGTCCCATTGCAAGTCTTGTTCTCTCTCTTACAATAGCTCTCTCCCTGTAAATATTTTCCCTTGCCTCCGGCTCATCATAATCCACAATCTTATATGGTAGAGCTTCCATATCATCCTTTAGATTTTTAGAATTGTAGGCAAGTCCTGCCACCTCTTTAAAAATTCGTCGTCGCATTTTGCGAACCTGGGTATCAATTCCTCTCATAACCACCTCGTCCTGTAATTATCTTTCATCGCCCATAAAGAACAATGCCACTGTACCGCATCCTGTATGCGAACCGATTGTTGGTCCTATGAAATTTATTAAAAAGCTGTCTATGCCAAACTTTTCCTTTATTTCATCTGCCACCAGCTTAGCATCAGCTTCGCAGTCACTATGACTTATAAATACAATATCATTTTTATCTTTCCAGGTACCCATATGCTTTTCCATATAGTCTACCAGTGATTTTAAGGATTTTTTTCTGCCCCTGACGGTAAACAGATTTATAAGATGTCCCTCATTATCCACATGAAGTACAGGCTTTATATTGACTATGGAACCTACAATTGCAGCTCCCCTCTTTACACGTCCACCTCTGTATAAATGGAATAAATCATCTACAGTAAAGGCATGTACCACATTTAGCTTATGCTCTTCAATCCATTTTGCATTATCGCTGATGCTCATACCGGCTTCCATATTCTTAACAGCCTTATGAACCAGTAAGCCCTCTCCCAATGAAGCACACAGAGAGTCCACTACTATAATATTGGCAGTATCATCCTCTTCCATTATTTCTTCCGCTGCTATTTTTGCACTTCCCGCAGTTCCGCTTAATCCCGATGAAAAGCTGATTACAAGAAGATTTTTATTTTCCTGTAAATATTTTTTAAATACATTCTTTGCCTGCTCCGGATTTACCTGAGAGGTTGTGGGCATCTCCCCATTTCTTACTCTGGAATAAAATTCAGTTTCCGTAAGCTCTCTGTCTGTTTCTCCCGAATATTCCTCTTCCCCGAATATATAGGAAAGCTTCATAAGTCCCAGCTTATGCTCCGCAATATATTCCAGGGGTAAATCAGATGTTGAGTCAGTTATTATTTTATAATCATACATAGCTTGCACCTCTTTAAATATGTCACATTGCCTTAAACATAATAACACCTTTATATATAAAATAAAACCCCTTTGCCAAAGGGCAAAGAGGCTTTAAGTACTTTAATATTCACATTCTAAACTGCATAATTCTGACAATACAGTACAGGCTTAGACTGGTCGGTCTGCTTTAGAGTTTCTTTTACATCAATTACTCTCTGGTTTGAGCTGCCTTTCCATAGAAGCTTTACATCCTTTAAATCAAGTACAAATTCTCCATCAACCACCACATCTATATTTTTCATCATTGGATAATGCCAGATATCTTTCCATTCGGAGCCTGTATACAGCCACACTGTCTTATTGGGGTATTTTTCCCTTATCTCAGCAATAAAAGTTCTTACATCCAACCTGTTTGCTGAGTGGAGTGGATCTCCTCCTGAAAATGTAATTCCCTCAATATAGCTTTTATCCAATTGGTCAAATATTTCCTGCTTTGCCTTTTCATCAAAAAGTAAACCACCATCAGGATCCCAGGTTATAGGATTCTGGCACCCCTTGCAGCAATGGTCGCATCCGGACAACCACAAAACAACTCTAAGTCCTGAGCCATTCAGCATATCGTCCTTTGTTATATTGTGATATCTCATGCTACATAGATTTCCTTTCCGCAATTTCTGCCATCTTGGCATCATTTAGTCTTGTGTCTCCATGAACTCTGGAATATGACAGATAGCCATTCATTCTGTCAATCTTTGTAAGGTTATGGCTTCCACACTTAGGACATACATCCATTTCCAGCTCCTGATGTCCACAATCATCACAATAAGCAAGACTTAAATTAACTCCCTCATAAAAGCCCATTTCCATAGCTCTGTGAATAAGAGTCTTTATAGCAGGTAAATTGTAATCAATGGGGTATTTTACATACTGTATTTTACCGCCGTTGCAAAGCTCCCAGAAACGATATTCCTTATCCTGCTTTTCAATAGGTGTAATATCCTCTGCCACATGGCAATGGAAGCTGTTGCTTACATATTCTCTATCAGATACACCCTCAATAATTCCATATTTTTTTCTAAACTGCTGTACCTGAAGACCGCACAAATTCTCTGCCGGAGTACCGTAAACCGCGTAAAGGTTTCCATCCTCCTCCTTAAACTCATTAACTCTCTTATTAATATGTTCAAGTACTTCCACAGCAAACTGTCCATCCTCTACAAGGGTCTTGCCATTGTAAAGCATCTGTAGCTCATTAAAGGCTGTAATACCAAAGGATGCTGTAGCTGATTTTAAAATAGGTTTAATCTTATCAGAAAGCTTTAAATTTCCACCTAAGAATCCACCCTCACAATATGCAAGAGGATTGGTAGAGGCTCTCATTTCTCCCAGATAAGCATATGTACGAATATGTAGCTGACGAATAAGGTTAAGGTAGTAATCAAGTACCTCATAGAAGTCCTTACTCTCCTGATGAGCCTTTGCAAGTATCATAGGTAAGTGGAGACTTACTGCACCAATATTAAAGCGTCCTACGAATACAGGAACATCCTTATCATCAGCAGGATGCATACCGCCTCTCTCATACCAGGGGCTTAAGAATGCACGACAGCCCATGGGAGAAATAATCTTTCCATACTGCTTATACATGCTGGCAATATAGCCCTTTCCTGTAAGAGATAACCAGTCAGGGTACATGGTCTTTGCAGAACATTCCACACCTGCCTCAAAAACATCCTCCAATGGCATTCCCGGTCCATGAAGATTTTCATCATATAAGAATACTATCTTAGGGAAAAGAACAGGCTTCTTACAGCCCTCCTTGCCCTGACCCTTACGGCGTACATTAAGCAATGAAATAGTAGCAAGCTTTGCAAATCTGCCGCTTCCTGTACCTGCTGTAACAGTAATAAATGGATAATCTCCTCTACTTGAAGCAACCGTATTAAATTTATACTCCCAGCCCTGGAAGCCCTGCTCCATCTCTCTTACCACATCTCTATAGGCTTCGCCCTCGGCTGTTTCTCTGTCAATGCCAAGCTTTGTATATTTATCAATATATTTTTTGTAAGACTTTTCCGCATAGGGCTCTAATATATTATCCACAGAGGGTACTGTAAATCCACCATACTGCTGGCTTGCGGCACTGAGTACAATATCTCCTATAACGTCAAAGGCTGTATCCAGAGTCTTTGGCTCGTTGTACCAGATATTACCCATTTCAAAGCCACCTGAAAGCACATTCTGCACATCAAAAAGACAGCAGTTCATAGTATCTCTTCTGGCACTCATATCATGAATATATATATAACCATCCCTGCAAGCCTGAATTTCCTCAGTTGTTAAGAAAAATTTCTGATAAAGTTCTTTATTTAACTGGTTGAAAATCAAAGAACGCTTTGTAGATACCAATGCCGAGTCGGTATTGGCATTTTCCTTATCTCCAATGTACATAATAGACTGACTCTTTTTATATACATCATCCAACATACCTACAAAGTCCTGCTTATAATTACGATAATCCCTATAGGATTTTGCAACTATAGGCTTTACCTGCTCCAAAGCACTTTCTACAATATTGTGCATAATTGAAATAGGTACCTCAATAGTATCCAGCTCATTAACCTTATCTACAACATTTTTGCAGATGCGCTCTTTTTCTTCATCTGTAAATTTTGTCAATGCTCTATAGGCACTCTTGCCTACAGCCACAATTACTTTCTGTACATTAAAGACCTCTTTGCTACCGTCCTTTTTAATAACAAGAACCTTTTTTGAGGGCTTATACTTATCTCCATAATAATTATCAACAGCCTCAGCCATCTCCTGCTCTACATAATCAGCCATAATCCATCTCTCCTAATCTTTAATCAATACCACAATATATAGTGGCATCTATCAGTATATCCAACTAAATTTTGTATGTCAATCCAAATCGACCCATCATTTTTACCAAAAAGTTTATTAAAAAATAGTGATTATTAATAAATATCTAAAATTTCATTGAATAAAACAGGATGGTTGTATAAGACTCACAACCATCCTGCTTTATTAGCTTATTTCTTCTATGACACTATTAATTTTCTGTTTCCAAAGCAACCTCTGCTTCTTTTTTATTTTTGTTTTTTCTTACTGCTATTCCTGCAAAAACAGCACCTACTATAGCTACCGCAAAAACAATATATACCAATAAGTGTGAAAGAAACGCATTTAAAAAAGCCATTTTATTCTCCATTTTCATTAATAAACAATTGGGTATTTACTATAATTAAAAATACTATTAATAGTTAATATTTTACTACCTCATAGTAGCATCCACACCCTCATCAGTCAAGAGATCATTCCCATCGGCAGCAGTTGTTGCAAGATAATCACATCTTTCATTCTGGGGATGACCTGCATGCCCCTTAACCCAGGTAAAGCTAACCCTATGAGGTGCCTTTGCAGCTAAAAGCCTTTGCCACAAATCAATATTCTTTACCTCATTTTTTTTGCCTCTGCGCCAGTTTTCTCTAATCCAGCTCTCAATCCAGTGCTTATTAAAAGCATCCGTCACATATTTTGAGTCAGAGACTATTTCCACCCCACAGGGCTTATTTAAAGCCTCTAAGCCTGCTATAACTCCCATTAGCTCCATTCGGTTATTAGTGGTCTTTATATAGCCGCCGCTTAATTCCTTTGTGTGTAAGGTTCCCTTACCGTCAATATATTCAATTACAGTTCCATATCCACCCGGTCCCTCCGGATTTCCTCTGGCAGAGCCATCGGTATATATAGTCACATTCATTATATAGCTCCAATCCCGTCTCTTTCCATAATTCCTGCCAGCCTTGCAGCTTCCTTTGTAATAGCTTCATCGTATCCCACTATTTCCAAAAGCTTTATGGCATTTTTTGTAGTGGCTGCTCCCGGTAGCATTTTATAGGCAAAGGAAATATCATTTCCCTCAATTGTTTCCTCAAAATGATAATTGTCATATTCGTCGGATAACAGTCTTGCCAGCTCCAAATCATGAGTAGCAGTAATAATCATACCCTTTACACTGCTTAATCCCTTTAGTATTACACAGGAAGCAGCTATTCTCTCAATGGTATTTGTGCCTCTTAGCACCTCATCCACACAGGCAAGTAATGGCACACCATCCTGCCCTCCCTCATCTATAATACGCTTTAAGGACTTGATTTCAGTCATATAGTAGCTTTCTCCTGCCAAAATGTCATCTGTAAGGGCCAGAGAGGTATATACCTTATACGCAGGAGCTCTGTAGTACAATGCCGGCACCGTATTTATGGACTGGGCTAAAATAGCTCCTATTGTCAGTGTTTTCAACATAGTTGATTTACCGGAGGCATTGGAGCCTGTAAGAATAATACCTCTTTTTAAATCTACATTATTTCCGACCGGGTCAGTCAAAAGCGGATGGCGAATCTGGGTAGCCTCATAATGCCCATTTTCCGATGTGTCAAATTCAGGTACACACCAGCTTTGCAAATATGCTCTATAGCAGCCTATTGCAATAATGCTGTCAATATATCCGGTAATTGTGAGAATTTCGTCAATTTTATCCCAGTTCTTTTTTAACTCATTTCTCATATGGAAAAATTTAATAATATCCAAATGAAAAAATATATTTATATAGTCCAGAAGTATTTCCAAAATATTTCCTGTACCACCGTTTTGCGACATTACAATATATGAAAATCTGCTAAAGGAGCCCATGGACAGCTTTAGCTCTTTCAGTCTTTCCTGCTCTTTTTTAATTGTAGCATCCTTAACACCACATATTGTATCAGCACCTTTAAGTACTCTGAATACATAGGCAAAGCTGATAATATACGGCTCTATTCGTTTTTTAGTAGAAAAATATGTAATTCCTCCATATGCCAGCAAACCTACAAGGGCTACTATTCCAAATGGATGTACAAAGGATGCCCCAAAGGCTACCGCATATAAAAGCAGTAGCCATATATCCTTATTAAAATTCTCGTTTGCTATAACATCTAAATTGTTAAGATAATCATAAATACTGTATTTGCCTGTTCGTCCGCATTTATATAAAGCTGTCTGAAGCTTTAATCTGCTATCCTCATTCTCCGAATAGTATTTGATTTTTTCCTCAAAGCCCTCCGGCGCACTGCCTGTAAGCCTTGGATTTCTTAAAAGGTAATACAGGTATTCATCCCCTGCCGAGGACTGGGTATAATTCATTTGCCTATAGACCTCATCCATATTCAAATCATTCCATGTAATATTATCCACAGTATATTCGGATGAATGATTATTTGCATAGCCGGCAATATGGCTGTATTCGCCGTATTTATATTCTCTGTCACAGGGCTGTCCATAGGAGTTTTTGATTTTTTCCAGGGTATATTTCTGCATCTTTCTATTATTAACAGCACTGTAGCCAATAATGACTAACAACACAATTAATATAATAAGCAGTAAAAATAAATTTTCCATTAACGAAGCTTCTCCATAATAGCCGCAGTTTTATCATAGATTTCCTGCACATTTACCCCTATAAATTCTCCGTTTTCATAGAGGATTTTTCCATCTATCATAGTCATTTTTATATTGCTCTTAGAGCCGCTATATACTATGTTATTTGGAATATTAAGAATTGGCTGCATATTGGGCTGATTTAAATCAACCATTATAATATCTGCAAGCTTTCCGGGAGCAAGTATATCTGTATCAGTATGTTCCATAGTCTTGGAGCCATTTACTGTTGCCATCTTTAAAACCTCTGTTGCCGGAACTGCCAAAGGGTCATGCTCTCTTATCTTTCCAAATACAGTTACAAGATACATTTCTCTAAACATATCAAGGGCATTGTTTGAGCTGGCTCCGTCAGTACCTAAAGCCACTGTAATACCCTTATTCATATAATCGGTAATGGGGGCAATTCCGCTGGCAAGCTTTCCATTTGAGCCGGGATTTGAAACCACCATAATACCTCTTTTTTTCATTATTTCCATATCCGCTTCCGTTATATAGCAGCCATGATAAATAACGCCTCCAAAATCAAACAGGCCCAGGCTATCCATAAATGCCAAAGGCGTCATATTATACCTTTCTATGCATTCCTCATGCTCTGTTTTTGTTTCAGATACATGTACATAGAAAGGCGACTTGTATTTATGCACAATTTCAGATACCTTTTCCAAGAGCTCCTTATCACAGGTATATTCCGCATGAATACCCATTTTAAAGCCTATTAAAGGATGTTTTTTATTTAATGAATTATATCTTTCCTCCAAGACCTCAAGAGTTGGACCGAATTTATTGAGTCCTGATACTATTTCACAGCGCATACCCATTTCTATACAGGCATCACTTATGGTTTCGGGAGTTAAATACATATCCTGAATGGCTGTTACGCCTGTGGTTAAATATTCCAATATTGCCAGCTTTGTAAACCAATAGCAATCCTCTCCATCCATTTTGGCTTCTCTTGGGAAAATTTCCTTAAAAAGCCAATCCTGTAAATTCAAATCATCTGCCAATGAACGAAAGGCAGTCATACCGGAATGTGTATGGCAGTTTTTAAAGCCTGGAAGCAGTACATTGCCCTCACAGTCGATTTCCCTGTCAAATACAAGCCCCTCTGTATTAAATGCAGGACCGGTATATGTAATCCTGTTATCATTTATATGAACTTCGCCCATATAAATATCTTCGCCCTCTGCCATAGTAAGCACTCTTGCATTATACAATCTTATTTTCATTCCAATCTCCTAATATCTATCCTATAATACATCCTTAAATCTGCTGACTGCCTCTGTTAAAAGAAGCTTAAACTTAGGTGCCGCCTCATTTGCAGCCTCCTGTACCTCTTCATGGGTCAGAGGATTGTCTGTCATACCTGCCGCCAGATTGCATACACAGGAAATTCCGCATATTTTCATCCCCATATGATTAGCTGCAAGGGCTTCTACTACTGTGGACATACCTACAGCATCCACTCCTAATTTATGAAGTAGCTGAATTTCAGCAGGACTTTCAAAGCTTGGTCCTGTTAGCTGAGCATAAATACCCTCTTTTAAGGCAATACCATTGCTATTAGCCGCTTCTCTGATAATGCTTTGCAGAGTTACATCATATACATGTGTCATATCCGGGAAACGAACCCCAAGTTCATCTAGATTGGCTCCGATTAAAGGATTGGGAGCCCAAAGAGATATATGGTCTGTCAGCATCATAAAATCCCCGGCACTAAACTTAGGATTTATTCCTCCTGAAGCATTGGTTAAAAACAAAATTTTTGCTCCTAAAAGCTTCATAAGACGTATGGGTAGTACCACCTCCGAAATAGGATATCCCTCGTAAAAATGTACTCTTCCTTTCATACATACTACAGGAATATCATTTACATATCCAAATATAAATTTGCCCTCATGTCCCGGAACGGTAGAAACAGGGAAGCCCTCAATATCTTCATATGCCACTTCACATTCCACCTGTATACTATCTGCATAGTCTCCAAGTCCTGAGCCTAATACTATAGCGACCTCAGGTACAAAATCTGTCTTCTCTCTTACACCGGCTACACATTTTAAAAGCTTGTCATATATTAAATTCATTCTGCCTCCATATAATATATTTATTATAAATTATATCGGAAAATGTTATTAACATCTCCGTTTGCATCCATAGTATTATATCAAAAAACCCCGACCTGTAAAAGTCGGGGTTTAAATATAATCTTAATTAGTTAAGAGTTATGTCTTTCCAATAATCAGATGGAACAAGTGCAATGTAGGTGTTTCCTGCATTCATAGTAAGCTCTTCTCCATCCTCTGTATAATAGCGACAAATACCATTCTCGGTCTTCTTTTCCCAGGTAATCTTTGTAGACTTACCATTTGTTATATAAAGACCCTCGCCCTTGCCCTTGTCTCCATAGAAGTTATCATATGCCATATATCCATTCTTATCCAACTGGAATATATCAGCACTCTGTAAGATAACATTCTTGAAAGAAAGCTGCTCATTTGTCTTGCCATCTAAGTGAGCACTTCCATACTCATAGTACTCATATCTTGCAGTATCCGCATTATATTTAAGCTGTGATTTATTGTGCTTGAAAGCAGCAGTTAAATTAATATTTGTAGCGCTGTCTCCATTAAGCTCAATCTGCTTTGACTGTGTAGAGAACTGGAAGTGAGGTCCCTCATAGTACTCATTGTACTCCTTCGAGAAAGAAGCCTTTGAAAATGCCTTTTCCAAATCTCCTTTTACAATATACTCTGTAAATTCTCTTGACTTACCGTTGTTTACACGGCTGAATATACCTGAGAAATTGTTAGCATAATCTTTTGCCATATATGTATCAATATAGAAAGGACCACCGTCATGACACATTACAGCATTATACTCGCCTGCAACCCAAATATTTGTGGGACGGATAGAACGAATAGAGCCTAACTGCTCAATATTCTCCCAATCCTTATAAATAACCATAAGTCTTGTAACACGGTCATTTGCTGTTGAGTTAACCATTTCATATATAATATCTGCTGTTGTAAGACCAAAGTGAGGTAATGCTTTACTCTCATTATCCACCATGGCAGCTATAGGTCTCTGCTTTTCAAGAGATGCATCAATAGGAAGACCTGTAAGCTCACTGTATATCATTCCCTCCGGAAGTACATCTTCCTCTTCTTCCGGCTCTTCTTCTGTTACCTCTTCTGTGTTGTTCTCTTCAATGGTAATAATCTCCGGAACCACTACATCTGTGTTTTTTTCCTTTTTACTACATGCTGTCAAAGCCAGGCACGCACTGATACCCATTAGTGCTAATAACAAATTTTTTTTCATAATCTATATCCTTTCATTGATTTCCCATCAAAACCTTGTTTAGTATATCCAAAACCATAGGAAATTTCAAGTTAATTTTTATTATTCAAAAATCACTCTCTTGTAGCTCTTCTTTCCTCTTCTTACTACTATGCCCTCTCCCGAAAGTTCTTCCGGAGAATAGAGAGTTTTTATATCTGTTACCTTGTTATCATCTACTAAAACACCGCCCTGTTCCACGGCACGTCGTGCTTCATTTCTGGTAGGTGTAAGACCTGAAGCCACCAGAATACCCAATATATCAATTTTGCCATCTCTAAGCTTATCTGCACCAATGGTAGCTGTGGGCATTTCAAGTGTGCCGCCGCCACTAAATAATGCCTTTGAAGACTCTTCGGCTTTTCTTGCCTCTTCTTCACTGTGCACAAGCTTTGTAAGCTCAAATGCCAAAATTTCCTTGGCTTTATTAAGCTCTGCACCCTCCCAGGCTTCCATTTTTTCAATTTCCTCAAGAGGCAGGAATGTAAGAAGCTTTATACATTTAAGTACATCAGCATCACTTACATTTCTCCAGTACTGGTAAAATTCAAATGGAGAGGTCTTTTCAGGGTCAAGCCATACAGCACCCTTTGCTGTTTTACCCATTTTTTTGCCCTCTGAATTAAGGAGCAGGGTAATTGTCATAGCATATGCGTCTTCGCCTGTCTTTTTACGAATAAGCTCGGTTCCGCCTAACATATTTGACCACTGGTCATCTCCGCCGAACTGCATATTACAGCCGTATTTATTATGCAGGTAGTAGAAGTCATAAGACTGCATAATCATATAGTTAAACTCCAAAAATGAGAGCCCCTTTTCCATACGATTTTTATAACATTCAGCCCTAAGCATATTATTAACGGAAAAACATGCGCCCACCTCTCTTAAAAGCTCAATATAATTAAGCTTTAAAAGCCAGTCGGCATTATTTACCATAATTGCCTTATCATCTCCGAATTCAATAAACTTCTCCATCTGCTTCTTAAAGCAATCACAGTTGTGCTGAATTTGCTCCGGAGTCATTACATTTCTTAAATCACTTCTTCCTGATGGGTCTCCAATATAGCCTGTTCCTCCACCAATAAGTACAACAGGCTTATTTCCTGCCATCTGAAGTCTTTTCATAAGGCAAAGAGCCATAAAATGACCTACATGAAGAGAATCCGCAGTAGGGTCAAAGCCTATATAAAATCTGGCTCCCCCGTTATTAATAAGTTCTCTTATTTCCTTTTCATCTGTAACCTGTGCAATCAGACCTCTTGCCTGAAGCTCTTCATAAATTCCCATAATACTCCTCACTTTGAAACCAAAGGTTTCATTTTTAATCCATAAGGGTATGCCCCTTTAGTTACCACATTCTAATACCTACCTGTGTTTTTTGTCAATCCCGGTAAAGTCTGCCGGCTTCAACATCCTCTTTCATATGACTGCAAAGCTCCTCCAGTGAACCAAACTTCATTTCAGGACGTCTGAATTCCAATAATTCCACCCCTATTTCCTTTTCATACAAATCTCCCGAAAAATCATAAATAAATGTTTCTACATTAATATCAGGTGTGTCCTTAACCGTAGGCTTTCTTCCTATATTGGTAATGCTTTTATATATTCTGTCCTCTATATGCAATTTAGAATAATATACTCCGGCATCTATACCTGTAATATCCTCTCTGGGAATAATATTTGCAGTGGGCATATTAAGACGGCTTCCCAGCTTTATTCCATGATGAACCTGTCCATGAAGCATTATCGGCAAGCTCTTTTCCATATATAATCCTCTTCTATCTTCCACTCATCAGCACTGCCATAGCATCATTTAATCCTTTAACAGTAAGCTTGAACATTGGAAAAATTGTTTTTACTGCGGTTTCTGCCTCTCTCCAGGGAGCGTGCCCCTCTGCCATCTTGGGATTCATCCAGACTATTTTCTTATAATGTCTCTTCATTAAAAGAAGCCAGTCCCACCCGGATAGCCCGCCATTTGGACCTCTGTAATTTCCACTGTCGGAATAAAGCTCCTCAGGTGCCATAGCTGCATCTCCCACAATTATTACCTTGTAATCACTGTCTAAATTTCTAAACATCCATTCTGTATCAATCCAATCTCCGTTTTCACATTCCGGAGTATTATAAAGTTTGGAATAAATACAGTTATGGAAGTAATATACCTTTACATCCTTATAATGGTTGGATTTATTTACCGATTGAAAAAGCTCATTCATCAGACTGCTGTAGGGAATCATGGTTCCGCCACTATCCATAAGCAGTAAAAGCTTTACCGCATTTTTTCTGGGCTTATCCATTACAATCTGAAGCATACCACCATTATTGCAGGTTTTATCCACTGTACCGTTTATGTCCAGCTCCGTTTTAGGAATTTCAAGCTTCGTAGAAAATTGTCTGAGCTTTCTTAGAGCCTGCATAAATTGTCTGTTATCAACAATTCTGTCCTCTCTGAAATCCCTGTATTTCTTAGCACCTATTACCGCAAAGGCTGACTGATATCCACTTTTTCCTCCAACCCTTACACCACCAATATTTCCTCCCGTATTACCGAAAGAGGTTTTACCCATGGTGCCTATCCAATGGGAGCCGCCATTATGCTCACTGTCCTGCTCCTTTAGGCGCTCCTTGAATTTCTGTTCCACATCATCCTTGTCTACCTGAATGTCCTCCATCTTGTTAAGCCACTGCTTTTCATCTCTGTCAAGCATATCCATAAAGTCAGATTTATCCAGCCATTTAAGCATATTGGCACCTACCTCGGGGTCATATGCCTTACCCTTAAAATTGCTTTCAAAGACCATGTCGAATTTATCATATTCAGTTTCACTTTTCACAAGTATCATACGTGAAAGATAATAAAAGTCTGTTAAAGAGCTGTTATGCAACCCCTTATCCAGAGCCTCCTGTAGTGTCAGCCACTCAAAGGGCGTAACCTTTAATCCTGCCTCACGTAAGTCATAGAAAAATTTATTAAACATAGCACGCCTTATCGTCTGTCAAATTTAAGCCTCTAACAAGCGCTTTCATACCTTTAAATAGCACTTTTTCCTTTTAGCAGGCACTTGTATACCTTTAATAAGCGCTTTATACCTATAGATTGATTTTCTGTTTTACCGTAGCTATATCTTCATCCTTTTTTACAATTACACCTGCAAATGGCAGCTTCTTTCTGATCTCTTCAGCTTCTATACCACTCATTTGCAATACATTCAGCCAATCTATAAGCTCGGATGTAGAGGGCTTTTTCCTTATATCCCTCATAGCTCTTATATCGTAAAATACTTCAAAGGCATTTTTTAATACATTATCAGCTACATTAGGCAGATGTACCCGTACAATCTCCTCCATCAAATCCGCATCCGGGAAATCAATATAGTGGAAGATGCATCTTCTTAAAAATGCGTCCGGCAACTCTTTTTCAGCATTGGAAGTAATTATTACAATAGGACGCTGCTTTGCTTTAACAGTCTTTCTTGTTTCATGGATATAAAATTCCATCTGATCCAGCTCCCAAAGCAAGTCGTTGGGAAATTCCAAATCCGCTTTATCAATCTCGTCAATCAAAAGTATGGTCTGCTCTTCACTTTCAAAGGCTTCCCCTAATTTTCCAAGCTTGATATATTTGGCAATATCATCCACTCCCTCTTCTCCAAACTGTCCGTCATAGAGTCTTTGAATGGTATCATACATATAGAGACCGTCCTGAGCCTTTGTTGTGGATTTTATATTCCATATAATAAGCTTCTTATTTAGAGCCTTGGCAACAGCCTCAGCTAACATGGTTTTACCGGTTCCGGGCTCTCCCTTTATTAAAAGAGGCTTTTGTAATGTAATTGCCACATTTACCGCATCAAGCAGCTGCTTACTTGCCACATATTCATTTGTTCCAGAAAAATCCTGACTGATTGTACTCATTTTAATTCTCCCAGTTGATATTCACATGCTCGTCTTTTTTATCCCTGCCCATTAAATCTTTCATAGCTTCATTTGCAGGCTTATTGTCAAACAGTATGAGGTTTACCTGTTCTATAATAGGTAAATCTATCTTATATTTCTTTGAAAGTCTCATGGCAGCCTTGGCGCTATATACGCCCTCTACCACCATCTTTACCTCTGCCATTGCCTCGTCATAGCTCTTTCCCTGACCTATGAGTATTCCGGCTCTTCTGTTTCTACTGTGCATACTGGCGCAGGTTACAATCAAATCCCCTATTCCTGTAAGGCCGCTAAAGGTTTCAAATTGTCCTCCCATTGCCATGCCCAGTCTTGCTATTTCTGAAATTCCTCTTGTAATAAGAGCTGCCTTGGCATTATCTCCATAGCCCAAACCATCGGCAATACCTGCTGCCAAAGCCACCACATTTTTAAGAGCCGCTCCCAGCTCCACTCCTAAAATATCAGAGCTGGTATATACTCTGAAAAAATCATTCATAAAAGCATCCTGCAACAGCTCAGCAGACTGTTGTTCCTTTGATGCCACCACCACTGTTGTAGGCAGACCTCTTCCCACCTCCTCTGCGTGGGAGGGGCCTGAAAGCACACATACAGTAGCCACAGGTATTTCCTCTTCAATAATTTGTGAGAGCGTAAGCAAGGTATGCTCTTCCACACCCTTTCCTACATTTACAATTATCTGTCCCTCTTTAACAAATTCTTTCATAGTCTTTGCAGTACTTCTTGTGTAGGGAGATGGTACCGCTAATACTAAAAAGTCCATACTGTTAATAGCAGACTCTAAATCTGTTGTATATTCAATACTATCATTTAATTTTACACCGGGCAGCTTATCCAAATGCTCATGATTGTTTTTAAGCATTTCAATTTCCGACTCAATTATGGACCATACTGTAACTTTATGGCCATTACCTGCCAACAGGTTTGCCAGTGCAATTCCCCAGCTTCCTGCTCCTATTACACCAATATTTCTCATGATGGCTCCTTTCCCTCTTTACTCTTTTTACCAAGGTAAGTTTTTCTCTCAGTTCCCTTTAGTAGCTTAACAATATTTTCTCTATGCCTCCAATATGCCATTGCCATAAGGAAAAGAACTATGGCATATAGCTCGTATAGCTGTGCCTGAGTCATATCTCCAAGAAGTCCCATCTGTCCGAAAATTATGGTCTGGATTACAAATGCCAGATATACCAGCAATGAGCCCAGGGATACATAATGAACTGTGAAAAATGGTGTAAAAAACATTATTAATCCCACAATAAAATACCAGATATTTAATGACAGTATAAGTCCTGCTGTGGATGCAATACCCTTTCCCCCTTTAAAGCCCATATAGAAAGGATAATTATGACCTATAATGGCACCCATGGCTGTATAGAAAATCAAAATATATCTCATACTATCCGGCTGACCTGGGCATACAAGCAGCTTTGTTACACCTATTGCCAGCATAGTTTTAATAATATCTCCAAAGAGCACAATAAGTCCTGCCTTTGTGCCCAATACTCTTAGAGTATTGGTAGTTCCCGCATTTCCACTGCCTACAGTCCTTATATCAATACCGTGTATTTTTCCGTAAATAAAAGCTGTCTGAAACACCCCAAAGCAATATCCGATAGCGATACATAATAATCTAATCATCCCTTACCCCCTTATTTATCCTCTTTACGTTCCCTTATAATAAATTTAAGTGGTGTACCCTTAAAACCAAAGGTATTTCTAATCTGATTTTCAATATATCTGGTATAAGAAAAGTGCATAAGCTCCTTGTCATTTACAAATATAACAAATGTAGGAGGCTTAACCGATACCTGGGTAATGTAGTATAGCTTAAGTCGCTTACCCTTATCAGATGGTGGCTGCTGCATAGCTGTAGCCTCTGCCATAATTTCATTAAGCACACCTGTCTGTACACGCATTGTAGCACTTTCTCTCACTTCATCTATAAGCTCAAAAAGCTTGCCGGTTCTCTGACCTGTTACTGCTGAAATATATATAATTTCCGCATAGGGCATAAATGAAAGGGTCTGTCTCACCTTTTCTGTAAATTCATTCATGGTTTTATTGTTTTTCTCAACTAAATCCCATTTATTCACAGCTATTATAAAGCCCTTGCCCCTTTCATGGGCAATACCGGCAATCTTAGCATCCTGCTCGGTCACTCCCTCTGCCGCGTCAATAAGAAGCACTACCACATCAGCTCTTTCCACAGCACTTACGGTACGGACAATCATATATTTTTCCAGCTCTTCTTTAATCTTATTCTTACGTCTAAGACCTGCTGTATCAATAAATACATATTCCTGACCGTTATATTTAACAGGTGTATCTACCGCATCTCTGGTAGTACCTGCAATATCCGATACAATCAAACGATTTTCGCCTATAAGTTTATTTACTAAGGAGGATTTTCCTACATTTGGCTTTCCTATAACAGCAATACGGGGTCTGTCATCCTCTTCATCATTAGCATTGTCCTCCGGGAAAAGCTCCACTACCTTTTCCAGCATATCTCCAATGCCAAGTCTGTTAGCCGCAGAAACCGGTATGGGATCTCCGATACCAAGATTATAAAACTCATAGGTATCAGCCATAAATTTATCAAAGCTGTCCACCTTGTTTACCAATAAGAGCACAGGCTTTTGGGCACGTCTTAACATATCAGCTACTTTCATATCTGAATCGGTAAGCCCCTGTCTTACATCTGTCATAAATAAAATAACATCCGCAGTGTCAATGGCAATCTGCGCCTGCTCCCTCATCTGACTAAGTATTACATCCCTGCTGTCCGGCTCAATTCCCCCTGTATCAATAAGGGTAAAGGACTTATCAAGCCATGTAATATCCGCATAGATTCTATCCCTTGTAATACCGGGAGTATCCTTTACAATGGAAATCATATCCCCTGCCAAAGCATTAAACAGTGTGCTCTTTCCCACATTGGGACGTCCCACAACTGCCACAATGGGTTTTCCTCTTTTTTTACTCATAATTCCTCATTTCCAAGGCAATACGCCTTTTAAAATCCAAGCATGGTGTTTAAAAGTCCATATCCGTCAGTACCGGATATTTTAACCCTGACTCCCAGCGCTCTTTCTAAATCACTTACAGTCAGGTCATCCAATAAAAGCTCTGACTCTGCCTGTAATACATTGGAGGGCAGTACTATTGTATCTCCCAGCTCTCCAAACTCTTTGCATTGTGCGATTATATCCTGCCCTGTAAGCAGTCCCGATACAGTAATTCTTTCTCCAAAAAAATCATTTCTGATTGCAAGTATCTTTATCTCTCTTTCAGGAAAGGCTTCCATTGCCCTGTCTGCCATCTCCTTAAGAAAGGGATAAATCAGGCGTCCTGTAATAAGAGTAAATTTTTCTTTTTTTATTGTTTTTTTACTAAAAAGTCCTTTGAATTGATTTAAAAATCCTAGGCTATTATTATCCTTGTTTATCTTGCCATCTATGATTTTAGCAGTCCTGTTATCCCTGCCTCTTCCGTATTTTTCCTTTGCAGCCTCTAAGCCCTCATCAAATTCTGTCAGCATGGAGCGAACCATACCCACACCATTTTCAATCTGTAAATAGCCGTCGTACCTGTCTTCCTCCGGAAGCTCTCTATCAGCTAAAATATACCATTCATCAGAGGCATGCACAAAATGTAAGCCATGCTTTTCATAGGATAGACGTTGCCACCTTTCAATAGTATCAATGACCTCTCCTGCATCTTCCTTTGTAAAGGGCTCTAAGGGATAGAGTCCCTCCCTATACTTGGAAAGTCCCACGGGCACAACGGAAAGAGACTCCAGGATTGGAACATATTTAAATAGCTCCTGCAGGGAAAATTCCAGCTCTTTACCGTCATTTACTCCCTTGCAAAGGACTATCTGTCCATTCATTATAATACCGGCTTCATAAAAGCGCTTTACTTTCTCTAGGGCCGCCCCTGCAAAGCGGTTATTAAGCATTTTATTTCTAAGTTCCGGATTCATAGTCTGAAAGGATATATTAATGGGGCTTAGACGATACTTTATTATACGTTCGATATTATGGTCGGACATATTTGTAAGAGTAATATAATTACCCTGTAAAAAGGAAAGTCTGGCATCATCATCCTTGAAATAAAGATTTTTTCTCATTCCCGGTGGCATCTGGTCAATAAAGCAAAATATACATTTATTTGAGCAATGCCTGTATTCATCCATAAGTCCGCTGTTAAATTGCAGACCTAAATCATCATCCTCATCCTTTTTAATAAAATATTCCTCTTCTTCGTTGTCACTATGCCTTATAAGCAAAGTAACCTCTTCATTTACCATCTGATATTGATAATCAAAAATATCCTCCGGCAATGTATCATTTATTTTAAGCAAAAAATCTCCCGGTACAATTCCTAATTTATGAGAAATGGAGCCGGATACTACCACATCTATTTTTTGCCCTTTAATTTCATTATGCGTGCTCATCAATATCCTCAAAGGCTCTGCTATTATAAGCCTCAATCGCTGCATGAAGCTGCTTTGCATTATGATGAATATTGGACATGGAAGCGTCATGATTCATCATATTTATAATATCAGCCACAAACTTTGTCATATCCGCCTCTAAATAATATGGTCTGTCATATATTTCGGGGTTTCTGTAATTTAAGTTTGTAGTCACAAGCTTCTCAAAGAAGCAGCGTTCATAGGCGTTATCAAATGCCTTAAGTCCATTTGTAAAAAGTCCAAAGGTGCAACAAATATATACCTTTCTTGCATTCATTTCCTTAAGCTGTCTTGCTGTATCAATCATGGACTCTCCTGATGAAATCATATCGTCCATAATAATAACATCCTTGCCATCAATACTGTCTCCCAAAAATTCATGGGCTACTATAGGATTTTTACCGTTTACAATCTTGGTATAGTCTCTTCTTTTGTAAAACATACCTGTATTTACACCAAGTACGTTAGCAAAATATATACTTCTGTTTAAGGCTCCCTCATCCGGAGAAATAACTACCAGATGATTCTTATCAATATTTAAATCCCTTTCAGTATTTAAAAGTGCATTAATAAAGGGGGTTGGAGGTGTATAATTATCAAAGCCGTTTAAAGGAATGGCATTTGCCACCCTTGGGTCATGGGCATCAAAGGTAATAAAATTATCCACCCCCATACTATATAACTCTTCCAGCATAAAGGCACAGTCCAAGGACTCTCTTGAAGAGCGTCTGTGCTGCCTGCCCTCATATAAAAAGGGCATAATTATATTTATTCTTTTTGCCTTTCCGGCAGTCGCCGCAATAACCCTCTTTAAATCCTGATAATGATCATCGGGGCTCATATGATTTACAAAGCCATTCATTCTATAGGTAATACTGTTATTTGTAACATCACAGATAAGAAATAAATCCTTACCCCTTACAGACTCATCAAGTATACATTTGGCCTCTCCTGTACCAAATCTGGGAAATCTTGCCTGTGTAATATAGGTGTCTCTGAAATAGCCCTGAATTGAGGGGTCATTGTCACAGCATACAAATGCCTCTTCCTCTCTTCTGGCAGAAACCAGATATCTGTCAATGCCATTACTTAAATTTTTAGCCGAGTCCAATGCTATCACTGCTAATGGTGCCACCGGAAGCTTATTTTTAATTTCATCATAAATAGCCATATCTCACCTATACTTTAAAGTTTCGTTAATTGTCTTGTATTTTTTTGCTCTGGTAAGCTCTACAATACCAAGTCCCGTTATATCTATAAATTCAGTCTTTACTGCTTCCTTTGATGCTAAATCCTTAATATATTCGGTAAGCTTATCCGTACCCTCAGGAATGTCATTAATAAAATCTATTAAAATCATTCCTGAAAGATTTCTAAGACGTAACTGCCTGAATATTTCCTTTGCCGCTTCCATATTTATATTAAGAATATGCTCATCTGATTTGTTACGAATGGATTTTGCCGTATTTACATCAATAACAGTCATAGCCTCCGTATAATCAATTACAATATTGGCTCCGCTTTTAAGCCAGACGCGTTTGGAGAAAACCTCCTCCATAATGGTATCTACCTTATAAAGCTTATTTAAGGAAAAATCATCCTCATATGCCACCACTTTATCCTTGTGATTTGGAGCTACCCTATCTGTATATCCCATTACCTCATCAAATATATTTTCATCTGCACAGGTAATTTTATCAAGGCTTTTTATATCAAATTTTGATATAAATTCTATATAGGCAGGCTTTCCGTAGTATAACACACTGTAGCAGCTTCTACTAGGTGCAATGGCAAGTACCTGTTTTTTTATTTCCTCATTAAGCCTAAGCTTACCGGAGCACACAGGAGCCTTGTTTTTCACTCCACCCTTTATAAGCTGGACTAAAACTTCATCTCCCTGTTTTAAATCATTTTTCTCTCTTTTTCTGTTTAGAACTGTAAGCTCCCCTATGTTATCCAGACTTAAATAACAGCTTTTGCCGGGGGCAATATCTACAAAGGCAGCGCCTATATTGGTAATTATATTCTTTACCTTACCAATATACACACTTTTTAATCTTTCCTCCTCTATTGGAAACAATGCCATATCCCACAATATTTCCTCTTCAAAGTACAGGCACAATATACAATTATTATAGTATGTAATAACAATACGATTTTGCAACCTTATATCCTCTTTCTAAAAAGCCTCTCCCATATCCAATAATGGTACAAATTCAGGTTTTTCTTCGCTACCCTTATTTGCATAGGTTTCAATTCTTGTTACCTGAAAGGCAAGGGGTTTATATTCCACACCTGCATATTTATACAGGGCTTCAAGTATTTGAGTAGATTTAATATTTCCTGCACTTGAAGCATCTACAAAGCAATTAAATTCCTTGTCTGTAAATTCCTGACTATAGATATGGGGCTTTAAATCCACCTCCAAAGTATTTTTCTTGGTTTCTTTGGTAATAATAATATTTTCCTGTGCAAAAAAAGCATCAGCCTTTTCCAATATCTTTTCGGGAAAATTCTCTCCGTTTTTTAAAGTGACCCTATAGCTTGCGGCAGCTACGGAAGCCATGGCATTTTTAGTTCCCTCAGGCAGACGCACACAGCCCTCAATCCTCATTCCCGGAACCATTACCTCATTTATCTGATTTATTAAAGCCTTAGCACTGTCGCAGGAATTAACCTCCATATCCAGATATTCCCCCTCGCTTTCCATTCCCACTCCCAAGGGCTGGGCAAAGCTCATAATCTGATGTGGAGAATAGCCAGCAGAATAGGCAATGTCCACTCCCGCTCTCCTCATACTCTTTTGAAAATATCTTAATATATCCAAATGACCTATATATTTTACAGCACCGTGCTTGCTGAATTTTAAACGTAATTTTATTCTATCATCCATAGTAATCCTATCTCGCTTCAAAGCATACGCCTGTCCCGTATTTTGCCGCACCGCATCCGCTACATGCTTCCTTACAGTTAGGTGTAACCACACCCTCACAGGCTCTAAGCCATTCCCTTTTCAAAAATTCCTTGCTCACTCCACAATTTAAGAAGTCCCAGGGGAAGATTTCATCAAGCTCCCTTACTCTTGTGGTATAAAAGTCAATGTCAATTCCACATTCCTCAAAGGCTTCAAGCCAAAGCTCATGATGATAGGTATCAGTCCAGGCATCATAGAGACAGCCCTTTTTATATGCCAGTTCTATTGCATCACAAAGCTTCCTGTCGCCTCTGGCAAGTACGCCCTCCAGCACACTTACATCTGTTTCATGCCAATTATATTTTATACGCTTCTGATTAAGCTGGGACATAATGGAGCTTCTACAGATATATGCCTTTTCAATAAACTCCTCCTTTGTAGCCTGAGGCGCCCACTGGAAAGGAGTAAAGGGCTTTGGTATAAAGAAAGATGTGGAAGCCACAATCTGAACCGGCCCATTCTTTCTTTCCTCCTTAGGTACTGTATCAAAGAATTCCATGGCAACCTTATTTGCCAAATCTCCAATCCCCTCTATATCCTCCTTAGTTTCTCCCGGAAGTCCCAGCATAAAGTAAAGCTTAACCCTTGTCCAACCGTTTTCAAAGGCAAGATGTGCTCCCTTTAAAATATCTTCCTCTGTTAAGCCCTTATTTATTACATCTCTCATTCTCTGACTGCCGGCTTCCGGCGCAAAGGTTAAAGAGCTTTTCTTAACATCCTGTACCTTGCCCATTACATCTACAGAGAAATTATCTATTCTAAGTGAGGGCAGGGATATATTAATCTTTCTTGAGCTGCATTCTTCTATCAGGAAATTTACCAGCTCCTCCAGCTTTGAATAATCGCTGGAGCTTAATGAGCTTAAAGAAATCTCCTCATGACCTGTGGCATTAAGCATTTTTACTGCCTGCTTTTTAAGCATTTCCACATCTCTTTCCCTGACAGGACGGTAAAGCTGGCCTGCCTGACAAAATCTACAGCCTCTTATACAGCCTCTTTGAATTTCCAAGACCACCCTGTCCTGTGTAACCTTAATAAATGGTACAATGGGGGCATCGGGATAATAGGTATTTGTTAAATCAGTAACCATTTCCTTTTCCACTGTTTCGGGAATTCCCTCCACATTGGGTTTAAAGGATTTAATTGTCTTATCCTCATTATATTCCACATCATACAGAGAGGGCACATACATTCCCTCAAGCTTTGCAATCTGAATTAAAAATTCCTTTCTTGAGGTTTTGTTTCTCTTATGCTCCTTATATATATCAAAAATATCACGATATTTTGTTTCTCCCTCTCCTATATAAAAGAAATCAAAGAAGTCTGCAATAGGCTCAGGATTATAGGTACAGGGACCCCCGCCTATTACAAAGATATCATCCTCTCCCCTGTCTTTTGCTCTTAACGGAATACCTGATAAATCTAAAACCTGTAGTATATTTGTGTAGCACATTTCATACTGTATGGTAATAGCCAAAAAATCCATATTCTTAACAGGCTCCTGACTTTCCAGGCCAAACAGAGGTATGTTTTCTCTTCGCATAATAGGGTCTAAATCCGTCCAGGGAGAAAATACTCTCTCGCACCATACATCCTCTTGTTTGTTAAACATATCATAAAGAATTTGAAGCCCCAAATGGCTCATTCCGATTTCATATACGTCAGGAAAGCACATGGCAATTCGTACATCCACCTTGGCCTTATCCTTTACAACACTGTTTATTTCATTTCCTATATATCTTGCCGGTTTATCCACCGACATTAATATCTCATCACTTAATGCCAGCATATGCATCCTCTCTTTACAGGGTTACTTCCATAACAACTCTAAGTATATTTAAGTTTACCTCTGTGTCCTCCAAATTATTAAGCTCTATTAATCTCTTAATATATTTTTCCTCATTATAAAAAACCTTTATCAGGGTATCCTTTATTCCCTCTTTTTTCAGCAAATCAGTTAAATGCTTTTGAAATGCTTTTTCCTCCACCTTATTCTCTGTAGCGTAGCACAAAACAGCGTTCTTTGTTACAACCATATGGGCAAAGCCAAAATTTTTTTCATAGGAGGTAAAGTACATATTGTAAAGTCCGCAAAGAGCTCCTGTATTTTTATCAAGCTTTTCCTTTAATGCAAGGTTGCAGGGATGAACTTTAAAGCTCATTATTACCTCTACCACCATTTTGGAAGCAGGCAGAAGTCCTAAAACCGCTACTATTGTTAACATATTTTTATTAGATCCGGTAGCAATCCTGCCCGTTATGTAAAGCCCAAGTGCCAAAGCAAATAAAATAAGGGTTACTATTATATCTGCCTTTCTTTTATATACCGCATATTCATAGGTTCCCTTAGGATGTTTTTTATATAAAAAGTCCATACTGTTAAACTACTCCTCACACAATTCCTTATATCCAAAAATATGATAATCCGCCATTGCAATCTTTTCCTGCCACTGACTCTTTGAATAATTATCATCCACCGCACAGGTTTTCATACCCGCATTGATGCCTGCCATAATACCGGTACAAATATCTTCAAATACCAGACACTCCCTGGGATTAACCTTAAGGCTTTTCGCCGCCTTTAAATAACATTCTCCATCGGGCTTGCCCTTAACCACATCTTCTCCCGTAATAGCAACATCAATAATATTATTAAGCCCGGAGCTTAAAGCAAAGGCATTAAAAAGGGCCTTTGAATTGCTGGTGGCAATTCCCAGCTTAATCCCCATACCTTTTAGCTTATTTAAAAATCTCTCTGCATATGGCTTATATTTTATATTGTTTGCATAATGTTCATATGCCATATCATTCCATTCTGCCACCATTTCTTCCACTGAGCTTTCAAAACCATATTTCTCCTTGGTGTAAATGGCTGTCTCTATAACACTTAATCCCTCTATTTCCTTTTGATATGTGGCAGGAAGCTTTTTCCCATAACGTTTAAAATACTCTACATCTATATCATACCACAAGTCCATGGAGTCAATTAATGTGCCATCCATGTCAAAAATACATGCCTTTATATCTGTCAACATAGTAATCCTCTTTTCTATTTCAGGCTAAGCATAATAAGCTCATCTGCGTAGAGCCTCCTATACTCTCCTGTTTTTAATTCCTCGTCCAGAGTGAGGGTGCCAAAGCTTACCCTCTTTAAAAATACCACCTTATTATTTACCGCTTCCAGCATGCGCTTTACCTGATGGTATCTGCCCTCTGTAATGGTCAGATAAATAGCTTTTTTGTTTATAGCCTCCACCCTTGCAGGAAGTGTAACAGTATCATCTCCAATATCAACACCTGCTTCAAGCTGCTTTATATCTTCGCTTTTAATATCCTCCAAAAGCTCCACATAGTAGCATTTCTCCACATGCTTTTTAGGGCTTAAAAGATTATGAGCCAATTTCCCGTCATTGGTTATTAAGAGCAAGCCCTCCGTATCCTTATCAAGTCTGCCTACCGGAAACATACCCTTAATATTTTCATTACCAAGCAGCTCCATAACAGTCTTTTCTTTTCCGTCCTCCGTAGCAGAAACTACTCCCTGAGGTTTATTTAGCATAAAATATCTAAACTCCTCATATGTAAGAAGTTCCCCATCCAGATATACCTTGGATGTATCCGCTAAAGCCATAGCCGGATTTGTAGCCACCTCTCCATCTACAGTGACTCTCTTTTTTTTAATTATTTCCTTAACCTGACTTCGGCTGCCTATATCTAAATCGCAAAGATATTTATCAAGTCTCATACTAATCCTCTGCTTTAAAGCCCATTATTAATAATTTACTTTCTTCTGCGTTTTCTGCGGCGTCTGCTGTTTCTCACACTATAAACCACTAATACCGCTGTAAGGAATATGGCTCCTGTAATAAGAGCACTTATTACAATAATTGTTAAAGTTTTATTTTCCTCTAACAGTTCCTGTTTAGTAACCTCATATGTGATTTCCCTGTATTCTGAAATACTTTCCTGCTCCTTAACCTCTTTTAGTTCTCCGGCGGGTAAAATAATAAATTCACTTTCAGTATAAAGGTCATAACGATTATATGTCCTGACCTTAACCCTCGACTCCTGTCCGGGAATAAGCTTAACCTCTCCCCTGATAATATTCTTTTCTTCAGGCTCTTTAGCCTCTTCACTATCACTCCAGGGCCTTAGTCTTTCATAATTTATACCGTCATATGAAACACTATAATATTGTAAAATTCCATCACTATCATTTGCAGATATCTCAATATTTGCCTTAAGCTCTTTTTCATCAAAATCTATAAGCTTTATGTCGCAATATTCAGGCTCACTTGTATCGGGTAACACCTTAGCATTTGGTGTTTCAAAAATTTTTCTTTCATAATCAGAATAGTCTACACCAAGTGTACTGCTTGAAAGTCTAAAATACTTTGCCACTGCATCCGCATCCATATAACCAAGGGTCTGATATGGATTTTCATTATTCAAAAGAAAGCTGTAATCCCTTTCCTCATCCATATGACAATGTTCTATAATGACTGTGGGTATCTTCTGATTTTTTCCGTTAAGGATTATGCCATAATAGTCATCCCCTGTTTTGCCTATTCTTACCTTGACACCTCTGTCAAAAAAGCCAAGCTCATTTACCATTCCATCCATTAAAATAGTGGCAAATTCCTGTCCCTTGGCATAATAAGAGCCAAAGGCTGATGTCCACACCTCCGCACCGTAGAGATTATGATTTTCCGACATGTTAAAATGAAGAGAAAAGATAAAGTCTGCATTATATTTTGCGGCAATCTCCGCTCTTTCGATTCTGGATAAATCCTTTTCCCCTATTTCCTCATGGGTCAGATATACCTTTACATTATCATATAAAGAAAGTCTTTCTTTCATATGTTTGGCTACCAAAATTGTCAGCTCCTGCTCTACAAACTGTTCCGTATGTCCACCCAGGTTTTCTCCTCCATGCCCGGGGTCAATTACAACTACCACATCCTTTGCATTTACCCTTATAGGAGCCAACACAGCCAAAAAAAAGCCAAATATTATAATTTTTTTTAATAAATTCACAACTACTTCCTATCGCGTCAGTGCGCATCCCTTGTACATAAGTTTTACCGGGACAAAGTCTTACTACTTCCTATCACGTCAGTACGCCTCCCCTGTACATTTCCCATTATTAAAAAAGAGGCTGTAAAAACAGCCCCTAAATCACTATATAAGGTCAAGGTCCACCATATCCTCGCCACCACTTTTTGCAACTGGCTGCTTTTCAGGTATATCGTAGGAAAGTGCCCCATCTGTTAATAGCTCTTCTACGTCTAATCCGCCATCATCCACCGCTGTAGCAATAAGCTCCTGTCTGTTGGCACGTACCACTTCATAACACTCATTTAAAGACTTAATCAGTTCATCATACTTTGTGTTGGCAGCGCCTAAATAATGACTTACTATATCTTCTACCTGACTAAGCAGGGTATCTGTATACTGCATTGCCGAAGTCTTTAACTCATTGGACTCTATTGTAGCATCATCCACTATTTCCTGTGCTCTCAATATAGCCTGATTAACCACCTCATCAGCCTGCTCATAGGCTCTTAACATAATCTCATGCTGACTTATAAGCTCTGAAGTCTGGGCAGAAGCCTTATCCAGCAAATCCTTAGCCTTAGACTTGGCATCATTAATAATTGCCTCCCGGTTGCTGATAATTTTCTGGTATTGTTTTATCTCTTCCGGCGCTCTTTTGCGCAAATCAGAAACTAAAGACTCCAGTTCATATTTGTCCACAATAATATGTGTGTTTGAAAAAGATTTAAACTTAGAGCTATCTATAAGCTGTTCAATATCTTCTATAGTCTGTTCAATTTTACTAGCCATTATTTACCCCTCTCCAGACCGTATTTTTCATATACCAGCTCTGTTACAAATTCAGGACAGCATCTTGAAATATCCCCTCCAAAGGCTGCAATTTCTTTAACCCCTGAAGAACTTAAATAGGAATATTTCACACTTGTTACCAAAAACATAGTATCAAGCTGTCCTCTGCTCAGCATGGCATTTGTCTGCGCTATCTGAAGTTCGTATTCAAAATCAGTAATAGCCCGAAGACCTCTTATGGACACATGAAATCCACGCTCCTTAGCGTAATCCACAAGCAATCCTCCAAAGGACTCCACCTTAACCTTAGGCATATCCTTTGTGGCTTCTTTTAGTATATTAACACGTTCATCTACAGAAAACAACGGTGTCTTTTCCTTGTTATCCAGAACTGCAACCGTCAATTCATCAAAGGCCTTTGCTGCTCTTTTTATAATATCAAGATGACCAAAGGTAAGGGGATCAAAGCTCCCCGGATATACAGCTTTCTTCATTTAATACCTCTTATACTTAAATTGCTTTAAAAAATACATGTTTATTCGTTTTATAGTTTTTTTCTCTATAAAGCTCATAGCCCAAAGCTTCTATTTCTCTTAAATCCCTGCGAATATCCGCCTCGATAATAATGATTGTATCCTCTTTAAGCAGCTTGGAATTTTTAAGCAGTATCATAATCTCAAATTCCAACTCCTGCTCATAGGGAGGGTCCATAAATATTATATCGGCAGCTTCCTTTATTTCAAAAAGGGCATCCCGCACATCTCTTGAAACAATTGTGGCATTATCAGCAAATTTTGTAAATATAAGATTTTTCTTTATGCAATCCAATGCTTCCTTGTTATTTTCCACAAAATAAGCATATTTTGCACCTCGACTTAAGGCTTCGATTCCAATTCCGCCACTTCCTGCAAAAAAATCACAGAATACCGCTCCCGGAACATCTGTTTGAAGTATATTAAACAAAGTCTCCTTTATTCTGTCGGTGGTCGGCCTTGTTCCCTCTCCCTTGGGAGTATATAGGGGCATTGACCTAGCCTTTCCTGCAATTACTCTCATCTTATCTTACTTCCTTTTCCGTCACGTCTTGCAAGCTTAATATCATTAAGCCTAAGCATCTTATCATTATGTGGAATTTCTGTATCATCCATTCCTCTTGTAAAGAATACCTCTTCCACATAATCCCTTGCTCCCAGCTTCATTCCTCTTGCGCCTAAAGCAATCTTTTTCTTTTCAGGAATTTCCTCGATCTGAAATCTGAGGAAATAGCCCTCATTTGTTTTTAACACAATATTCTTCTGTTCTGTCAAGGGAGCTACACATACTACCTCATCTCCCTCGTCCAGCTTAGTGGCAGCCACAGTTCTTTTGGCAACATCAAATTCTCCGCCATCTACAAGCTTACACATAGAATTTTTGGTCACAAATATAAGTCTGTATAAATTAAGCTCTGACTGACTATTTACGGACACAATGCTTTCTTTCTGGGAAGAAAAATTACTTACATTATCCACAGGCACACCCTTATCCCTCATTTTTCCAAGGGGCAAATCCTTTGCCTTAAAGGTATGAAGCTGACCTGAATTTGTAAAAATACATATTTTTCCGGTGTTTTTTACCTTACAAACATATTTAAATTCGCTGTCAATTGTTTCCTTATTACGTTCATAGGCAGACGTATCAATAATTTTACAGTAGCCAAATCTATCCATAATAAACATTACATCCATTTCAGGCACTGCAACTTCTTCTACAACAGCTTCCTCACAGTTATCAATGACTGTGCGTCTGGCTCTGCCAAATTCTTTTTTGATTTCCTCTAATTCATTAATAAGAACCTGAGTCATACTGTCTTTCCTGCTTAAAATATCTTCATATCTAAAGATATTTGCCACAGTTTCCTCATGCTCTTTCACCAATGCTGCTATTTCCAGACCTATTAACTTATAAAGACGCATATCCAAAATAGCATTGGCCTGGGACTCGGTAAACATAAGGCTACCTGCCATAACCTTTGACTCCGGATTTTTAAATTTAATTCCGGTGGTTTTTCCCTCTATTAAACAGGCCTTTGCCTGAGCTCTGTCCTTTGAGCCTCTTAGAATTTCAATAATAAGGTCGATTACATTGCAGGCCTTAATAAGCCCCTCCTGTATTTCCTTTTTATCCTGCTCTTTCTTTAAAAGGTTGGTGTATTTACGGGTTGCCACCTCAAACTGAAAGGCAGTACATTCCTTTAAAATTCTTTTAAGGCCCATAGTTTCCGGACGTCCTGCGGCAATGGCAAGCATATTTACTCCAAAGGTATCCTCAAGTCTGGTTTTCTTATATAAAAGATTAATAAAATTATCTACATTGGCATCCTTTTTTAGCTCAATTACAATTCTAATTCCCTCTTTTGAGGACTGATTTGAAATATCTACAATATCCGGAGCCTTTTTACTGTCAGCCAAGGCAGCCACATCCTGTAAGAATTTTGTAATATTGGCGCCAATCATAGGATAGGGAATTTCCGTAATTACCACATTGGTTTTACCGTTTTTCCCCTTTTCTGTTTCAACCTTGCCCCTAACCTTTATTTTACCTGAGCCGGTTTCATAAACTGCATATAAATCATCCTTATTGGTTACTATGCCGCCTGTAGGGAAATCAGGTCCCTTACAATAGCGCATAAGCTGACGAGTGGAAATATTCTCATCTTTCATATATGCTTTCATTGCATCTATTACTTCCGAAAGATTATGAGGAGGAATACTGGTAGCCATACCTACAGCTATACCCTCAGTACCATTTACCAAAAGATTTGGAAATCTACAGGGTAAAACAGAGGGCTCCTTTTCCGTCTCATCAAAGTTTGGAATAAAGTCCACCACATCCTTATCCAAGTCGGAAAGAAGTCCTATCTGGGTAACCTTTTCAAGGCGCGCCTCCGTATAACGCATAGCAGCCGCCCCGTCTCCCTCAATATTTCCGAAGTTTCCGTGACCGTCTACTAAAGGGAGTCCTTTTTTAAACTCCTGGCTCATTACAACCAAAGCATCATAGATAGAGCTATCCCCGTGAGGATGATATTTACCCATAGTATCTCCTACAATACGGGCACTCTTTCTATAAGGCTTATCATATTTAATTCCAAGCTCATGCATATCATATAAGGTTCTTCGCTGAACCGGCTTTAAGCCGTCTCTTACATCAGGAAGAGCACGAGCCACAATTACACTCATTGCGTAATCAATATATGATTTTTTCATAACCTCGGAATACTCGGTTACAATTATATCTTCTTCAAATTCTCTGTTATCTGTCTTCTTAGCCATTTATTTTTGCCATTCTTTTTATTTATACATCTAAAAGTGCTTCTTTGGCATTATCATAGATAAATGCCTTTCTGGGAGGTACTTCATTGCCCATTAAAAGCTCTGTTACATCCGATGCCATTCTTGCATCCTCTATTGCCACTCTTTTCAATTTACGCCTTGCAGGATCCAGGGTTGTTTCCCAAAGCTGGGCTGCATCCATCTCTCCCAGACCTTTATATCTCTGTAAAAGGAAGTTGCCCTTATGAGTTTTGCGGTATTTTTCCAGTGCCGCATCATCATACAAATATTCTTCCTCCCCCTTAGAGGGCATAGCCTTATAAAGAGGTGGCATAGCAATATACACATGTCCCTCATATATAAGCTCCGGCATAAATCTGTAAAAAAGAGTCAAAAGCAGGGTTGCAATATGTGCACCATCCACATCCGCATCCGCCATAATAACTATTTTATCGTATCTAAGCCTGCTTATGTCAAAATCATTTCCATAGCCCTCGGAAAAACCACAGCCAAAGGCGTTAATCATGGTTTTAATCTCCGCATTAGCCAACACCTTGTCTATGGAAGCCTTTTCTACATTAAGAATCTTTCCTCTGATGGGTAGAATTGCCTGATACATTCGGTCTCTGGCAGTCTTTGCCGAGCCGCCGGCTGAATCTCCCTCGACTATAAATATTTCACATTTTTCAGGGTCCCTGCTCTCACAGTTTGCCAGCTTACCATTGCTGTCAAAGCTGTATTTGGGCTTGCTAAGCATATTTGTCCTGGCTTTTTCCTCGGAACGCCTTATTTTAGCCGCCTTTTCAGCACATCCTATTACCGCTTTCAAGGTTTCAAGATTTCTGTCAAAGAAATGTACTACCTCTTCTCCCGTTACCTTGCTTACCACCTTTGCGGCATCCTGATTATCCAGCTTTGTTTTGGTCTGTCCCTCAAATCTGGGGTCCGGGTGCTTAATGGATACTATGGCAGTCATACCGTTTCTTACATCAGTACCTGTAAAATTAGCATCCTTATCCTTGAGTATACCTATGCTTCTTGCATAATTATTTATGACCGTAGTAAACATGGTCTTAAAGCCTGTAAGATGGGTACCACCCTCTGAGTTGTAAATATTATTACAGAAGCCCAATACATTTTCGTGGAATTCATTCACATACTGGAATGCACATTCCACAGTTATGCCCTCTGCCTCTCCTGTAAAATAAATAGGCTCATGGACAGCCTCCTTAGACCTGTTCATATCACATACAAAGCCTATAAGTCCATCCGGCTCCCTAAACTCCACATATTCAATTTCATCCTTTCGTCTGTCCTCAAATATAATGGTAAGATTGGGATTTAAGTAAGCAGTTTCATGAAGTCTGGATTTTACATCCTCTTCCCTAAACCAGGTCTTATCAAATATGGTATCATCCGGCAGGAAATTAATTCTCGTTCCCGTTTCCCTGGTTTTTCCCACAACCGGTAAGAGTCCGTCAACCAACTCTGTAGTAGGAATACCTCTTTCATAGGAATCCTCATATATATGCCCGCCCTTTTTGACTCTTACAGTCATTCTGTTGGAAAGAGCATTTACTACAGAAGATCCTACACCGTGCAAACCACCACTGGTCTTGTATGAAGAGTCATCAAATTTACCTCCTGCATGGAGAGTGGTAAATACAAGACGCTCCGCACTCATACCCTTTTCGTGCATTTCAATGGGAATACCTCTTCCGTTATCCTCCACAGTAGCCGAGCCATCCGGCTCCAATGTAACAAAAATCTTGTCACAGTAGCCTGCCAGATGTTCATCTACTGAATTATCCACTATTTCATATATCAGATGGTTTAGTCCCTTTGTGGAAACTGAACCAATGTACATTCCCGGTCTTTTACGAACTGCTTCCAATCCCTCAAGCACGGTTATGCTGGACGCATTATAATTATCCTGTGCAGCCATTAATACCTCACTTTAAAAAACAAATTAAATCCATAGTATTCTATCACATTTTGCATTTGGGAAAAAGTAAAAAATACCTCCTGCCAAAGCGGGAGGTATTGATATCAAAGATTTTTAGTACAAGCTAAGGCTAAAGCCCCGGGGCCTATATGACAGGCTACACTTAGAGAAAGGGGAGCTACATAAATATTAAAGCCCGGAAATACTTCTTCCACCTCTTCCTTAAAGGCCATAGCGCTTTCCACATCATAGGTATAGGCAATCTGCAAATCACATGTTAAAGGGGAAATACCTCCAAAGCGGTTTTCCATATCCGCCTTTACAGCATTAATCATAATGTTTTTGCCCTGATTTGAGGTTCTTGCCTTAGCAAAGGCATCCAGCTTTTCGCCCTGAATTTGAAGAACAGGCTTTAATTTAAGCAATGTACCTAAGGCTGCTGCCGCAGGCGTAATTCTCCCACCCTTTTTTAAATAATAAAGAGTATCAAGCATAATATATATACTTGAATTAAATTTATCCGCTTCCAGAATTTCCTTTATTTCACTGCCACTTTTGCCCTTGTCTGCCAGATTTAGGGCATCAATAACCGACTGCCTCATAGTAACCGATATTCGCTGATTATCCACCACAAACACCTTATTATCAAAATCTTCGGCAAGCATCATTGCAGTCTGACAGCTTCCACTTAACCCCGAACTCATGGGAATATATACTAATTCATCATATTTTCCCAGCACTTCCCTCCAAAGGCGCATTACTGCATCTGGCGAGGGCTGTGATGTCATAACGCTTTTATCCCCCTTAAGCATTTCATAAAACTCATGCTGGGATAAATTAATATCCTCAAAATAATCCTTATCATCCACAGTAAAGGGCATGGGCAATACATATACCCCCATTTCCGATGCTGCTTTTTGTGTTATTCCGCTATTGCTATCCGTTACTACGGCAACCTTGCTCATAAATAGTCCTCATCTTATAAAATATGTACATTTCATTCTACTTTTATATTGTTTTAAAGTCAACCGGATTAAAACCATATTCTTCAATTACCCTTGTCAACTGATTTAAACGTAAACTATCATGTGCTTCAAACAGCATTTCCGTATATTCTCTGGCCTGCTCTAAAACCGACACATCATCATAAATTGATGCAATTTTAAATCCAAAATCCCCGCTCTGTCTAATTCCCTGCATTTCTCCCGGACCTCTAAGCTTTAAGTCCTCATCAGCTATATAAAATCCATCATTGCTGTGATTTAGTATATCCAGTCGCTTTTCTGCATTTTCACTTTTTCCCGTATTAATAAAAATACAGTAGCTCTGGGCATCTCCACGTCCCACTCGGCCTCTTACCTGATGCAGGGTTGCCAGTCCGAATCTGTCGGCATTTTCCACCAGCATAACTGTGGCGTTCGGCACATTTATACCCACCTCAATAACAGTGGTGGATACAAGTACATCCGTATTATGAGCGGCAAAATCCTCCATTATTTTATTCTTAGCTCCTATCTTCATTTTTCCGTGAAGATAATCCACTCTTACACCCTCCGGCAATGCTTCGGAAAGCCTTTGGGCATAATCGGCTACATTTTCCAAGTTAAGCCCCTCTGTTTCCTCTACCAGAGGACAGATTACATATGCCTGATGCCCCTTTGCCACCTCATCTGCAATAAATTTATATGCTGTTCTTCTGCTTCCCGCTTTAACCACACAGTTCTTAATAGGCAGTCTGCCCTTTGGCATTTCATCAATTATTGAAATTTTAACTCCCGAAAACATAGTCATTGCAAGACTTCTTGGAATGGGTGTTGCCGACATTACCAGGATATGAACATCATCATTATATTTTGCCAGCGTTTCTCTCTGACGTACCCCAAAGCGATGCTGTTCATCTGTTATGGCAAGGGTCAAATCCCTGTAATTTACCGTATCCTGGATTATAGCCTGAGTTCCTATAATCACATTTATAAAGCCTGTCTCTATTCCCTCTTTTATATCCCTTTTAACCTTTGCGCTTGTAGCACCAATTAAAAGTCTTGGACGCAGTGGCAGATTATATTTTTCTATTAAATCGCAAATGCTTTCATAATGCTGTGCAGCCAATACCTCTGTGGGAGCCATCAGACAGCCCTGATGACCGTTTACGGCATTTAAAAGCAGGGCTAAAAAGGCAATAATAGTCTTTCCACTACCCACATCTCCCTGTAAAAGCCGGTTCATACATATGCCACTGCACATATCCTCTTCTATTTCTTTCCATACTCTTAACTGCGCCGAAGTTAAGCTATAGGGCAATGCCTCCAAAAGCCTGTTTGTATCAGCAACAGGTATCATCCCTGCACCAAAGGGTCTTGAGGTATATGTTTCATCCCCCTTGGTTTCCAAAAAAAATGTTAAAAACTCATGAAAAGCCAGACGTTTTCTGGCGTTTATATGCTCCTCTTCATTTTCCGGGAAGTGAATTCCTAAAAGAGCTCTGTCAAAGGATGGCATTTTCAGCCTTTTTAGCTCCTCTTCACTTAAATATTCTCCGGGCAGCTTTGCAATTTGCAGAGCATTACCTATATATTTTCTAAGCTGATTGTTGGAAAGTCCTTTTGTAAGACCATATACAGGCTGAAGCCTTAACAGCATTTCTCCATATTCTTCCAATGTATAAATCTTAGGCTGAGAAATAATAAAGCCGGAGGTTTTATTAAGTACTCCGTAAAAAATTCTCTCCTCCTCAAATTTCAAGGATTTTGCCATATATGGAGCATTAAAATATACTATTCTCAGACGCTCCTCCTTTGCACCGCTAATGCTTATATCAGCAAAAATCATCTTTCTGCCTCTGGATATATGGCGTATACTACCGGGCACAACCTTCCCCTTAACTGCCACCATATCCCCAATATGTCCCTCTAAATCGCATATCGGCTCTGTAATATCCATAAAACCTCTTGGCAGGTCAAAAATCAAATCTCCAATAGTATATATATTAAGTTTATTAAGCTTTGGCAGGGTCTTTTCCCCCACCCCCTTTACATGGCTTACGGAGTCCTTTAAGTTCATATTTTCCTCAAATTTTCTAAACCTAATTCATAAACTCAATTTTATCAAGTACTTTTATTAATTCTTTACGGGTATACTCTATCATTTCTTCATCTCTTTTAAGCATAGCCGCCTCAAATGCCATTAACGCTGTATTTATTACTTCCCTGTCTTCGCTTAGGCTTTCCTCATACAGTCTTTCGCCTCTTAAGAGAAGCATTCTGTTTACTTCATCCTTTCTTGGATTAAACTTAAGGTACTGAAGTTCCTCCATCCTCTCCTTGGCTTCTTCCTCTGTTTTATTCCATTCATTTAGAAGTAAAATTTTTCTATTCATTCCCGTGGATACAACATTGACCTCCACTTCTAACAATGAATTAACATCATATGTATAGGTTATATCTACAGCCTCGCTCCCTTTCGGTCCCATAGGCACGGCTACAGTTACCTCTCCTAAACACAGATTATTTTTTGCCATACGGCTTTCGCCCTGAAGCACCCTTACTCTTACTCTGTTCTGATTGTCATATGCAGTATAAACTGTCTGAGTCTTACTTACAGGTATTACTGTATTTCTCTCAATAATAGGAAGATAGTGACCACTTTCTTCGAAATACCCGTTATGGCTATTTACCTCCGTTCCTAATGTATAGGGACACACATCAGTCAGTACCACATCCTTTATTTCCTCACTGCGCATCTTCATACCACACTGTATTACTGCACCATATACAACAGCCAGGTCAGGCTCCACAATGGGATTTATAAGTCTTCCCAATAATTTACTCACATATTTTCGTATAATGGGAAGACGTGTAGCACCACCTACCAACACCACCCTGTCTATATCCTTTATATTTATTTTTGCATCACGAATACTTCTTTCCAGAGGCTTTTTTAATTTTTCCAGAAGAGGCTCACATATTTTTTCATATTCGGATAAGCTGTATTCTCTTTCAAATACTTTTCCCTCTATATTGGCACTAAGCTTACAGCTTTTTTCATTTATAAAACTGCATTTGCATATTTCAGCAGCTTTAACAAGCCTTTTCATTGTTGCATAATCTAAATCCTCTGGCGGTATTGCAAATTTTTCCAGAAAATCCATTGCCAGTACTGTAGTAAAATCTTCCCCGCCTACATAATTGTCGCCTGCAATGGCATGCACTTCCATAATACTGTTGTAATATTCAATTATGGATACATCAAAGGTTCCTCCCCCTAAGTCAAAGACCAGACAGGTTTCATCCTGTTTTTCCTCCCCCATTCCATAAGCTATTGCCGCCGCGGTGGGCTCGTTAATAATACGTAAAACCTTAAGCCCCGCAAAGGCTCCTGCCAGCTTTGTCGCCTTTCTCTGATGGTCATTAAAATATGCCGGCACGCTGATTATAGCTTCCGTGACTTCTTCTCCCAAATACTCCTCCGCATCCTCTTTTAATGAGCGAAGCACAAAGCCTGACAATTCTTCCGCTTTATATTTTTTATTCTTTAGCACAAACTCCTTTGCTGTTCCCATGCTTCTTTTAAAAAGCGATGCTGAGTCAAAGGGATAGAGCATGGAAAATTCCTTTGCAGTCTCTCCCACCAGTATATTATCATATTCATCTATAGCCACAATTGATGGAGTTAAAAGCTTTCCCAGCCTATTTGGAATTACTTCAATTTTTCCATTTCTGAAACAACCTATTAAACTATTGGTTGTACCTAAATCTATTCCTACAATCATATACTCTCCAAATTATTTTTTAGCAAAGCAACCAAGTCTTTTAGCATCCAACATACATATTACAAAATCGTCATCATCCGGCCATCTCTTATATGCTTCCGTTGCAATTTCAATGGCTTTATTATAATTACCTGCTATTATTTCAATACGTGCATCCACTAAATACCTGTCCTTACACTCATCATAAGTACAAAAAATACAGGGCGCTATCTCTCCTGACTGATAACTTAGCTCTCTTGCTTTATCAAAATCTCCCAAAATAGCTGCTATCTCCGCCTTGTTATGCATTTTTATAGGTACGCAAAATGAATATTTGTCTTTACCTGCTTCATAAGCTGCCAATGCTTCTTCTGCCAGTTCCCCAGCCTCATCCTTTTTGTTTGAAACCCATAGATTATATGCATAAGTCACTTTTGCATCTATATTTTCCGGTTTGGATACCGTAATTCCTTTGTAATAATTAACTCTGAATTCATTTTTGCCCTTAAGTATATCAAAAATTATTTTGCATATTGAGTCAAATTCTCCCGATAGAATTTTTTGATATTTTTTATGAAGCTGCTCCGCTTTTTTATAATTCCCCTTGAAAATCTGTTCCTTAATTAAAGCTTTTGCATATCTTTCCTTACAGGGCAAAAGGGAAGTAAATTTAGATAAATATTCTTCCGCTTCTCTAAATCTCCCAAACTGCATACATATTTCAAAAAAATCATTATAAATATCAGATTTATATTCCTGATTAATCTGTTTTAGCAGAGTAAGCGCCTCCTGTGGCTTATTAAGACGTCTGAGAAGCTTTATCTTATCATCAAAATAATCCTTTCTGTCTCCCTCCATATCGGCTGATAAATCAATTACTTTATTTGCCCACCCCATGGCCTCTTCAAATCTGTTTTGAACATCATAGAGCTTTACCAGATTTATATAGGCAAATATATAATTATTCTCTTCATCCTGTTCTACAATATTTAAAAGATGCTTTTCCGCATCCTCATACTCCCCTTTAATGAAATGGCAACGTGCAGCCTTAAAATGAGTATCTAAATCTTCATCATATTCCTCTAATATAGCATCAAAGCACTGTAATGCTTTATCTGCATATTTTGTAATATCATTGTAATATATCTCCGACAAATGGTTTTCTACCCCCAGTCCATGTCGGGGATTTTGTATAAGCTTTTCAAATACTTCCCTGGCTAAATCTTCTTCATTTATTCCACTAAGCAAAAAGCCTTTAAGATATAGGCTATCCATATTATCATTGTCATATTCCAGAGATTTATCTAAAAATTTAAATATTTCATCAATCTTTGACTCATCTACAGGCATATCCTGCTTTGTCACTTTTACAATGAAAATCTCATACATAACTCTTGAGAGCTCATAATAAAAATCTGTATACCATTCATCAGACTCTTCACTTGCTTCTATCTGTTCTAATATATGAGAAAGGCTTCTATAGCATTCATCTGTATTTCCTGCCTCTTTCCCCAGAAGCACTGCCTCATAGAAGCTTAGCTCTAAATTATTTTCTACTCCCTTTTCCTTAAGTTCAGCAATTTCACTTGCAGCATCAGAATATACCTCATTTCTAAGAAATATTCTTATTCTCAAAAGGTACGCAGGCAAAAACCAGGGGTCTCTTCTTAATGCCTCATTTAATGAAACCATGGCATCACTATCCCTATAGGTTTTATAATAGGCAAGAGCAGACATAAAAAATCCCGCCCTGTACCCCGGCATAAACTGTATTAAGCGATTTGAGTATTCAATTACTTTATCATATTTTTTCTCAGCAAACATATGAGCAATAGCGAATTCATAGGTAGAGCAGTCCTCTATAGCCATTGCCTCCTCAAGTGTACCCTCCACTTCAGCTTTCCTACCTGACAGCATAAGATAGTTGGCTTTTTTCAGCAGCTTATTGCCAAGCCCTTTTATTCGCTTGCCGGTTTTTTCAGTGCCGTCTTCTCTAAGCTCTTTAATTACCTTAATAAGCTTATTGCAATGCTCTAAAGCCTTGTCGAAATTCTCCTCAATACCATATATAAGCATATTAGCATTGTGGTACCCGTATAAATCCGGCTTGCCTACAGGTAGGCTTTTTACAACATCCTTAGCCTTATCCAATTGTTCACTTACTAAATACGCCAGTGCCAGTTCGTAGGCATTATCATAATCATCAGGATTTTCATTATATATAGTCAGATAATCATTAATAAGCTTGCTATGCCAATCCCTATACAACTGTCCAAGCTGTGACCTTACAGCACTGCTTATATCAGGCTTATCCATTAATTCTGTTAGTACATCTACGGCTTCCTTATAATTTCCAAGCTCTGCCAGACTTTCAGCCAATATCCTTAAAGCAATATATGCCTCCTCATTAAGAGCGACAATAGTCCTGGCACATTGTATAGTTTCTTCAAATTGCTTCTGCCTGTAAAGAACACCGCATAATTCCATAAGAACTATAACATCCTCCGGAAATTTTTCGGAAAGCTCTTTCAGGCTGTTTAAAGCTGCTTCATCCCCCTGCAAGGCCTCAATTCTATAAATAAGGGCATCCCCGTAAGGATGTGTTTCAGATAGATTTTTAAACCTTACTATTTCATCACTACATTCTTCACTGTCAGAATTGGATATTTCAAAGTAAAGCTCCATATATTCATCACAAATATTTCCATCTTTTCCGGGATAAAACAAATTATAAGGCAGGGCATCCTCTTTTTCCGTTTCTTCTATTAATCCCGATATAAAAGATGCTCCAAAATATTCACTTAGCTCTTCCTGTCTTTCTTTCCATAAAAACACCTCTCCGAAGAGCTTCAATATCTCATTGGGAAGATATCTGCGAGCACCTAAAAACTTTATCAGCTCAAGCTCCGCTTCCCGTCTGGTATCAATTTGATTGCAAACATCCTCTGAAAGCAGGTCTTTCCAATGTTCTTTACTGCATCTTTTTTCAAAGTCATTATATGTAGTTTCCAGCTTATTAATCCAAACCTCTACGGGGTTCAAACTCTCTTCTCTGGCACGATTTTCCTCAGCACCAATAGCACTTGATTTTGCAAACTCAAGTGCTTCCTCATAGGACTGTCTGAGCGCCATAAAGCCTTTAGGGTTTTCCTCAGGATTAGTCTCTTTCAGTCGCTCTCTATATGCTGCTGTTATCACTTCCTTGTCTGTTGTTTCTCCTATACCCAATATCTCCCAGTTCATATTTTACCTCTCCTTATTAAAAATTATTAAAGGCAGCTAACAGACTATGTCCATCAACTGCCTTTTACTCTACTTTTTGGAATAAAATATCTCCCTTATAAATACCTCTGGCGGGATAAAACATCCTAAGACGCTTTACTCAGCAGATACAATATAATAATAAATTGGCTGACCGCCAAACTGCAGCTCCACATCACAGTTGCCATATTTATCGGAAACAATTTCCGTAAGCTGTCCGGCTCTTTCCTCGTCCACATCAGCACCGTAATAAATACTTATAAGCTCAGTACCCTCATCCACCATCTCATCAATCATGGAAAGTACTACCTCGTCCATATCTGTTCCTACAGCCAGAATTCCCTTATCGCCTATGCCCATAAAGTCATCTTTTTTAATTTCTTTATCATCAATTACCGTATCTCTTACAGCATATGTGACTTCGCCCGTCTTTACATTTGCTATTTCTTCATTCATAACAGCTTCATTTTCTTCAGCACTCATATCGGGCACATAATTTACAATAGCTGTAATTCCCTGGGGTACTGTCTTTGTAGGAATAACCACAATATGCTTATCATCCACAATATATTTAGCCTGATTAGCTGCCATTACAATGTTTTTATTATTGGGGAATACAAAAATTGTTTCTGCATTAACCTTATTGGCCGCATTAACAAAGTCCTCTGTACTTGGATTCATGGTCTGTCCGCCGGATATGATTATATCCACACCAAGACTTCTGAAAATCTCATCCATTCCCTCGCCTACAGATACTGCAATAAATCCTACTTCCTTTTTGGGAGCATTATCTGCCATATCTCCGGACTCTTTCTTTTTAGACTCCTGCTTTGCGTCTCCGCAGGCCTCTATTGTAACATCCACATCCTCAGGAAGACCTGTACCGTCAAATACGCCGGCAGCAGCCTTTTCAGACTCCTTAAAAATCTTTTCCTGATGCTCAAGGCGCATATTATCAATCTTCATATTTGACAGTGCACCATATTTAAGGGCTCTCTGAATAGCCATACCGGGGTCATTTGTATGAACGTGAATTTTTACTATTTCATCATCTGCCACAAGTACAATAGAGTCTCCAATTGACTCAAGGAAAGCCTTAAAATCCATTTCATGCTTTATATTAAAGGGCTTATTAAGCATTATAATAAATTCTGTACAGTATCCGAATTTAATATCTACCTTTTCCTGTGGTACAGCAGCGGCAGCAGGTGTACTTCCTGTAGCAGGAGTAATCTCATAATCAATCTCCTTGCCCATAAAGGCATCATATGCACCCTTAAGCACCTGCATAAGTCCTTGTCCACCGGAGTCCACTACACCTGCCTGTTTCAAAACAGGAAGCATTTCAGGAGTTTTCTCCAGAGTTTCATCTCCTGCCTTAATAACCTCTTCTAAGAACAGACCGATATCAGTATATCCTAAATCCTTAAGCTCAATTGCCTTGTCACATATACCCTTGGCAACTGTAAGAATTGTACCCTCCTTAGGCTTCATAACAGCCTTATATGCACTTTCTACAGCTCTCTCACAGGCCTCGGCAAGAAGAGGGATATCCACTTCCTCATGCTCCTTTAGCACCTTGGTAAAGCCTCTTAAAAGCTGGGATAAAATAACTCCCGAATTTCCTCTGGCACCTCTTAGAGAACCACTTGAAATAATCTTTGCCAATGTAAGCATATCTATGGGGTCGCCAAGATTAACAACCTCCTTAGCTGCCGACATAATGGTCATTGTCATATTTGTTCCTGTATCTCCATCTGGTACGGGAAAAACGTTCAGTTCGTTTATCCACTCTTTCTTGGCATCAAGATTTTTAGCTCCCGCCAGAAACATTTTCTTTAAAAGTGCTGAATTAATAGTTTTGGACACGTTCTAACTCCTCCTAGTCAATCACTCTTACGCCCTCGACGTAAATATTGATTTTCTCCACCGAAAAACCGGTAAATTCTTCCAGTTTATATTTAACACTGTCTATTAAATTATTTGTAACCGCAATAATGCTGACTCCATATGCTACTATCACATGAAAATCTAAAACCAGCTTATTATCCACCATCTCAACCTGAATACCTCTTCCGGCGTCCTCCAGCTTAAGAAGCTTAACAAAACCATCTTTCATGCTATAGCCCGCCATACCAACTATACCAAAACATTCCATGGCAACGCCGCCTGCATACTGACCTATGACTTCTTTGTCAATAGTGATATTCCCCATATGAGTATCCATTCCGGAAATCTTCATTTGCAGCCCTCCTTATTTATAATTTTCAACCACACTGTATTATACAGTTTTTTAGCCAAAAAGAAAAGTGCTTTACTAATTCAAAAAACAATTCCCCAAAAGCAAAAAACCTCATCCCTGAGGATGAGGCAATTAACAAAACTAAAACTATGCTCTTTCTACTCTGCCTGACTTAAGACAGTTTGTACAAACATGCATTCTTCTGGCTGCGCCGTTAACCACACACTTTACGCGTCTGATATTTGAATGAAAAATACGATTAGATCTTCTATGAGAATGGCTGACGCTGTTACCGAAGTGAACGCCCTTACCGCAGATATCACACTTTGCCATCTTTACACCTCCTAAGACTTAATGTCAAAACTTAAGCGACACAGTCGCAACATTGATATACTATCACTATAAATACTAAAATGCAAGCACTTTTTTTAAACGTTCATATTCCTTATTTATAGCCTTAACAATTCCCTCATCTCCATCCCTATTGTCGGGATGAAATATTTTTAACAAATCCTTATATCTTTTACGAAGAGCCAGGGGTTCTTTTACTCCCGCAAAAAACAGACTTACCTCATAGCGACTGTATTCAGAGCGTAGTCCGCTTCCTCTGTCCCCTCTTTCATCACGTCTCTCAAAGCGTTTCTTCCTGATTTGTTCAAATTCCCGCTTTTCTCTTTCAAACTTTCGCCTGTCCAGATCCAGGCTCATATATCCATTTTGCAGAATTTGCAATTTCTTATCAAAAAATGCTTCCTCTTCTTTCAGGCGCCTGCGCTCCCTAAGGACTCTTTCATTTATGGCCCGCATATCCTCCATAAAAGTTTTTCTTTCCTGTAGGAATTTTTCATAAACCCGCTGTTGTTCTGCTTTTAAATTCTGAACCTTTGTATACTCCGAAAAAAGCCATTTCTTCATTTCCTGTAAATCTTTAGGGGAAATACTTTCGGATGACTCTTCTCCTATTTTTTTTGCAACTTCCTCATAATTCATGGTACACCCCTGCCCCATCTTAAATTCTTCTAACAGAGCTTATTATTCTTTCGGAAATGCACTGTCCAGAGCCTCTTCATCATTTGGTAAGTCCGACTTTTTAGCTGCCATCTTATCCATTACCTCCGGTACCAAATCTACAATCTTTGAGATTGTATCATGATTTTTTACACTTACCAGCTTTGTATTGCCATCCTTAATCACAAGCACGGCACTTGGACTCATTTTTCCCGTAATTCCGCCACCCTCGCCTCCATGCTTTTCCTTTGTATTACCGGTTCCACCGGCTCCTATTCCAAAAGAAACATCTACCAAAGGCACTATAATGGTATCGCCAATCTGTTTTGCATCTCCCACCACTGTCTTTGTAGATAATACTGTGTCCACATTTTTCATAAGGCTATTTATGGTATCGCTAAAATTGCTCATTTTTCCTCCTCTTTAATCCGTGCATTTCCTTTTGTTTTTCTTTTTATAAGCATATAAAATGCCCTGCAATCCTTGTTTAGTATAACAATTATTATATTAAACAGCACCGGTGCCGGTCTCATTCGCCCCTTAAGCATCGCCTTTCCATCTATAAAATTCTCTTCTCCCGAAAACACAGGCATAAGCTTAAGAGAGGTTGAAAGGTAATTTAAAAACACATTGTAAAGCCCTATAATAAAGCCTGTATATGCCGGATTTTCCATTCCATAGACAATACTAATATCCACCTTTCCGGGCATTATATGTCTTATAAGCTTTAATGCTCTTTTTTTACAGCACTCCCATGCACCACGTGCCTCATCCGAATTTAATATATCTATATACTCATATAAATTCGCTAAAGTTTCTTTATCGAACTTTTTCTTTGGGGTATCTTTTTTATTCTCATCCGATTCACTTTCCTTAGCTTCTTTGTCATTAGAAAGTGTCGCCTCTTCATTACTCTTTTTTTTGCCTAAAGCCTTAAATGGTATACCGAATATTCTTATTTTATATTCAAATACTTCCTCATAAATAAATCTTACAGTTAAAGCATGAAGCAAATAGGAAATTCTAATATCTGCTTTTGCCTCCTCATTATAAGAGGCTATAATTTTATACCTTACAGGCACAAACAAAAGCATCAGCACTATAAGTACAGCAAGAGCAAGTAATACCAAAAGGCATGCTCCCAATATTTTTAATATCGCAATTAAAATTGTCATAATATCCCCAGATATCCGGCAAAATCATAATTACCTGTATGCTCCATAGTCTCTGTAACAATTCTTAGGATTATATCTCTACACTCTTTTTCACTTTTTGCCAATCCAATAACATCATAAGCCCTTTTTGCCATAAGCCTTTGACGCAACATGGAATTATGAAAATATTCTACCTTATTACTATCGTGATTTAACACAAGTAAATAGATATTAAGACTGCCTCTATGAGTCTTAATCTTCCATTTAGCCTTTTTAATATCTGCATCTGACATATTTGTAAATAAGGTATCTCTAAATTTAATCATAGGGTTATTTTAATATACCCCATAATATGCGTCAATAAGCCTCTTTGCTATAGGCACAGCATATTCTCCTCCGGTACCAATTCCCTCAACAATAATTGTAACTGAAATTTCAGGGTCTTCTGCCGGTGCAAAGCCTGTAAACCAGGCATGTGAGTCCCCGGTATTACCATTAAACTCTGCCGAGCCTGTCTTTCCTGCCGCAGTATAATAGGCAGATTTAAGCTTTGTTCCCGTACCGGTTTTTACCACCTCTGTCATTAGCTCTGTAAGAGCATCTGCCTCAGCCTCAGTCATAAGCCTTTTATATTCAGAGGGCTCATATGTCTTAATAACATTTCCCTCCCCGTCATTTATATAATCTATCATCAAAGGCTTCATAACCACACCATCATTTGCAATGGAATTTGTTATCATATGAAGCAAAAACGGTGTGATTCCAGCCTTTCCCTGACCGATTGTGACCTGTGCCATCTCCTCATCATCGGCAAAATCCAAAACACTTAAAGAAGATACGGAATAGTTCATGTCCAGGGGCAGATTTTCGTTGAATTGCAGTTCCTTTAAGGTATTATTAAATACCTCCTTATCCAGACTCATACCAATATTGGCAAAGGAAGAGTTGCAGGATTTTGCAAAGGAGTCTTTAAAGTCCACTGTACCATGACTGGTTCCATGAAAACAGTTTATTCTAATCTCCCCATTTCTATAGCTTCCTGTACAATTATAGGCATAATTGCCATATGTGCCCCCATTCTCCCTTATATATTCCAGGGCAGTAATAATCTTAAAGGTGGAGCCCGGTGGATATAACCCCTGGGTTACACGATTTAAAAGCACCGACTCATCCTTGGACGCATTTAAATATTTATTCCAGTTTTCCACCACATTATTAGGGTCAAAATCCGGTTTGGACACCATTGCCAGTATTCTTCCTGTCTTGACTTCGGAAACCACAATAGCCCCATCCAGCATACCAAGAGAGCTGGCCGCTACCTGCTGCAAATTAAGATCAAGGGTCGAATGTACATCATTTCCCGGATTTTTCTTGCCCGACAAAGAGTTTTCAGCCTTTTTAGCTAAAGAAATATTGGAATTTATAAGATAGTAATTTGCCATGCTCTCAATACCTGTTTTTCCCTTAGTAGAAAATCCCACTGCATGAGCAAATAAATTTTCATATGGATAGCTTCTTACCTCCCCGGCAGAAGTTTTTATTGTTTCTGCCAACACAACTCCATTTCTGTCATATATACTTCCTCTTATATTTTCCTTGGCCAATAGATTTGTGCGGGAATTGTAATTATTGCTTAGAAGCTGTTGTTCATTATTCTTCACATAGATGCAAAGATATATAATCATAGATACAAACAAAATACTAAAAACACCTATTGTAATCCATGTTTCCACCACTCTGGGGCGTCTCTTTCTATTATTTTTATTCATAGTATTCATCCATTACAAAGCATGTCAGTGTGATGTTCACACCTCTTCTTCCCTGCTTTCCCTTTCCTGAAGCCTTGCTTCATATTCCCTGTCTCTATAGTCAATTATTATCCATTCCATTATAAAGAAAATTATTACACTGGATAATACACTGCTGCCGCCATAGCTTACAAAGGGAAGCGTCACACCTGTCAGGGGAATAAATTTAATTCCTCCGCCCACTGTCAAAAATACCTGAAAAATATACATTACTCCAAATCCACCGGCAAGAAGCCTGTTAAACTTTCTTCCGCATACCATGGATGTTTTCATCATTATAATAAAGCAGGACAGGCAAACAAGCAGCAGCTCTATCCCAAAGATTACCCCCAGCTCCTCTGCCACTGCTGAAAATATAAAATCCGACTCCACAAACGGAATATCCGTTGGCGTCCCCTTTGTAAGTCCCATGCCCAAAAAGCTTCCTGTGCTTATGGCAAACAGGGACTGACTTATCTGATATCCCTCTCTTTCAATTACGGAAAAGGGATCCTTAAACGCCCTTACCCTAACCTGTACATGAGAAAAAATCCTATAGGCTATAACAGAGGCCCCACTACCTGCCAAAAGTCCCAATCCAAAAAAGATATAGCTCCTTGTACCGATAAACAGCATAAATAGATAGGCTGTAAAATAAATAAGTCCGCTTCCCAAATCGCGACTAAGTACCAATATAAGCACATGAACAGCCGCCACCGATGTAGCAATCACTATATCAAAAAAGCTTTTCGCTCTTCCGATTAGTGCCGCTACACAGAATATATATATAATCTTTACAAGCTCCGAGGGCTGAATGGTAATCCCAAAGAGGGAATATGATATTTTACTGCCATTTACAGTGGCTGCCAAAAGAAATACGGCAAGCAAAACGCCTATTCCTATTCCGGCATATACAAAGCCGTATTTTTCAGGCTTACTAATCTTTGTAATAAGCACAGGCATAACAATTCCTATAGTCAGTGAAATTGCCTCTATAAAAAACTGTCTGAGAGCCTTGTTAAAGTCAAGTCTGCTTAAAATAACGGAGCCAATACTAAGGAGAAGTACCATATTATTTAAAAGAATTTTATCAAGCCTTGGATATAATATTCCTGCAATAATTAAAATTGCAAAAAATATTATCTGGGTAAAAAGCATTAAAAACAAATAGTCCAATTGCCCTGTTTTCAGGCACAGGGTAGCATACGCCACTCCCTGCAAAAGCAATATGTAAATTCTTTGACGAACGCTTATGCCATTGCTCTTTTGGTAATCCTCGTCCTTAAACTCATAAATAATACACTCTATAACATAGAGCCCCATTATCAGTATTAACAAATATTTTGAAATCTCGGTAAAATAATAAAGCATTATATTGCTCCCTTATCAATATGTCCTGATGTAAATTCAAAAGGCGCTTCCTTTGTCCCCTTTAAATAATAGTCTAACACATCCTTTATTTTTGACTCATCCTCCAGTGTGAAATCAAGTCTGAAATTATTAAAGCCACCGGCTTTTAAATCCTTTAATTTATTATGCAGGGATGTGGGCATGGCATTGAATATCTCATTATAACAGTGTATGCAATTGCAGAACACTCCCTCGTTTTTCTTATACCTGTCAATAAGTGCATAATCGAAGCCGTATTTATCTCCCGTACATTTGTCCCCTGTCTTCGCTATACAGTTGGCACTTACCATAAGGGACGCATTTCCATATATGGGTATTACCGGATCCCTGTATTTTATATCTTTCAATTCATGAATGGAAAGCTCCAGCGGTGCTGTAGTCCTCTTAACATATTTTAACAAAAAATCAAGAGAATGAGTATTCCATGTATAAATACTATGGTCTGCTTCCAAGTCCATATTTTCACAGACTTCTTTAACAAATTCAATTTCTTCAAGATTTTTTACTAAAACCCTTTCAATGCGTTCTGCATATTTATTCAAAAAATCTTTCAATGCCTCTAAATATTTTTTATCACGTTTTCTGATAATCCGTGGCAGACTTAATATAAGCTTTTTATCCCTGCTAATATCTTCTATATCAATCTGCTTTGAATAGAATAAATCATAGGGGATGTACAAATTTTCAAACTCGTAGTCCATTACCGCTTTGAGTTGCTTTGCCTGCATAACAGAAACACTATAATTTTCTTTCTGCTTTACATTTTCAAATATTAGTCCGGCTTTATCAGCAGGCTTTAAAGGCATTTCTCGTCTGTATGCTTCAAGCAGTTTATTTTCATACGCTAAAATCCCCTCTCTTCTAAGCTCGTTTAATGCTCCCACCGGTATAAATAGATTGTCCTCCAATTGCACGTCAAGAGTTTCAAATACAAATCCTGTACCGCCTGTTTTATTAAGTCGTTTTATTATATCCTCTTTTGTAGCCGGTCTTGCATTGGCAGGCTCCACCGGACCGCCCATAACGGTAACACTTACTCCCTCATCATCATATATTGTAAGGCTCATATTTTCTTTCGCCTTAAATATAGCTGCCCCATATATGGTTTTTACAGTCGCTTTTTCCATGAAATTCTCTTTTATAAAGGCAATATTCTCCTCACTGCCCTTATTATTTTTATTGTAGGAGGGATTTGTCAGACTTACCATATCCTTACTATTATGCCTGTAATAATATCCGTCGCTTAAATTGCCCCTTAGATAAAGATTTTCCAGCATCTGACGGTCTTTATCACTTACAGCCATGCTTTCTCCTCGCAAATGAGCATCCACATATTTTCTGTATATATGGGTAACTCCTGCCACATATTCCGGACTTTTTAGGCGTCCCTCTATTTTAAAGGAGTCGATACCTGCATCAATAAGCTGACCCATATGGTCAATCGTGCATAAATCCTTTAGGGATAATGGGTACACATCCTTGCTTATTATTTTTTTATCCTCTGTTTTGGATACACTGTAGGGTAGTCTGCATGTACCTGCACACCTGCCCCTGTTTCCGCTTCTGCCTCCCAAAAATGAAGAAAAAAGACATTGTCCCGAGTAGCAATAGCACATGGCTCCATGAATAAAAGCCTCTACCTCTACTCCCGCCTCCTCCTTTATATTCTTTATTTCTTCCAAGCTTAATTCTCTGGCCGGCACCACCCTTACTATTCCATTTTCCTTTAATAGCTTAGCACTTAACGGATGGGTAATCGTCATCTGTGTGCTGGCATGAAGAGGCAGCTTGGGAAATTCCCGACTCAAATAGTCAACAAGTCCCAAGTCCTGAATAATCACTCCATCCAGACCTGCTTCATATAATGGTGTTAAAAATCCATGAAGCTCTTTCCATTCTCTTTCTTTAATAAGAGTATTCAGGGTAAGATATATTTTTCGTCCATTAATATGGGCAATATTAAGTGCCCTGACAAATTCTTCCTCTGTGAAATTTCCTGCCTCCGCTCTTGCTCCATATGCTTTACCTGCCATATATACAGCATCGGCTCCTGCATTTATCGCCGCCAAAAAGCATTCCATATTCCCGGCGGGAGATAGTATTTCTACATTTTTCATTAATTATCCCTTTTATTATTCACAAAAAAGGAGCTGATTAACAGCCCCTAAAAATCAATTTATAAATTCCTTTTTGACATATTGCGGATTTCCGCTTCCAACTGAATAATCTTCTTATCCTTGTCAGCAATCTCTTCTTTAGCAGCCTTAAGGTTCTTTTCAAGATTTTCCATTTTCATCTGTGTATTAACAAGCTCATGCTTTAAATCATACAGTTCCTTTTCCTTAGCTGACATATCCTCTTCCATATTTAAAATCTGATTTCTGGATTTGAAATAGTCATCAGCAATATTTATCTGCATCAGCACATTCTGCCTGTCTACATTTGCCCTGCGAAATCCCTCCACATGGCTGTACTCATTAAGCTTGCCATTTATATATGAAGCTATTTTCTGTAAATAATCTTCACTTTCATATCCGCTTAAAGTATATACCTTACCACCTATAAGTACTTCAGTATCTGTTTTTATTGCCATATTACTCCCTCACACTAATTTTGTGCCTTTTGCACTTTCTTCCCACAAATACAACTAATATTATAGATGTGGTGTATTTGAATTGCAAGAGATTTTTATTATAACCTCACAGCTTAAGCCCTAAATGAACATACGCCTGCTCGGTTGCCACTCTGCCCTTAGGCGTTCTGTTTAAAAATCCGTTCATAAGCAAAAACGGTTCATAAACATCTTCTATTGTTCCTGAGTCCTCTCCTGTTGTGGCAGCTAATGTATCAAGACCCACAGGACCGCCGCCAAATTTATCAATTATGGTAAGAAGAATATTTCTATCAGTCTTATCAAGCCCTATACCGTCTATTTCAAGCAAATCCAAAACCTCGGCTGCCACCTCTTTTGTTATAACGCCGTCATATTTTACCTGAGCATAGTCCCTTACCCGCTTCAAAAGTCTATTGGCTATTCTGGGCGTTCCACGGCTTCTTTTTGCCAGCTCATAAGCTCCCCCTATGTCTATAGGAACAGATAGCTTTTTTGCGGATGCAATAATTATGCTTTGAAGCTCACTTGGAGTATAAAATTCCAAACGATGTATCATACCAAATCTGTCACGAAGAGGTGCTGTAAGCATACCTGCTCTTGTGGTAGCTCCCACCAGAGTAAACTTGGAAAGCCCCAGTCTATAGGAACGGGCTTCCGGTCCCTGTCCTGTTACCACATCTATGGCATAGTCCTCCATTGCAGGATATAGAATTTCCTCCACCTGTCTGTTAAGCCTGTGAATTTCATCTATAAAAAGAATATCTCCATCTGACAGCTTGCTTAAAATTGCCGCCAGCTCTCCCGGCTTTTCAATGGCAGGACCTGAGGTAATCTTTATGTTTACAGCCATCTCATTTGCCAGAATACAGGAAAGAGTGGTTTTTCCCAGTCCCGGAGGTCCGTATAAAAGTACATGGTCCAGACTCTCTCCCCTTGCCTTAGCCGCATCTATGTAGACTTTCATTGCCTCTTTAGCTTTTTCCTGTCCCACATAATCCTTTAAAAACTGGGGACGCAGGCTGCTTTCTATATTATAATCTTCAGATTGTATTTTTGTTTCTAATATTTTTCTTTCCATGATAAAAATAATACCACAAAACGCTGGCTTTAACCACATTGTCTGCAATCATACAGCACCAAACTGCGGTTAGTGACAAATTAAGTATCTTTACACAAATAAATGTGAATAAAATTCGTATGCACCACATACTAAAAGTCTCAATATAGAATACCTGCTTAGTACGTCCCATACCATATTCAATACCCTCAAGCACAATCATAAGTCCAAAGAAAGGCTCTGAAAAAGCTACCATTCTAAGCATTTTGGCTCCAAGGAGAGCCACAGCCTTTGAGCTGGTAAATATGCTCATTAAGGGATGGGCAAAGACAAACAGCAATATTCCATTTATAACCATTATAAACATGGTTATGGCAATGGAGAGATTTTCCGTAATCTTAAGCTTACGCATATTGTTTTCTCCATATGCGTTTCCAACCAAAGCACTTGTAGCCATTCTAAGACCATATCCCGGAATATATACTATTTCCTCGGCTGCTACGGCTATTGAATGGGCTGCAAAAATAGTGGTTCCCATACCTGAAACCATTCCCGCAAAGAACACATAGCCCAGACAGCTTGCCACATATGTATATAGAGCCGGAAGCCCTATTACACGGCAATCAGATAATATTTCTTTGTTTGGCTTAATATATTCATAGGGACAGTTCAAATATTCATTTCTTCTAAAGGCAATATACATAAATATACCACCCAGTCCATAGCTTATGGCAGATGCAATAGCAGCTCCCTTAACCCCCATGGATAATCCATAGATAAATGTCCAGTTCAACACCACATTTAAAATATTTTCAGCCAGACTTATAATCATGGGTGTTCTTGTATCCTTTGTGGCTCTTATGGCATTTGCAAAAATCCTGCTGGAGGTTCTAAAGACTAAAGTAGTAGAAAGTATGGCAAAATACATGGTAGCCGCTTCCTGTATATCCTCTGCCGCTCCCATCCATATAGGAATATAAGGGGATAAAACAAGGGCTAAAATCTGTAAAAGCACTCCCGTAATTATACTTAAAAAAATCGCCTGTCCGGCAACTCTTTTTATTTTTTCCCTATTACCTGCACCCATAGCTCTTGAAGCCAATGCCATAATAGCCACTCCCACTGCCCCGGGTACTGAATGTATTAACCAGTTTATGGTGGTGGTAGTGCTTACAGCCGCTGTAGCCTTTTCTCCAAGCTGTCCTACCATGGCAGTATCCACATATTGAATAAGGGTGGATAATATCTCCTCAAGGATTGTGGGAATTGCCATAGTGATTAAGGTAATAAGCACTGTTTTATAGGCTGTATTTGATTTTTCTTCTACATTGTTTAATAAAGTCGCCATACAAATTTCTTTTCAAGATAGCCCTGCATCCACGTTAAAAAGGTGGAAAAGGCAAGGTAAATAACTGCCGCCTCTAAATATAGCGCAAACGGTTCATATGTTCTTGCGGCAATCTGCTGTGTAACAGTAAATAGCTCCACAACCGTAATGCTTGCAGCCAGAGATGTGTCTTTTAAAAGACTTATAAGGTTATTAAAGAGGGATGGAAATGCAATTCCAAAGGATTGGGGCAATACCACTTTCCGCAAGGTCTGTGAATAATTTAACCCCACGGATTTTGCCGCATCCACCTGTCCCTTAGGCACAGCGGTAATAGATGCTCTAAATACCTCTGCATTATAGGCACCAAGATTTAAGCCAAAGCCCAATACCGCCGCCGGAAAGGCATTAAGGGTAATACCGATACTGGGCAGACCAAAAAAGATAATAAAAAGCTGAACAATCAAAGGTGTTCCCCTGAATATCCAAATATAAAATCTTGCTAATTGTTTAAGCCCTTTTATATTTGCCTCCTGTACTATTGCCAGAAGCAAACCTATCACAAAACTAAGTGCAAAAGAAACCAGGGTTAAAGGTATGGTAACCCTTATCCCTGGTATCAAAATCTTAGTAAATGATGACAGTAATATATTTACTAATCTCTCATTCATAAAATACCTACTCTGCCTGTGTAATATCACTTCCGAAATATTTGTTTGAAAGCTCTTTTAATGTACCGTCCTCAGAAAGCTCCTTAATCGCCTGATTAACAGCCTCCCGTAAGCTGTCTGTAGCCTCTTCCTTTCTTAAAGGAATGGACACATGGTTGGCATCAGCCGTTAATGCAACTATATTGATATTTGCATCAGGGTGTTCCTTTAAATAGTCATAGAAAGAAACCTCCGCATTGATGGTAGCATCCACTCTTCCCGACAAAACCATTTCTATTGTTTCCGAAAGGGTATCCACATTCTCCACGCTTGCACCATAGCTTTCAGCTAAATCAGCATACGTAGAGCCTAGGGAATTGCTGGTTTTCTTTCCTGACAAATCTTCAAAGGCTGTAATTTCAGTATTTTCCTTTGATACAACCAGGGCTGTACGAATATAGGCATAGGGGGTTGTGAAATTATACTTTTCGCTTCTCTCCTCAGTAACATCCACACCATTTATAATGGCATCATATCGTCCTGCATCAAGACCGGCAAACAAACCATCCCATTCGCCCTCCACAAATTCAGCCTCCACGCCAAGCTTTTTAGCAATAGCCTGTCCCACCTCTGTATCAAAGCCTACTAACTCTCCGCTTTCGTCATGATATGTCCAGGGTGCCCACTGACCCTCCATTGCAAAAGTAATTTTGCCCTTTGCCTGAATCTGTGCAAGAAGATCATCCTCAGATGAGCCTTTATTACTGCCACAGCCGGCAAGAATAAGTGAGTTTGCAAGTGTGAATGCTATTAACATTCCAAAAAATTTTCTTTTCATTTTATATCTCCTTTTTTATTTTAACGCCTGAGCCATTTTTACAGCTCTGGCATTAGCCTCTATATCATGCACTCTTACAAATAGTGCATTGTTTAATACTCCCATAACGGTGGTTACAATAGTTCCCTCCACTCTTTCCGTTACAGGCAAATCAAGGGTCAGTCCCACTACCGATTTTCTGCTGCATCCAAGAAGCTGGGGAAAGCCTAATTTATTAATTTCTCCCATTCTTCTGATTACTTCCAGATTTTGCTCATAGCTTTTGGCAAAGCCCACACCGGGGTCTAAAATAATTTTATCCTTAGCTATTCCTGCCTTTTGGGCCAGATTCACACATTCCTTTAAATCATCTATAACATCCTGCATAAAGTTATTATATACAGCCTCTTTTCGGTTGTGCATAAGGCAGCATGCAACATTAGCATCAGCAATTACCCCTGCCATATCAGGGTCATATTTCAGTCCCCAAATATCATTTATCAAATCAACGCCTGCGCTGATTCCCGCTTTAGCCACATGGCTTTTATAGGTATCCAATGATATGGGTACATCAAAGCGTCCCTTTACAGCCTCTATTATTGGCACTACACGAAAAATCTCTTCCTCATCCGAAATCTGAGTATATCCGCGACGTGTGGACTCTCCACCGATATCCAAAAGTTCCATGCCCTCATTTAGCATTTCTTCCACTCTGAAAAGTGCCTTATCAAGACTATTATTTTTGCCTCCATCCGAAAAGGAATCCGGAGTTACATTTAAAATTCCACATATATGCGTGTGTTCATTATCAAATACTTTTGTTCCGATTATCATAGTAAAACCCCTCTTTTCTACCAATTCTATAGGAATGGTTGATATTTATAACAAATTAATGACCGACGGACTCATTCTATCACGTCGGTCATTATAAGCTCAATAGAATTTATTTATTATTTATATAATTTATCAAACCTTCACTATCAATAATTTTCTGCATAAATTCCGGGAAAGGCTGTCCCTTATAGGTCTTGTTTTTTGTGATATTTGTAATAATTCCACTGTCAAAATCCACCTTTACCTCATTGCCATCCTCAATATCCCTTGCAGCCTCAGGACACTCCACAATGGGAAGCCCTATATTAATAGCATTTCTGTAAAATATTCTGGCAAAGGTTTCGGCAATTACACAGCTTACACCGCAGGCCTTAATAGCAATGGGAGCATGCTCTCTTGATGAACCACAGCCAAAATTCTTGGTAGCCACCATAATGTCTCCCACATTGACCTTATTTATAAAATCCTTATCCAAATCCTCCATACAATGAAGCGCCAGCTCCTTAGGGTCGGAACTGTTTAAGTATCTGGCAGGGATGATTACATCAGTATCCACGTTATCTCCGTATTTAATAACTTTTCCGTATGCTTCTTTCATAATTAATCTCCTTAAATATCCTCAGGGGATGCTATCTTACCCATTATGGCACTTGCCGCAGCCACCGCCGGACTTGCCAAATATATTTCAGAGGTAATATGACCCATTCTTCCTATAAAGTTACGATTTGTGGTAGAAACACATCTTTCATTTTCTGCCAGAACTCCCATATAGCCACCAAGGCATGGTCCGCAGGTAGGTGTACTCACCACTCCGCCTGCCTCTATAAAGGTTCTGATAAGCCCCTCTTCCATAGCATCCAAATAAATCTTTTGAGTACCCGGAATTACAATAAGTCTCATTCCCTCCTTTATATGTCTGCCCTCTAACAGCTTAGCCGCAATTCGCAAATCCTCCATACGACCGTTGGTACAAGAACCTATAACCACCTGGTCTATTAAAATTTCTTCCTTTATTTCCGAAACTGTCTTTGTGTTTTCAGGTAAATGAGGAAATGCTACCGTAGGCTCTAAGGCACTTAAGTCAATCTCAATTACCTCATCATATACCGCATCCTCATCAGCTTCATATACTACAGGCTTTCTGTTTGAATGTTCCTTAATATATTCAAGGCACAGTTCATCCACGGGGAATATACCGTTTTTACCACCGGCTTCTATTGCCATATTTGCAATGGTAAATCTGTCATCCATAGACAGATAGCTTATACCGTCGCCTGTAAATTCCATGGATTTGTAAAGAGCTCCGTCCACACCTATCATTCCTATAATGTGTAATATAATATCCTTACCGCTTACCCATTTTGCAGGCTTATTTTTAAGTACAAATTTAATAGCTGAGGGCACCTTAAACCATGCCTTACCCGTAGCCATTCCCGCTGCCATATCAGTGCTTCCCACTCCTGTAGAAAAAGCTCCTACAGCTCCGTAGGTACAGGTATGGGAATCCGCTCCAATTATTACATCTCCTGCTATGGTAAGGCCCTTTTCAGGCAAAAGTGCATGCTCTATACCCATCTGACCTACTTCAAAATAGTTTGTAATATCATTTCTTCTGGCAAATTCTCTTACACATTTGCAATGCTCCGCTGATTTTATATCCTTATTAGGAACAAAGTGGTCAGGTACAAGAGCTATTTTATCTTTATTAAATACGCCCTCCACTTTCATTTTATCCATTTCATGTATGGCAACAGGACTGGTAATGTCATTTCCCAGCACTAAATCCAAATCAGCTTCTATAAGCTGTCCGGCACTTACTTCACTTAAACCGGCATGGGCAGCCAAAATTTTCTGCGTCATTGTCATTCCCATATGTGTCACTCTCCTTAAATTCTTGTGTTTAAATAGTCCTTTTTATAATAACTGATTATAGCAATAACCAAAAATACATAAATATTATATTTATTATAACGTTTGGTTATGTTAAAATATGTTTTAATATATTATCCGGAATATTGAAATAATACATTTCAACAAGCCTGTTTATACTAAATATTTATTAATGTAAAGGAGTACTATGCAAAACTCACTAAATTTATACCATATTTTTTATCAGGTAGCCATAAGTCGAAATATCTCTGCCGCAGCCAGAGAGCTGTATATAAGTCAGCCTGCAATATCAAAGGCCATTTCAAAATTGGAGCAGGCACTTAATACCACTCTCTTTGTGCGCAATTCCAGAGGTGTTACTCTCACTCCGGAGGGAGAAATTCTTTTTGAGCAGATACAAAATGCTTTTCATTGCATAAAGGCAGGGGAAGACAAATTAAAACTGGCAAGTGAACTCGGCATTGGACATATATCCATCGGTGCCAGCACCACCTTAAGCAAATTTGTTCTTCTGCCATACCTGAAGGAGTTTGTAAGACAGCACCCCCATATTAAGGTATCTATTTCCTGTATGCCCTCCATTGAAGCTATTGCCGCTTTGGAAAATGGAATTATCGATATCGGACTTGTGCGCTACCCTCAAAACAAAACAAGCCTTTCCTATAAGCCCCTTATGGAAATTCATGATACCTTTGTAGCCTCCAAGGCATATCTTGACAACTTTAGTATGAGAAATGATTTAACCCGTGAAAGCCTGCTTGAAAATGCCACCTTTATGATGCTTGACAAGGACAATGTTACCAGAAAATATGTGGACTCCGCTCTGGCTCTTGGCGGAATACAAATTCCCAATATAATTGAGATTACAAATCTTGATTTGCTTGTGGACTTTGCCAAAATAGATTTAGGTATTTCAGCCGTCATCCGTGAATTTGTATCAGAGGAACTAAAAAGCGGCGTCCTGAAAGAGGTTAATATCTTCTCTAAATCTCAGGGACGCCGCATAGGCTTTGCATATTCAGACCAAAAGCTTAAGGAAAATCCTGCTATTCAGTCTTTTTTAGATATTACAACAGCTTAAGTGCCTGAGATACCACATCCTCTGCCTTATCTGTTTCTTTAATTTCCAGTTTTTTAAGGACTTTCATAGCTTCACTTGCACTGTATCCAAGGGCGGATAATATATCCGCCGCCTCTTTTATAATCGCATTTCCACTTACTGCTTCCGTTTTTTCACCGCTCTGTATACTTGCAGCTACAATATCGGCAGTTCCGATTTTATCCTTTAAATCCAGGATAATTCTGGCAGCGGTCTTTGCCCCTATTCCGGGCAGCCTTGATAAAGCCTTACTATCCTGAGCAATGATGGATATTTTAATATCCTCGATTGACGCTCCTGACAATATACCAATGGCAGCCTTAGGTCCCACTCCGGTTACTGTAAGAAGTTGCTTATAAAAATCAAGAGACTCCCTTTCTAAAAATCCATATAACAGAAAGGCATCCTCCCTTACAGAGGTATAGGTATATACCCTGACCTCATCCCCTAAAAGCAATCTGCTAACATCAGTATAGGGCATAATAATATTATACCCTATATTGCCTGTTTCCAGTATTATTCCATCAGTTGTTATATCTGTAACTTTTCCATTGAAATATGCGTACATAATTAGTTGTTAATAAACTTATCCTCTTCATTATTCCAGCTATAAAGCTTACGGATTTCTTCGCCCACCTTTTCTGATGGATGCTCAGCAGCAATCTTTCTCATTGCCTTGAAATGTGCCTGACGTCCTGCTGATGACATATCAAGCAGGAATTCCTTTGCAAAGCTTCCATCCTGAATATCTGAAAGAACTTTCTTCATTGCTTTCTTTGTTTCATCAGTAATAATCTTAGGTCCTGTAATATAATCGCCATATTCAGCAGTGTTTGAAATAGAATATCTCATTCCCTCAAAGCCTGACTGATAAATAAGGTCTACAATAAGCTTCATTTCATGAATACACTCAAAGTATGCATTTCTAGGGTCATAGCCCGCCTCTGTAAGAGTCTCAAAGCCTGCCTGCATAAGAGCACATACACCACCGCAAAGTACTGCCTGCTCGCCGAAAAGGTCTGTCTCTGTCTCTGTTCTGAAGTTTGTCTCAAGTACGCCGGCTCTTGCTCCACCGATTGCAAGCGCATAAGCCAAAGCCTTATCAAGAGCCTTTCCTGTAGCATCCTGATGAACAGCCACCAAACAGGGAACACCCTTTCCTGCCTGATACTCTGAACGAACTGTGTGTCCCGGTCCCTTAGGAGCAACCATTGTAACGTCCACGTTCTTAGGAGGAGTAATGCAACCAAAATGAACATTGAAGCCGTGAGCAAACATAAGCATATTACCCTCTTCAAGGTTTGGCTCAATATCATTCTTGTACATATCTGCCTGCAATTCATCATTAATAAGTATCATAATGATGTCGGCTTTCTTTGCAGCCTCTGCTGCCGTATATACTTCAAAGCCCTGTGCCACAGCCTTATCCCATGACTTAGAACCATTGTAAAGACCGATAATAACATTACAGCCCGACTCTTTTGCATTAAGAGCATGAGCATGTCCCTGGCTTCCGTATCCGATAACTGCTATTGTTTTTCCCTCAAGCATTGAAAGATTACAATCCTGTTCATAATAAATTTTGTTTGACATTTTAATATCTCCTTCCTGTGCATAAGCACATAAACCTACTAGTTAATCTCCGGATAAATAATATCCTCTGTTCCTCTTCTAAGACCTGCAATACCTGTACGGGCAAGCTCTAAAATCTCATATCCGTCAATAAGTGATAAAAACGCATTAATCTTGCTTTGATTACCGGTCATTTCAATAATCAATCCCTCCTTGGCCACATCAATTACATTGGCTCTGAACACATCGGTAAGGGATAGCAGATTTGCCCTATCCTCCGGAGGACATTTAACCTTTATAAGAGCAAGCTCTCTGTAAACACTTGTTTCAGGCTTTAATTCTCTGATATCCACCACATCCACAAGCTTTTCTACCTGTTTTTCAATCTGCTCCAAAATCTCATCATCCCCTGCGGCAACAATGGTAATTCTTGTTACCTGTGGGTCCGCGGTTACACCCGCTGTAATGCTCTCGATATTATAGCCTCTTCGCGCAAAAAGTCCCGAAATACGACTAAGCACTCCGGAAGTATTTTCAACCAATAACTGAAATACCTTTTTCTTCATACACATTCCTTTCATATAGGGATATAATGCTTCGTAATGCCTATTCTAGCAACAGTTTTTTGCTATGTCAACGTATGATACTTACTGATATCAGCCATTCTTTCAGGTTATAATATCAGCCATATTATAATTCTTTCACATAGCTTGCCCATACTTTACAAAAATTGAACAGTGATATTGTTAGCCCTCTATAACATCCGCCATATCATACATTCCGGGCTTCTTTCCTGCTAAAAATTTTGCAGCCGACACAGCTCCCTTTGCAAATACCGCCCTTGAATATGCCATATGAGAAAATGTAACCACTTCGTCAGTGCCTGCAAATATTACATCATGGTCTCCCACGATGGTTCCGCCTCTTACTGCCGATATACCAATCTCCTTTGCAGGTCTTGTTTCACGGCGACTGCTTCTGTCATATACATATTCGTATTTTTCTTCAAAGGCATCATTTACACTATCTGCCAGAGCCAGTGCTGTTCCGCTGGGGGCATCTAACTTCTGATTATGGTGCTTTTCCACCACTTCAATATCAAAGCCTGCCTTTGCAAACACCGGTGCCACTTCTTTAAGCACTTTCATAAGGGTATTTATACCCATGGACATATTCGCCGAACGAAGAATGGCAATCTTTTCCGTAGCCTCATTCACTCTTTTAAGCTGGGCTTCATTTAATCCCGTGGAGCAAAGGACACAGGGCATATTATTATCCACACACCAGTCCATCAATCCGTCAAAGGCTGCTGAGCCTGTAAAGTCCACCAGCACATCCGCCTCTGCATCACAGTCAGAAAGAGTTTCAAATACGGGATAATCATTTTTCTTACCACCGTACAAATCCACTCCTGCCACAATGGAAATTCCCTCTTCCTTTGCCGCAATATCACTAATCATCTGTCCCATACGACCATTACAGCCGTGCATAATCATTCTAATCATTATATTTCCTCTATACATCACTTTCTGAACATTTTTGAAGCGCCAGGGTACCTGTACGTGCTACCTCTAAAATACTCACTCCCTTAAGAATTTTTAAAAACATCATTATTCTATCCGGAGTATCGCAAATCTGGATAATCATCTGATTTGTGGACATATCCACAATGCTTGCTCCCATAATATCGCAATTTTCCATAATATCCTTTCGGTTATTGCGATTGTATTTTACCTTTACAAGCATCATCTCTCTATTGATGCCACGCTGCTCCTCAAAGGTCTTAACCTTTATTACGTCCAGTTTTTTATTAAGTTGTTTTTCAATCTGCTCAATGGTTCTCTCATCCCCTGAGCTTACAATAGTCATACAGGAAACCTGAGGGTCATCTGTCTCTCCCACAGCCAGACTATCAATATTAAAACATCTTCTTGAAAACAGTCCGGCTACTTTCATAAGTACTCCGGAGCGGTTTTCAACAAGTACCGAATATATTCTCTTCATATCCACCTCCCTAATTATTTAACTGTATCCATAGGGTCTATTACAGCCTCTAAAATATAGGCTTCATCATTAGCTAAAAATGCCTCTATTGCTTTTTTGGCCTCCATATCATTCTTCACACGTACAAACGGAATATTATATGCAGAGGATAATTTCTCCAAATCGGGATTGCCTGACAAATCTACTACCTCATACCTGTCCTGATATGTATAATGCTGATATTCTCTAACCATTCCCAAATATCCATTGGTAAGTACTACAATCTTAACAGGCACCTTATGCTGGCAGGCTGTTGCAAGCTCACACATACTCATCTGGAAAGCTCCATCTCCACATACTGCCACCACCTGTCTTTCAGGACGGCGAAGCTTTGCTCCAATAGCGGCAGGAATGGAATATCCCATGGTTCCCATACCGCCTGTAGTCATAAACTTGCCCTCTTTTATACATACATTGTCACATGACCAAATCTGGTTCTGTCCCACATCTGCCACATAGATGGCATCCTTTTCCATCTTTTCACTAAGCAGTTTAATAAAGCTTGCGGGATTTACAAAGTCAGGATTGCTTTTTGCTTCCTTATATGCTGCCGCCTTATGGGCACTTAAGGTCTGTCTCCACTCTGAATAATCCACTTCTAACTTTTTCTCACAAAGCTCTGCAAATATTGCCTGAGCATCTCCAACCAGTGGAATTGACGGTCCTGCGTTCTTGCCGATTTCAGCAGGGTCTACATCAATATGTATCATAACCTTATTTCTTGTAATAAGCTCCGGCTGGTTTACGGCTCTGTCCGCCACTCTGGCGCCTACCACCATAATAAGGTCAGCTTCCTGCATTGCTCTGTTAGCATATATCTTACCGTTATTACCTACCATTCCGTAGCAAAGCTCATGCTCTGTAGGTACTACGCTTATTCCCATCATAGTTGTGACAACAGGAATTCCATGGGTTTCTGCAAAGGTCAAAAGCTCATATTTGCCCTTTCCCAAAAGCACACCACCGCCTGCGCATATAATAGGTTTTTTTGCCTTTTCCAGCTCTTTAATGACCTTGCTCATCTGAACTGCATTCCCCTTTACTGTAGGCTTATAGGTACGCATTTCTACTGTATCAGGGTATTTAAAGCTTTTTACCTGTGCCTGCTGTATATCAATGGGTACGTCAATTAATACAGGTCCCTTTCTTCCTGTACTTGCCACATGAAATGCCTCTTTAAATACCTTGGGCAGTTCGCTTACATCCTTAACCAGGTAAGAGTATTTTACAAAGCTTTCACAGGCTCCTGTAATATCTGCCTCCTGAAAAACATCACTGCCAAGCAAATCCGATTTTACCTGACCTGTAATACAAACCATGGGAATACTGTCAGCAAAGGCTGTAGCTATTCCTGTTATAAGATTTGTTGCACCCGGTCCTGACGTAACAGCACATACACCCGGTCTTTCGTTGTTAAAGGCCCTTGCATATCCGCTGGCAGCATGAGCCGAGCTCTGCTCTGTTCTAACCAGAATACTTCTTATATCTGAATCGTAAATGCTATTATAAAAGGGAGCTATAGCTACTCCGGGATATCCGAAAATATCCTTTACTCCCTCTGCCTCCAAGCATTTAACCATTATATCTGCACCATTCATAATATTCCTCCATTACAAGGAGTAAGCAAAATTTCACTTACAGCCTCTCTATCCTATCGAAACCGCCCGAAGAAATTTGCCATGGGCTCCACTACTGCCTGCAAATCTCCTATAGCATTATTTAATGTATCAAAATCAACGGAGTTTAATCTTTCCATTGCTGTAGTTATCTGTGTCTCGCTGCTTTCCACCAGCTCTGATACCTCTTTTAAGGTTTTATCAGCCTGTAAAATAGCCTCATTAGCATTGACAACTGCTGTATTTGCATTATCCAGAGTTTCCTGCGCAAGCCTTAAGGTCTTAAAGGTGCTTGGCAGTACGCTAAGGACGACGACCACCAGAATAATCAAAAACGAGCAAATGACTCGCTGGTAAAATAAATGCTTTTTTTCAAAATTTTCTGACATATGGTCGCTCCTCCAATTTTATATTTTAGTCTTTCCCGTTATTCTATCATTAAATCTGTGCAAGTCCAAGTAGTCTTTTACATACCCTGACACATTCCGCCGCATCCTTACTATATCCGTCTGCTCCGATTTCATCTGCATAATCCTGAGTGGTTACAGCACCACCTATTATTATTTTAGCTCTGCAATTTCTCTCCTTTGCCAGCTTTACCACCTCATCCATCTCTCGCATGGTAGTAGTCATAAGTGCTGATAAGCCTATCACATCTGCATTTTCCTTTATAGCAGTTTCTACTATTATTTCTCTGTCCACATCCTTGCCTAAATCAATTACATTAAATCCGTAATTTTTAAGCATAAGAGCCACAAGATTTTTTCCTATATCATGTATATCCCCGGAAACTGTGGCAATTACCACCGTACTTTTTTCATCTGTACTGTTTCCATCCTGTAAAAACGGCTCCAAATATTCTATAGCTGTTTTCATTGCCTCCGCGGAGTTAATAAGCTGTGGCAGGAAGTATTTTCCCTTTTCAAATAAATCTCCAACCTCATTAATAGCTCCGATTAATGCCTCATTAAGAAGCTCTTTAGGAGATATTTTTTCCTCCAGGCATTTCTTTGTCTGTTCCACAACCTGATTTGTTTTTCCCTTTACCACCATTGTATATAAGGTAGCGGCGCTTTCCGGCAGTGAATTTCCATTACTGTCTATTAGCACAATACCTGATGTACTTTTTTTATCAGATATATTTGCTCCCACATTTTTTTCACCTGTTCCCATAAGACCGCCCATATTGGATAAGGATAATCCCTCTTCCTTTAGTTCATCCATTTTCTCGATATAGATGAGGTCGCTATTTTCCTTATTCTTTAAAAGATTGCAGGCAAGGGCCATACTCATAAGCAGGTTTTGATTGGGATTGGCAATAGCCATAGTCAGTCCCTCTCCTATAGCCAGACTTAAAAAGGCACTGTTTATATAGCCTCTTTCCGGCAAACCAAAGCTTATATTGGATAGTCCACAGGTGGTGGCATAGCCATTTTCTTTACAATAGCGTATTGTCTCTAAGGTCTCAATACCTCCGTTTTTGTTGGCTCCCACTGTTGCCACCAGACCATCCACCACTATATCTTCTTTTTTAAAGCCCATATCAAGTGCTTTTTTACTTACTGCATTGATTATCTCTATTTTTTCTTCCAGGCTCTCCGGTAATCCCTTATCAGATAATGGAAGAAGCACAAAGGCTGCACCGTATTTTTTTGCAATGGAAAGCAATCTGTCACATTTTTCACTCTCATATGAAATGGAATTAATAAGTGCACGTCCCGGGTATCTTCTAAGTGCTGCCTCGATTATTTCCACATGACTTGAATCAATAGAAATAGGCAGATTGGTAATGCCCTCTAATTCCTCCAGTACCCGTAGCATCATTTCCTTTTCATCAATGCCACTCATACCCACATTTACATCCAGGATTTTTGCACCCTTTTCCTCCTGCTCTTCGGCAAAAACCGCAATTCTGTCTGTATTACCTGCCCTAAGCTCCTCTTGGAGCGCCTTTTTTCCTGTAGGGTTAATTCTTTCGCCTACCACAAAAAAGCCATCATCCAGGCCAAATTCCAATGTCATTCGCTCACTTGTAAGATAATGAACATTCTTTTTTGTATTTACAGGCCTTGTAGCCGGTGTATATGCCTTTTTTACAGTTTTCTCTATATAATCAGGTGTTGTGCCACAGCAACCACCGATGATTACAGCCCCTGCATCTATAAGCAGCTTTACTTCATTTGCAAAGTTATCAGGAGTATTGTCATAGACTGTATTTCCCTCCTTGTCCAAAAAGGGAATTCCTGCATTTGGCTTAGCTATTATTGGGATGTCACAATACTTTGCCATTTCCTCTATTATTACTGCCATATCCTTAGGACCTGTAGAGCAGTTTGAGCCGATGGCATCCACTCCTAAATGACTTAGCACCACGGCAGCAGTTTTAGGGTCTGTTCCGTAAAGGGTACGTCCGTCCTCATTAAAGGTAAGAGTAGCCATAACAGGTAGGTCACAGGTTTCCTTTGCCGCAATTACCGCAGCTCTGGTTTCCTGTAAGCTCATCATAGTCTCTATAACAATTAAATCTGCTCCCGATGCGGATAATACTGCAAATTGCTCCTTGTAAATATCCACCAGCTCTTCAAAATCCATAGGTCCCATGGGCTTAAGCTGTACTCCTGTCATACTCACATCAGCAGCCACATATACCTTTCGTCCTGAGGTGTCCGCCACATTTTTTGACATCTTCACAAGGGTTTCATTTATAAATTCCAGCTTGTCCTCAAGTCCATACTCTTCTAACTTTATTCTATTGGCAGTAAAGGTTGGAGCATATAAAATATCAGTTCCCGCCTCCACAAACTCTCTCTGCAAGTCTGCAATAATCTCCTGATTTTCACACATCCAATACTCAGGACATACTCCCTGGGGCAGACCACGCATCTGCAAATTAGTACCTGTAGCTCCGTCTAAATATACAATGCCTTTATTATTTATAAATTCTCTAAATTCCTGTTTAGTCATATTTCACTCCATAATTCCTATTCATTTCCTTTGATTTTATCCGGGCGATTTTTCACTGTCAAGTAGTAAAGCAATGAAAAGCAGTGGATTAATCTTATACTTTCTATATATAATGTTCATATTACAGGATTAAATGCCGATAAGTATAATATACACAATATTTCTATATAAAAACAAATTTATGAGTGATAAAAATTTAAAAGAAAATACCAAAACAGCCATAGCTCTTGAATATAATCCCGATGTGGATGAAGCACCTACCGTCATTGCCACAGGTAAGGGTATTCTTGCGGATAAAATTATAGAACAGGCAAAAAGCGCCAATGTCCCCGTCCATAAGGACAGCAAGCTTGCCGGCACTCTCTCAAAGCTTGATATCGGAGAAATGATACCCCCGGAGCTATATGAAGCAGTTGCCGAAATCCTGGTATTTGTGGACGCTATGGAAAAAATCGCAGCAAAAAAGGCTACTTAATGTAGCCCTTTTTAAATAAACTTTAGTATATAAAAGTTTCAGTCAAATCAGATTTTTCTATAAGTCTGCGATATAATTTTGAATTTTTTACCAGTTCTGTGTGTGTTCCTACATTATCTATTTTCCCCTCATTCATTACCACGATTTTATCTGCCTTTTCAATCGATTTAAGTCTATGAGAAATAATGATAACGGTTTTGCCTGCAATAAGCTTATTTAATGAATTTTGAATTTTTAATTCATTTTCCACATCCAGACTTGAACTTATTTCATCCAATAAAATTATTGGTGCATTTTTCAAAAAGGCTCTGGCAATAGATATTCGTTGCCTTTCCCCTCCTGATAATTTACCTCCGTTTTCGCCTATCAGGGTATTATATCCATCCGGCATCTTCTCAATAAATTCATGGCAGTTTGACAGTATTGCCGCCTCCTTTACCTCTTCATCAGTAGCATCTAATCGTCCAATCCGAATATTATCCATAATGGATGCATTAAAAAGTATTACGTCCTGAAATACAAAGGATATATTTTCAAAAAGTGACTCTGTAGAAATGTCCTTTATATTATAGCCGTCTATAATTATTTTCCCCTCATCATAATCATATAACCTTGAAATCAATCTAAGCAGCGTAGATTTTCCGCATCCCGACGGACCCACAATAGCTGTTACCTCATTTTGTTTTGCAACAAAGCTTATTCCATCTATTACCTTTG
>JBHAJK010000075.1:0-20624 GCA_041826605.1 Lachnospiraceae bacterium | reverse complement strand
AGCATAGTGATGATGTAAATTCTATCATGAAGGACATGATATCTCTTGTTCTTGAGGGTGCACTTGATGAGGAAATGGATGAGCATCTTGGCTATTCAAAGTATGATTATGAAGGTAAGAATACTGGAAACAGCAGGAATGGATATTCTAAGAAAACTGTTCACACCAGCTATGGAGATACCGAGATTGATGTACCAAGAGACCGTCAGGGTGAATTTGAACCTCAGATACTTCCAAAGTATTCTACAGTTCTATCCAATGACCTTGAAGCTAAGATTTTATCTATGTATGGAAAAGGTATGACTACAGCAGACATTGAAGCACATATGAAGGACACATATGGTGTAGAGATATCTGATAGTTCTATTAGCCGTCTAACAGATAAAATCATGCCAATTATCAAAGAATGGCAAGAACGCCCTCTTGAAGAAATATATGCAGTTGTTTACATGGACGCTATACATTTTCATGTTCGTTCAGAAGGTAGAATTATTAAGAAAGCTGTATATATAGCTCTCGGTATTGATTTGGAAGGGCATAAGGATGTTCTTGGTATGTATGTTGGCGAAAATGAAAGTGCCAAGTTCTGGCTTTCTATTATGAATGGACTTAAGAATCGTGGAGTTAGGGATATATTTATTGCCTGTGTAGATGGACTTACAGGTTTTCCGCAAGCAATAGAAGCTGTATTTCCTGAAACAGAGATACAGCAGTGTATAATCCATCAGATCCGCAATTCTACCAAGTATGTATCATACAAGGATATAAAGGCTCTTATGGCTGACCTTAAACTTGTTTATCAGGCTCCTACTGAAGAGATTGCACTTCAGAACCTTGAGGACTTTGGCGAAAAATGGAATTCAAAGTATCCTAAGATTTACAAATCTTGGTCAGAAAGATGGGCTACACTTGCAACCTACTTCAAGTATCCCGAAGAGGTAAGGCGCCTTGTCTATACCACCAATACCGTTGAGGGATTTAATAGGCAGCTTCGCAAGGTTACAAAATCAAGGACTGTATTCCCTACCGATGATAGCCTCCTGAAGCTTCTATATCTTGCGACTGAAGACATTACAAAGAAGTGGACTGGTAGACGCCAGGATTGGTCTCGTATTAGGGCACAGCTCGATATTTACTTTGAGGAAAGATTGGCATAAAAAGAACCTCATGTGGAGCTATCATCTGGCTCCACATGAGGCTTGATACAAAAATATATCCCTGATTATTTATCATCACCACTATTTCGCATTTTATAAATGTTTTTATTTTTGCGAATTCGTCAACCACCTGGCAATATCTACTATTTCTATTCCTTCATGATGCATGTTTTCATGTTTAGTCCTAGCAATAATCATCTTAGGATATGCATCCTGAATTGATAATAGCGGGGAAATTTCCCTCTCAAACGTCTCTTTTTTTGTTATATCATCTGATACCTGAATATATGTCTTTCTTCCGTCCTTTATTGCTATAAAATCTATTTCTTTAGTATAGAGTTTGCCAACATACACTTCATATCCACGTCTCAATAGTTCTATTGCAACTATATTTTCATATAAGTGTCCATAGTCAGCATTCTTCGAACCTAATTCTGCAAATCTAAATGATAAATCTGCTAAATAGTATTTTTTATCCGATTCGAGGTATTTTTTCCCTTTTATATCGTATCTTTTTATTGGATAGAATAAAAACGATTTGCACAGATAATCCATATATGCACCAACAGTTTTATCATTGGTCTTGTAAGTACTGGACGTCAGTTTATTCGCAACATTTCTTATCGATGTTTCACTTCCAACATTATCCATAAGAAAGATACTTATCATACGCAATAAATCCTCATTTTCAATACGATACTTTGTAACTATATCTCTTACAATTGTAGCCTTAAATATGCTTGAAATATAATTCTTTGCATCAATATCTTTTCGATAAAGATAAGATCCCGACATTCCACCTTCTTTGAAATAATTATCAAAAGCTTCATCTATATCCCTTGATGGATAATAATCTAGATACTCTAAGAACGAAAAAGGATATAGGCTTATTTCACAAACTCTTCCGCCAAATAAAGTAGCCAAATCACTAGACAGGAGGAACGCGTTTGAACCTGTTATATAGATATCATAAGTTTCTTCTTCATGAACGCTGTTAACAATCCTTTCAAACCCATCGCATAACTGTATTTCATCTATAAAAAGATAATTAATGCACTCTTCCTTATATGCCGCCTGAATGTATTCATACAATACATCTGGATTCAATAATTTCTCATATTTTTTCTGATTCAGCTTTATTCTTACAATATTTGCATTATCTTCTTTTTCAACAATTGATGAAAAAGCATCCATTAATTTGGATTTTCCACATCTTCGAATACCAGTTATCACCTTTATATCTGGTACATTTTTGACATCTAGCAATCTATGTAAGTATGCCTCGCGATCAATCAATTTCATATGTATCACCACCTTAGTCTTATTATATGTTGTTTCGCATTTTTTAACAATATTTATTTTTGCGAAACGAACGCATCTGCCAAAAGGTACTAAATACATAAATTAAACGTAAATTAAAAACAGATCCAAGTCATCTCCCTGAATCTGTTTTTAAAATCACGCTAGTACAAAAATATTGTGTTAATTATATCTTCAATCAATACTCATTGTTTGAAAGACCCAAGAATGGCCAGTTTCAGCTTTATGCTGTAATTGCAAATATCTAGCTTCCCCATCAAGAAGATGCTTACCGATGTATTGTTGGCACTTATCACAGTAGACACTAAAGTGACTATGACCATCCTTTCCCCCAGCAACATCCTCAAGTTCCTCATCGGTAAGTTCCATGCCTGCATCAGCTATAATATTCTTCTTTTCTTCCATAGTTTCAGCCTTCTCAACTTTATCCTTCAAATTACCTGTCAAATTCATAATTAGCCTCCGCAATTTCATCCATCTATATAACTATACGAACTACATACCCTTAAAGGCTAATACCATTTTACAGAAAATTTTGCCTATTTTTCACAGGCAAGATGGTGATTATATCGAAATATATATTACCAAATCTAAAAGTTGACTCTGATTACTCTGAATTTATCTTTATCTCATATCCTAATGTACAGTAACCTTGGTAACTGAGCCTATGAATCGCATAACAAATCCTGTCGCAAGCCTCCATCTTGGTTAATCCTATAATCCATAGGTGTCATACCATACTTATCTTTAAACAATTTGTAAAATGTTGTTCTATTTTCATAATGAAGCTGCGAAACGATCTGAGAAATACTCATGTTAGTGTTAAGAAGTAATTTGGTAGCCTCCTGCAAACATAGATTACGCACATATGTTGCTAATGTTACTCCCGTATGTGTCAGAAAGACCTCACTTATATAATTCCCATTATAATGAAGTGCCTCCGCAAGTTCATTCCTATCCACCTTATACCTATGGTTTTGAAGATATGCCAATGTTCTCTCAAACAAATCAGATGATTGACCAGATGCGTAATGAATATTACTGCAGTTATACAAAGAGTAATCCTGTAATCTGCCAATAATTCTCTTTATATAGCCATGAACAAAATCTTTGTATCCGTCATTTTTTTCAAGCAATTCAACCATTAATCCTTTGCTTAATTTATGTAATATTTCATTAGCATCTTCTTTTACTGGAAAAAGCTCCAAGAAATCTATATCTGTTGTATATACAAGATTCCTGTATATGAAGTCCACTAATAAATCGTTTTCTTTATTTTTGCTTTTTTTTCCAGTCAAGCTTTTGATATAGTTCGACGACAAACTAAAATACAATGCCTCATATTCTCCAGATACAATTTCTTTGTGAGCTACATTCTGGTTAATAATACAAAAATTGCCTTTTCCGTATCTATGGTACTTGTCTTCAATAATAAAATCTAACTCACCTTCTATTACATAAATCATTTCCACATAATTATGTCTGTGTTTTCCGATATTTTCGAACACACTGTAATTCATTCTTACGCAAGTGGATTCTTCTTCCGTAACAAGAATATTTATTTGTTCATTTATCATATTTTGAACGTATATCATCAACAAATCACTGGACAGCCTCTGATATCCCGTTTCTAATGAGTTGCTAATGTAAATATATGGATTATTATCATATTCTCCTGTGTATTTCTCATTAATGTCAATTATATTATTCATTTCAAAATAACTCATTAGCAGATCGAACATATTTCCTCCCTATATATGTGGAAATGATACAGTTTGTGTGGTACAGATACGTTTTTCTCATTGTTTACCTTGATTTTACTTTATAAAATCAATATATACAATCATTTTAATATATAAGGTTGTATCAAGATAAATGTATGGAAACAATACGGAGGACATATGAAGAAGGAATTATGGAATACTGATTGGTTGTTTTACACAGAGACCAACACATCCCCAAAAGAAGTGACTTTACCACATGATGCTATGCTTGTTGGTAAAAGGTCTCCTATGAGTGCAGGAAAGGATGCTATTGGCTATTTTACAGGTGATGTGTATCACTACCAAAAAAAATTTAGTGTTTCTAGAACTCAAGGGACACATTTCAGTGTTTTGTTCGATGGTGTATATCAAAATTCCACCGTGCTCTTAAATGGCAAAACAATCGGTTCACATCACTATGGCTATACCCCATTTGAGATAAATCTCGATTCCACCATTTCATTTTCTGAAATTAACACTCTTGAAGTAATAGCAGATAATTCTAAGCTCCCGAATTCAAGATGGTATTCCGGTGGTGGTATTTATAGAGATGTTTTCTTCCTATCAGCTAATGATAAATACATACTTTCTGATGGAATAACTATATCCACTAAAGAAATTGAATTGCCTACTATCAATGTCTGTACTAAATTGTCAGAACCTCTTTGTGAAGACGAAGACATCATGATATCTGTTTACGATGGTGAAACACTTTTAGCAACGGCTCACGGTCAAAATGCCACTATTGAACTTCCTACCGCAGAACTTTGGTCAGATGAAACCCCTGTGCTCTATCGTTGTAAAGTTCAACTTATTAATTCAGAAGGTGTTTTGGATGAGGATGAAACTCGCTTCGGTATTCGTTCACTTTCCTGGTCAGAGGAAGGTTTCTTTGTTAACGGCAAAAGCACCTTACTAAGGGGAGGATGTATTCACCATGATAATGGAATTTTAGGTGGCTGTAGCTACTACGATGCAGAGTACAGAAAGATAAAATTATTAAAAGAATATGGTTATAATGCCGTTCGTATCTCTCATAATCCTGCTTCAAAGAATCTCCTTGATGTATGTGATGAGCTAGGAATGTATGTTATGGATGAAGCTTTCGACATGTGGTTCACCAATAAAAATAAGTATGATTACGGAACTTATTTCATGGAAAATTATCTAAACGATATAACCACAATGGTCATGCATGGAATAAACCATCCCAGCGTTGTTTTGTACTCTATCGGAAATGAAGTTGGTGAACCCTCACAGCAAAAGGGACTTGATGTTGCATCAAATATGATTAATCTCATACACGAACTAGACCCTTCCAGGCCAGTAACTGCAGGCATCAACTTCATGGTGCTTATGTTATCAAGTATGGGCAAAGGTCTTTACGATGCAGGTGGACTAGCATCAAACAACTCCAATAAAGCGCCGGAATCTCCTCAAAAAGAAAAAGAAAATAAATCAGGTAGCCTTATTTTTAACACAATGATGACTGTCCTTGGAAAGGGTATTAACAAGGTCGGGAATTCCAAGAAAGCTGACCTTGCCGCTTCGCCAATTTTGGATCTTTTAGATATCTGCGGATATAATTATGCAAACGGTAGATATGAAAAAGAGTCAGTCAAACACCCCGGCAGAATAATTGTAGGTTCTGAAACATATCCTCAGGATATCTATGATAATTGGGAAAAAACAAAACGTCTCCCTTATTTAATAGGTGATTTCATGTGGACTGCATGGGATTATCTTGGTGAAGCCGCTATCGGTAGTTGGAACTATGAAGGCATATCGATGACTAATATCAAATACCCCTGGCTTTTATCTTGTGCTGGATGCATAGACATAGTCGGTACACCAGATGCGCAAGCAGCATATGCTGCAACTGTATGGGGTAAAATGACTACACCTTACATAGGTGTTCAACCTGTTAATCATCCAGGAATCAGAGTTACTAAAGCTGCATGGCGAGGTACCAATGCATTTGACAGTTGGAGTTGGAATTCGTGTGACGGAAATAAGGCTATCGTTGAAGTTTATTCTTCTGCTAACAAGATTGCTTTATATCTTAATAACGAGCATATTGCAACAAAAACCACAAAGAAAATGAAGGCTACTTTTAAGCTTCCATACAAAGCTGGACAATTGACCGCTATTGCTCTTGACTCAAATGGCAAGGAAATAAACAAGTCCACTTTGATATCCGCAGATAAGAATAACGTAATCCAAATTTCTGCGGAAGATCATCATGATAATAGCTTATTAGTGTATGTAAATATCAATGTTACTGACTCAAACGGAATTGTAGAGTCCAATGCAGATACTAAGCTTACCATTACCGTTGAAGGCGGAGAATTAATCGGTCTTGGAAGTGCTAAACCAAATCCTGAACTTAGCTATACAGGAAATGAGGTTGAAACATATTATGGTAGATCACTAGCCGTTATAAAGAGACTAAACAATGTACCAATAACCATCACTGCTATCACTGCTGATGGAAAGAAATATAGTAAAGAAATTAATTAAGGAGGATTCCATAATGAATGAGAACAGAAAACTACAAACCAGTTGGTTAGAACGAATTTGCTACGGTATTGGAGATATGGGCGTTAATCTTGTCTGGATATTACCTTCAAGCTTCCTTATGCTCTATTATACTGACAGCGCAGGTATAAGCGCAGCCTTCATAGGCACCATGATGCTTATATGTCGACTATTTGATGGAGTAAGCGACATTATCATGGGCGTCATTATAGATAAAACAAAATCAAAACTAGGAAAAGCAAGACCTTGGCTATTAATAATGAGTCTTCCTCTTATGATTTCGATTTTCCTAGTATTTAGAGTTCCTACATCACTATCAGGTAATGGTCAAAAGTTATACTCTTTTATAACATACTTCCTTATGTCCGTTGTATGTTATACAGCTGTTAACCTTTCATACCATGCAATGCTTCCAAGATTCTCATTAACATCACAAGATCGTAGCATTGTCAGTGTTATTCGTAGTGTATTCTCACTTATTGTAACTATTGTAGTTTCAACTATTACTACAATGATTTTGGCATCTCTCGGCGGAGAAGGTTCTCAGAAAGCCTGGACAACACTTATTATTATCTATGCAATCATTGCCGAAATTGCTATATTACTTACCGTTCTTGTAATAAAAGAAAAAACCGACATTCTTGATTCGGAATCAAATAAAGTAGCTTCTGTTCCCATCGGTCAGGCCGTTAAACTTTTATTGTCTTCAAGATATTTCTATATTTCAGTATATATCTTCTTTGCATTCTATATTGCTAATGGTACTTCAGGCATTATGGTTTATTATGCAAGAGATGTATTTGGCAATGCAGATTTAATGGGATTGCTCTCTCTTTCTGGTATCTTACCTATAATGCTGTTCTCACCAGTTTGCCCAGCATTATTCAAGCGTTTTGGTAAAAGAAACACAATGTTAGTAGGTATGATTATTGCAGCGATTGCATCGGCACTTATATTAATTAATCCTACGAATCTGGCCTTTTACATCATTCTTTCTCTCATTAAATCTACTGGTTCTGCACCTCTTATGAGTGCTATGTATACTATGGCTGGAGATATTGTAGATTACACACAATGGAAACATGGTATTAGAACTGAAGGTATAGCAACAAGTGTTAACAGTATTGGTATGAAGTTAGGTACAGGTTTCGGTTCTGCAATCCTTGGCTGGATGCTTGCTTGGGGCAAGTATGATAGTTCTCTGGCAGTTCAGCCTGACAGTGCAATTAATGCAATGATTTTTGTGTCAGTTGGTCTTCCTATAATCATTTACGGAACTGCTGCTCTTGTCCTTGCATTCTGGGATCTTGAAAAATATCAGAATGATATCACTGATTTCTTAACAAATACAAAATAAAAACAAATAAAATAGCCAAGTATTAAATGCATTTACCATACTAATACTTGGCTATTATTATCTTTAATTGGTTCTACTTTCTTATCTTATACTATCCACTACCCTAGGTGACTACTATTTTTATACAGGAATTTAGCCTATTTTCCAAGAATAAAATGGCGATTATATCGAAATATATCTGGATAGATTATAACTTATTATTGGCAATAGAAAATGAAGTCTTTAGAATGCAAACAGGAAGAAGCGTAGTGCCTCTTCCTGCTGTTAATAACATATCTAACGTCAGTTATTTCCTATTTACACAAACCTTGAAACAGTCCCAGTCATTTAATGAGTGGCGTGCTTGCTGCCAGTGCCACTGACAGCATTATACCTACTATGAGGGTACATACGTATTATCATTAATAAAAGACTTAACGCGCTTTGATATATTAAAATATGAGATTGCTAATAATTACCCTCCAACAACTATGATTTATTGCTCCTTATATTTGTTAGTCAAAAGCAAGGGTAAATACAGCACCCTTTTTAACCACTTTATCTTGGAACTATTATGATTTGTATAGGAAAGATACCAGGCAAGCTTTTTTGAATGAGCTATGGTATCTTTTCTTTTTCGTGCTTTTAAAGCCTTAGCTTCTTTTTTAGCTACTGCTTTAGACCAGGGAATGGCTATTTTTTCTAATTCCTTGGCATCAAAGGTAATTATACTTTCTCTATTATTTTCTATAAAATTTTCTAAGTCTTTAAAATCCTCTTCTTCCATAAGGTTTGTATGAAAACATAGGGTATCAAAGCCCTTTGTTTTTCCTGCATCCTGTAGCCGGCAAGGCACACAAAGGATATCCTTATACACATAAGGCTTATCATACAGACCATCCGTAATAGCATTAAAGCCCAGCTCCTTTAACGCCCTGACGGTATTATCATCATAGGTATGCCCCGGCGCCATAAAAATATCAGTAAAAATGCCTCTTCTTTCTAAAATATCCTTTCCCTCTTTTAGGCGCTTAAACTGCACCTCATAGGGAAGTCCTGCAAATTCACTAAAGGGATTAATGCCTAACAGTCCGGAATTTTCAGTTTCATATACATGATAGGTACCGTGCTGAGCCACTATCCAGCCTGCACTTTTAAGCTTATGCACCATTTGCCAAAAGTAAACACCATCCTGCTCACTACCAATACATAAATTTTCATCCCTGCATTCCGGTACCACACCTATAATCGGCTTAATATTATATTTTTCCAAAAGCTCCCTCATTCTGTGGAATTTGGCAAAATCCATACCCGGAGCTATATCATCAAGTCGTATTATTATCTGCATACTAATCATCCAAAATTGAGTAAATCGTCCTTAATACCTGCAAGGATTTTAAACACTCTTGCCTTGAAGCCTCTTACCTCTTCAAAATCGTAATACACTCTCTCCATACCACCAAAGCTTTCCTTGAATTTAGTAATATTTATTACTTCTTCATCCTTGCCTGCGCCACCCCAGTCATATATGGACAATCCCTTTTCCTTAAAGTAAAGCATATCCTTGTAGTGAAGATATCTATTGGCAATTCCAATTATTTTCTTGCTTGCCCCATCCTCATCCTCTTTAAGTCGATAAAGGGAAGCTGAATGAAGAAGCCTGGCTCTGTTTTCGTCAAAAATATATGTATGATATACACTTTTTTCGCCACCTATTACAGCACAGCTTATTACCAGGGAATTTTCGGACATATAATCTGTTAAATCACGCTTTACACTTTCATATTCTCTAAATTCCATATCCTTGCTTTTCCAAAATTCTGTAAAAAATTCCAAAAAGGCATCAATATCTTTCTCCGATATATTATCTGCACCTGCTATTTCAGGCACTATATCTTCTCTCTCCCCTCTATTGACCTCATATTTACAGTTCTTTGTAAATCTGGATTTAATTTCTTCCTCATCCTCTGTTATATCATTGACCAAGGTTATAAATTCAGTAGTATTGTTAGCCTTAGAGCTTTTATACTCCGCCTGATGATAGGTTATAATACCGGGCTCCTTAACAGGAGCCTCTGCAAACCAGACTACTTTAAAATTTATTCCATGTCTTAAACGATTTATTATTTTCATACACACCCATTCCAAGTATAGCTTTTATATTGATAGTCTATATCCTGTTTAAGCTTTTAAAAAATCATTGTTACAACGGGAATTGTAATAATAGACAATATAGTCGTCAGAATAATTCCGCCTGATATGGTGCTATCCTCCACATCATACTGATTTGCCATCATTAAAGGTATGTTTGCACAGGGCATTGCAATCAATATAATAATTGTTTTAAGCATCAGCTCGTTGCCACCAATAAAGGGCTTTAGCACAAAATACAGAGCAATGGGTACAGCAATCTGCCTTATAAGTGCAAAGGCATAAAGACGCCAGTTTCCAAAAATCTTCTTAATTGGCACTTGCGCCACTGATACACCAAGCACAAGCATTGACAGATAGGTGGTACTGCGTCCTATATGAGTAAATATTGACCTTACAAACTCAGGTATTGTCGGGTCCAATATATACACCACCAGGGTTAATAAAGAAAATACAATTCCTGCATTAATAACGCTCTTAAAGGAAAATACCTTACCTGAATTTTCTCTTTCGGGATGTTGGCTTACACCTATTTTCTGCATACCGGCAATTCCCACTGTATATGCCAGAATATTAAATACTAAGGCGCATATAGATACATATATAAGAGAGGACTTGCCTAAAACCGCGGTACAAAAGGGTAAGCCTATGAAAATAACATTGGCAAATACACTCATATATCTATAGGAATATCTCTCTTTCTTTTCCACTCCTAAAAGAATGGGAAGAACATATCCTATCACGCCCAAGAGGGCATATACTAAAAGAAATGCCAAAAAGGCAACTCCCAAAGTTCCCGCACCTACCTTTTCTTCATCCTCGATTGCCGCCAATAAAATAGTTATGGGATTGGTAATATTTACCACAATCCATGACAAATCCTTTGATGACTCCCTGGTAAGCTTTCCATTTTTAAAGACAGCCATACCTATGCCTATCAATATAAAAATAATAATCATCTGTTGAATTACAATAGCATTACTCATTTAATATCCTCGTTTTCCTTTTAAAGCAAATAATATATCCCTATTCCTAAAAAAATAAAGATAATTCCCAATACCTTATTTTTTGTAAATCTTTCCCCGAAAAAAATAAAACTGAGTATGGGTACCAAAACAAAGCCCACGCCCTCCATTACAGGTATACTCATATAGGGCACACCTCTGTAGGCAAACATAGAAAATACCACTGCCGAAGCCATCATTATATATCCTATAATAACCGGGGCATTTAAATAATCCCTTATTAAGCTTATATGAGGCCTGTTGGCACCCCTTTTCAACAATATCTGTGCGAAAGAGGCTATTACCACACCTAAAATCACTAATCCGTAATACATATTCATGCATCCACCTCTTCCAATATATTGTTATTCTCATTATTATTTGTGGATTCTTTTTGCGGAAGATTTACAAGGAATGTGCCCAATATTACAAAAGCTATTCCCAGAAGGTTTTTCCAGGTAAGCTTTTCATGGAATATAAGCACCGCCCACAGGGCAGACCAAAGCAGTGCCATTGCCCTATTGGCATATGCCACTGAAAGTTCAAATCTTTTTATCATCTGCTGCCAGAGAATAGCATATATTCCCATAACAGCCACCTCTGCCGCATAAAAGGCTATAAAGCCCACACTCATTATTTTCTGACCTGTGCTGAATTTAGCAATCAGGCCATTGGCAGTATATATAATAACTATAAGCTGAAGCAATATAATATTTTTTATCTTCATTGCTTTCTCCTGAAAATCTTTTCCATCCCTCTGTTTAACAGCAATATAACAGCTATTATTACAAAGGCATATAATATCTTAAAAGCATCCATCCCCATTGGCACATAGGTATAATAAGCATCCGAAAAATATAATCCGGTATCAAAGTCAGCTACGAATTTGGCTCCTATTTTATAAAAATAATAAAATATGGTATTAATCCCCAAAAGTACTATTAAATGATGAAGCATAAGGGAATATGTATGAGTTCCCATATAATTTAAGATTTTTGAAATTATGCTGTCTCTATGCTTCTCAATCCGGCTACCAATTATTCTTGCAACTCTAAGCCAGAGAGCTATGCCCGTCATCGCCGTAATAAATGGGGTAAAAACGGTATTTGCAAAGCCTGTGACCCAAACCACACCATATGCCAGACCACCGTGGGTTTTTGTAATAATAAAATTCATTAATAATAACAGTCCAAAGTAAATGGGAGATGGTACAATATCCAGTTTTTCCCCTTTGTCCCTATATAATCTTCCCATTTGCAGGCATGGAGCCATAAGCATTATTCTTCCGGGTATTTTATAATAATTGTATACACTCCCTCTCTTTGCCATATATACCGTAAATACTCCTATTAAAAGATAGATGACGAAAAGTACAATTTCATTTTTTATTTTTACAGCCTTTAATATTTTTCGACCTGTTACATTGCAGACCTCTAACAAAAATAATGCCGGCACAAACCATGCAGGAGCATTATACATAAACTGATGCCCGCCCACAAAGGGTTCTATAAAAATATTCCAAAGGCTTATATCCTCGCCGATAATAAATCCTCTTTTATGCAGAAAACCGGCTGTAATACCGTAAACTATATTCCATATAAAATATGGCAAAAGAAGCGTTTTACACTTATGCAATATATAGGATAATATTTTTTCCTCATTTTCCGGCTTATAAAAATATCCTGCAATAAATACAAAAATCATTACATGATAGGAATAGTAGGGGAATAATCCCCAAAAAGTCAGAATACCACTGTTTAGATGACCTAAAATAATGAGCAGCATTCCCATACCTGATAAAACTGTAAATGTAGTATTCCGTGTATTCATAATATCCTTAGTATCGTTTCTGATAAATCAGGTGTTCTTCCACAATCTCTTATAGTATAATCAGCTTCTTTACCCTATCTGCAATAGCTTTTGCTCCCGCATCATTAATATGGTAATCGTCTACCAGATATTTGCTTCTTAAATCCACATTTATTGCTCCGTAGTAAATATCCACAAAGCTAACGCCTCTTGCCGCTGCGGCAGATGTTTCAAAGGCAATGTACTCTGTAAGGGTTCCCTCTCCTATATTATGAATATCTCCATCTACAAAGAAATTATCAATGGTAACACCACCTGCCGGCTGGGAAAGCATAACTAACCTTATATATGGATATGCCTCCTGTATTTTAGCAAGTGAGCTATAGATTGCTCCATATATACAGGTTATATCCTCCCTGTCCTCACTTCCCAAGGGTCTGTGAGCCTGATAGTCCTCTAAATTATACATTATAAAAATAATATCTACCTTGGACATATCTGTTGCTTCCAGGGTCTTTGCGGCACTTATTGCATCCTCCCCAAACTGGGCTGCTGCTTCATTTACCACCGAAAAATCTCCTGTAGTTAGTGCTAGCGACACCTGATAAAGGCTTACCCCATCCTCAGGCTTATCTGTGCTATATTCTGCATTTGACTGAGTTATATATCCATTTGCAAAGCCACCATTTATAACATCCGCTCCATAGGCTTCTCCCAAAGCCTTTGCCAGATTATTGTTATTATAATCATCTGCAAAGGGGCTGTTTCCCAGAGTGAGTATAGTGGTTATACCATCCTCAGGCTTATCCTTTAGCTGGTCTGCGCTCATTGGCTGTATGTAATCAGCAGGCTCCACATCAAACTCACTTGTGTCCTCTGTAGGATCGTAATCAGATGCTACCCCTCTATTCCATTTGGCTACCCTATATGCCGCAAATACAATTATTATTAAAGCAATTCCAAGAATTACAAAATGGGAAATACTTTTTCTCCTGCCACTTTTTTTCTTCTTATCTCCACTGACTTCAAAGTCCTCATTATCAAACTCATATAGATTATTTTCCTGTTCCATATTTCCTCCACATTACCTGGTCCAACGTCCTGATGCTCCACAGGGCAAAATAAGCCCGGTATCCTTAACCGGAAGTCCTATTTCCTCTGCTTCCACCTTTCCGCCATGTTCCTTTACCACCACAGAGCTTATCATGTAGGAAAGTACAGCGGGCTGTAAGCCTGTAGTATATGAATTTATTAAGAAAAACAAGGGTTTTTCGCTTAACAGATTAGCTGTAAGCTTAATAAAGGGATATATACTCTCCTCTATCTTCCAGATTTCCCCCTTGGGACCTCTGCCATAGGAGGGCGGGTCCATAATAATGGCGTCATATTTATTGCCACGTCTTATTTCCCTCTCCACAAATTTCACACAATCATCCACCAGCCATCTGACAGGTCTGTCAGCCAGATTTGAACTGACTGCATTTTCCTTAGCCCAGCCTACCATACCCTTTGAGGCGTCCACATGGGTAACGGCTGCTCCTGCGGCAAGAGCTGAAAGAGTCGCTCCTCCCGTATAGGCAAAGAGGTTTAACACCTTAATATCTCCCGGTGCCTTTCTTCCCGACTCTATTTCTGAAGAAATCAGCTTTGAAAACCAGTCCCAGTTAGTCGCCTGCTCAGGAAAAAGCCCTGTATGCTTGAAGCTAAAGGGCTTTAAATTAAATTTAAGCTTTCCATAGCCTATCTGCCATTCTTTGGGAAGATGGTTAAACTCCCATTCCCCACCACCGGCATTGCTTCTATGATAATGTCCGTTATTTGTTTTCCATCCCGAATTTTTCTTTTCTCCATCCCATATAACCTGGGGGTCGGGTCTTACAAGTAAATATTCTCCCCAACGCTCTAATTTTTCGCCGTCGGCTGTATCTAAAACTTCATAGTCTTTCCAGTTATTTGCAATCCACATCTTAATCTCCGTTTCAAAGTGCCATCAGGCGTGACACAGCAATTTACCATTCCACATTTTCCAGTGGATTTACATCTGTTACACCGTCAAAAAAAGGCACATTATTATTTCTATATATTATAAAATTCTCGGTTTCCCCTACCACTGTCATATTAAAACTGGTCAGTTCTCCCTCTACAGCCTTTTCCCGCTCCATAATCACATAGTTGCAGTAATAGTCTGTAGCATATTTGCTCAATTCCTTTGCAGGAATTATAGGGCTCATATACAGGTCAAAGAGTGTATTCTTTGCCCTCTTCCAGCTTTCCACCATACTGTCTCTTCCAAAGGGCATTTGAATGGTTGTAGTATATTGGCGCACATAATGTACAAGTATGGGAGGGAATGCCGCCCAGACTCTCTCCCTGCCCTCCTCAGGCTTTATCATATCGCAAAGCTCTATGACCTCCCGTGGCAAATGATATTCATTCTCAGCACGGCTCATTGTGGCACCTGTATATACATATGTACCGCTTAAAGCCAGAATAACCACAAGCATGGCAGTTCCCAGTCGCAAATGAGTACTCACTGCTCTGCATGCTGTATATGCAATTACAAGAGCCATTGGCAAAATCCAAAGTACACGATAGTAGGTTCCCTCATCCAGTCTGTTATATACATAATAAAACTGTGGGATAAAAAATAAAATCTGAATTACAGAGGGCACCACCACAAGGAGGATTTTTACATTTTTATCCTCCTCTGTAAACCACAGATAAAGCAGGGCTGCAATAAATATTATGCAATAATATCCCGTACCATTATACGCCTTAAATATATCCAATATTTCTGTCATTTTTATAAACCTACCACAACATATACATTGCCCCGTACGCTACAAGAGGCAAACAAGTAACCATAAGTCTAAGACCTATCTGTATATCCTTTTTATATATGGACATAATCAGTCCGCAAAAGCCTATTAACATAGCCGCCAGAAAAACACTGGCTGTACTGCACATTGCCGCGCAGATATTTGTAATAAAAAGCATTACCCAATATCCCAGTCTGGCTTCTTTTTCAATATTTTCTGTTTCGTAAATGGAAAGCAAAAGCCACATAATTGCCAGAATAATAATATTGGCAAGCATTGCCTTTCCCTGCCAGGTTCTGGTAATCATAAAGGTAGCGGGAGTGTATATTGATACTCCTCCAAAAATATACATTATGCTGACGAATATCATAAACACAGGCAGGCGCCTGTAATCCTTTTTCAAAATCAAATATCCACATCTATAATACAGCATATAGAGGATGGGAATTAATATTAAGCCAATTATTGAATGAGCCAAAATAGTAGGATGAATATTAGTCATCCCGGCTACATATGCTATCCACATAGGCATAGCAGCAAGGGCATGGCGCACGTCAATGCTTGTTGTGAGCCCTGTATATGGCTTAATGCTGTACATGGTATTTGTCTCATAGGTAAGCAGTGACTGCACCACATAATATGCGTCATCTCCATCAAATGACTGCATTACCACAAACATTACAGCCTGAAAAATAATAAGTCCCAATGCCAATATCCAGAAAAATCCATTTTCCGCAGATAGTGGACGATGACTCCTGATAATTTCCTTTGCCGGATTGCCATCTTTTTTTATTTTTATAAACAAAAGTGTAGCCCCCGCAACACTGCATATTACCATAAGTACCGTATATATTATTACAACCTTATGAAAATCATAGGGATTTATTAAAATTGCAGGTATTGCCACAAGCTGAAACAGGGCAAGCTGGCACAAAAAGCCCATTATATAAATCGCAGAAATCCTGCGCTTCTCCCGCTCCAAAAGCTTTGCAGGTATTATTCCTGTCAGGAGCGGTGCAATTATAAGTATGAAAATTAATTTTAATATATCAAATATCATTATAAATCTATGCTCCTGTAATCGTAATTTTTTACCAGCTTGTCAAGATTGCTTAGCTGATCGTCAAGATTGTCCAAGGTCACTCTATGACTTTTATCCTTAAGGCATTTAACCATATAATGACAAACCTCAGGACTATAGTGAGTATAGTCCGCATAATTATTGAAATTAGTGATTATATCCACATCATTTTGGAAAAAGTGAATTTCCACATTGTCATATTCCAAAAGTCGCCTTGTCATATAATCGTACTTTTTAATGATGGTGTCAATTTTATCCTGCCTTTTTGCATCATACCAATACAATATACTGTAGGGTGGATAAAAAATTACAAACTCCGTTTCAGGATTATTTTCTATATAGGGTAAAATATTTTGCTCCAGATTGGCTTCAATTCCCGCTACATATTCCTCCACAGTGGTTTTATCCGGTATTTCTTCGGCCGGAGTATAATAAAGCCTTATGTTTGCCAGATTATAATGCTCCGGCTGCCACCACATTTTATAAATATTATTCCAGTCTGATTTATCCTTTTTGTCCACCATAGGACGAAGCACATAATCCAGCAGTACATCCTTATTTAATAAATATTGCACATCATTAAACGGATTTTCGTCATATAAATATTCCGTTATAGGATACTTGGTCTGGTTAATATCTGCCGAATAATTAAGCTCATCAATCCCTAAAAATACCTGCTTTAAATCATTTTTTTCTTCAAAAATAATCTTCATTATATTTGACTGGTCCTTGGGGTAGGCTCCGTTATAGCTTAATTTTTGAGTACTTAATCCCATTTCCTCCATAAACCAGGAGGTATCAAAGGATACTGTCATGGAAGAGCCCAGAAGCACACTGTCATAGTCCATATGCCTGGCTAATCCCGGATTCATATTTACCTGATTATCCACCACATAAGGAAATTCCCTTAAAGGCTTATGGTAATGAAAAAATGGGTCCACATATGCAATTATTCCCATACAGGCAAATAGTCCTGTAAGCGCCGTTATAATAAGGGCTGTCCAAAATTTCTTTAAATTCATAAGCTAGAAGTTAAAATACAGAAAGGTGCTTACTCCTGATAGGGACACTACACACCACACAAAAATTACTGCCAGCATAATGGCAGTGGGAACTTTAAAAGCAGTATTTTCTGAAAGCTCATATGTGTTTTTTCCACAAAATACAAGTATCAAAGAAAATATTGTAAAGCATATCATTATTATATATATGCTGAAAGAGAAGTCAGCTAAATGTAATACCTTTAGAGCATACCAAAATTCTGGCAGATTAAATCCATCGACGAACGCCTTAGCAGGTGCTGTCCATTCGGTATTAACAATACTTAGTAACATATGATTTGCATATTTTACCGATGGCGCCCTAAAATACACCCAAGCCAGACTTACATAGGCAAAGGTAAGTATTCTGCCAATTATTGTTGATACTTTATTCACACACAACGCGGCTCTTTCATTTTTATAAGCTGATTTATTTAAAGCTCTGCCACTCCTGTTAAATACATTTTCCGACATTTTGGTAATCACATACAATATTCCATGTATTATTCCCCAAAAAATAAAATTCCAGCCCGCACCGTGCCACAGACCACTTAGAAAAAAGACGATTAAAAAGTTTAAACACATCCGCCCTTTACCATGCCTGTTGCCACCTAAAGGAATATAAATGTTTTTTGTAAAAAATCTTCCAAGAGTGATATGCCAGCGTTTCCAAAAATCCACTATATTCACTGCTTTGTATGGGGAATTAAAGTTTAATGGCAATTTAACTCCCAGCATCATAGCAAGCCCCATTGCCATATCACAGTAACCACTAAAATCAAAATATAGCTGTAGACTATAAAAAAGAACTGTAAGCACTGTTTCTACAGCTTTTATTTCTCCCATTGGAAGATTATATGCCCAGCTTACCGAATGAGCCAGTGTATCTGCCAGCAAAACCTTTTTCCCAAGGCCCAAAATAAAAATATATACTCCCCTGGCAATTTCCTCCGAAGTGATTTTTCTGCCAATCTTATTAAACTGTGGCAGCATTTCATTGTGATTTACTACAGGCCCCGCAATTAGCTGGGAAAAAAAGCTTACAAACAGGGCGTAATCATAGAACTTACATTCCTTTATTTCTCCTCTGTAGGCATCTGCCAAAAAGCCTATCTGCTGAAAAGTAAAAAAGCTTATTCCTAAAGGAAGTAAAATACCTTTTAGTGGCATTTCTGTCTTAAACAGAGCATTACAGCTTTCTATAAAGAAATCGTAGTACTTAAAATAAAATAGCACACTTAGGTTTGCTATTATTCCTAAGATTAATATATGCTTTTTTGCAGTCCGGCTTTCCATCAGGCGAAAAATCACATAGTTAAAAGCTATTGAAAAAAGCATTATTGCTAAATATCGAATATTAAAATATCCGTAGAACCACAGGGACATAGCTGTTAAAAACAGCTTTGCCCCTATGGGATTTACTCCTTTTAGCAGATAAAAGCCCACTATGCATATTGGCAAAAATGCAAATATAAATATGTATGAATTAAATAGCATAGTGAACACCGTTTACAGCTTATATTCCCATAATTGTTTTAGTTAAAGCTGTCATCCTCAAAATCAAAATAATTATCTTCGTTAGAATTTGTCCTAAGTCTTAAGAAAAGTACAAATCCTAAGGTTACAACTCCTACAGTCATAATAGCTATGAGTAACGCAATAAGCATTATATTGGAGCCCTTTTTTACTATCTGTTGCTTATCACTAAAGGTAATAGCGTATTCAGAAGCATGCTTCATATTAAACGCAGCAAGTCCCTCACTATCCACCTGTACCGAATCCATTAGTTCAAAATCATCTGTCTTAGGATTATAGTAATAGAGATTTGCATATTTACCGGTACGCTCCTCTCCCATATCCAGTTTGAGTACTGCTTCAAAGCCGAATTCTCCCTCATGGGACAGGGTCATTAGCACCACATCATCTGTCTTTAGGGTATCCAGAGTGCCCTGTGGAATATCAGCCTCTCCTACAATTACATTCATATCCACGTTAATTGTACTTACATCCACTCCCGCCAGATTGATTTCCCAAACCACGCCGTCATTCATTACCACTTCTACCACACCACCATTCAGAGCAACTCCCGTGAAGCTGTCCCCTGTAAGTCTTGTAGTATCAATCAGCTCAATAGCCACTTTAACCGGCTTTGAATTTTCGGCTTTGCTATCTTTAGCACTGTCTGTTTCGCTATTAGGCAGTTCTTCAATACCATCCTGTGGTACAGGCGATAATTCCTGTTCCACCGTGGCAGTAGGATTTGCCTGGTTTGTTGTATTATTATTAACCGTTGCTACCCCTGTTGTTACCTGTGGAGCTACTACAGGCGCTACAGTAGGCATTACCACCGACGCCTCTGTAGGTGTGGCATTAGATTGTGTATCCTTTGCCACTGTCGGGCTTGGCGCGCCTGTTGGCTTTGCCGTAGGGGTTGGCATTACCAGCTTTGTTATCTGGGGCACTGCTGTTGTTGGTGTCACTACAACCGTAGGGGTTGTTGTTACCAGCTTTGTTATCTGGGGCACTGCCGTTGTAGGTGTCACTGCCACTGTTTGACTTGGCGCGCTTGTGGGTGTCACTGCCACTGTTGGGCTTGGCGCACTTGT
>JBHAJK010000074.1:0-16414 GCA_041826605.1 Lachnospiraceae bacterium | reverse complement strand
TTCTCTGAATTAATTTTCCGAAAGTTATCTCAGAGCGATATCTCTCGTTGGAATTTATTCAGGGTTGCATTGCTGTTCAGTTATCAATGTGCAAAGATTTTTGCCTTGCAGTTTTACTGCTTAGGTTTTAATCTTAGTTGCTGTCGTTTGCGACAGCTTGATTATCTTAACACCCCATTACAGTAGTGTCAATAGCTTTTTTGAAATTTTTCAATATTTTTTTTAGTTTCTTCTAAGTCTCGCAAAAAGCCTGAAAATATCTACTTCAATTCATAGGATAAACGCACAGTTATTGTGGCAGTTTTCATTCTTGAGCTGGTATCAAGGTATCCATCATAAGAATATGAACTGGTTCCTGTGTTCATTGCAGTTATCTGGAATACTCCTAAATTGGAATTTGTAAGCTTACCTAATTTAGCTCCTGACTTATTTGCAATAATATCTATTCTTTGCTTTGAATTTTCTGTAGCTTTCTCAATTAACTCTAATTTAACATCATCAATCTTTGTGTAATAATACTCCGGAGCATCTGATGTGAATTGTATGCCTGTGGACAAAAGACTTGAGATATTGGTTGATACCTTCTCCACATCATCCAAATTTGCCGAAGTTACCGTAACTGACTGACTAAGGTCATATCCATCATATTCATATCCTCGATAATTTCCATTATCATCATAAATATCCTTTGTAGAACGATAAATATTTACAGAACTGAATGTCACATCTGATTCACTTATTCCATTTTCTCTCAAATAGCTTTTTACAGTTTCGGCATCTGACTGTAACTGAGCATAAGCCTCCTTAGAACTTTCCGCGTGAGCTGAATAATACCCTCTCCACACAACAAGGTCTGATTCAAAATCCGTACTGGCACTGCCTGTAACAGATATGGAATGCTCTACTCCTGAGCGAAAATTAGTTAATCCCCATCCTACTGAAAATGCTGCTGCAACTATGCATACTCCAAATATCATTGCATATATAATGGATTTATTCTCTTTCATAAATATTCCCTCCAAATGCTGAGCCTTTATATCTGTTAATTATAGCAGAAATAATTATTTTTTTCAATTCGACCCCTCCAGCAAGCACTGGCAATAGAAGCTACTCACTACCCGCCAGTACAGGCTTACTTTCCGCAAAAACTCGGCACATGCATCTTGCCGGATTCTCTGCCTGCAAACAAAGACTTTCTTCACATAAAAAATCATCCGGAAATAAGGGTAACAGTATTGCCATAAACAAAAAAACGTCATAAGACCTTTTTCCCTCTATTTTGGCGTTCCATTTCTCGTATTGCTTTTCCGAAAAAAGTTCCACAACAAGATTTTTTCCATACTTTGCTGCTAAATAAAAGACAATAGCTGTATCAGATGTATAAAAACGTTCAAATACATGTGGCAGGTCCTCTTCTACAATTCCTTTTCCACTGTTTTCTATAGAAACTTCTGCCTTATATTTCTGTTTTATGCATTTAATGTAAATCTCTCCATTTTCTTCAGTATTTTTAATAGCATTATCCGTTAGTATAATAATTAACTGCTTGCTATGTGCCTTTGGTTGCACAAACAGCAGTTCCAGCTCGCCCCTATCTCCATTAACCCGCACTACCATACCACTAACTTTTACACCATCCATTAAAATCCTAAATGCTTCTCCTGCGGCAATGGATTTTTCTATGGTGGCTCTGGATATCATTTCTCCATCCTCTTCCATATGGTCATCCCTAAGTCCAAATTCCTCCATAGCTCCATATTTAAAACCTCAAAGTTTTTCACAAACTCCAAATATAAAAACCCGATTATGATTTATTTATTATCATAACCGGGCTAGCTTAATTTACTATTGAAGAGTAATACTTCCCTTTCCGTCAGAATTTCTGGCACTTAAGGTCACATTTCCAATCTCCGATAAATCCTTTGGCACTTCAAATATAAGTACCATAGGAACAGTATCTCCTGCTGATATTTCTCCCACATAGGCCGCCATATCATCTAAAAGCAATGTGGACTGATGATTAATACTTTTTTCTCCATCTATAGAAATCGAAAACTTTGGATTTCTATAAAACATATCAAAATTCACATTTTCATCAGATATATTAGCAACATCAAATTTCAAAATCAAAAGTTGCTTATCGGGAGAAGCATCCATTGCCATAAGCAAATCTTCGCCTGAGTTTGGATATGACGCTGTAAGCTCGTAGCCTGTATAGCTTACGCTTACACCCTCTATACCATAAAATCCACCTATATCACTAAGCTGCTGCTCCACAGGTGCAGAAGCAGACGAGGCAGAGCTCTTGGAGTTTGCCTTTTCCTTATCTGCATTCTCCTTTATTTCCTGATATTTTTTTGCAGCCTCCTTATAGGCATTTTCACGCTCTCTTTCCTTTGCCTCTTCTGCTTCTTTTTCTTCCATCTCTTTATCTGATAATAATCTTGAAGAGTATGCCGTATCATACTTAAGCATTAGACCTGTTGCATACTCAATTATCTGCAAAGAGGCCTCATCGGAAAGTTCAGGAATAGTTGCACTTCCGCACCCCAAAAGAAAGGCGCTACACATTATTAATAAAAAATTGATTTGTTTTTTGCTTATCTTCATAGTCTCAAATATAGCACTCCCCCTATTTTCTGTCCAGTTCAAACCAGAATGCCACTCCATTATCGTAATTTATCACACCGTATTCCGTGTTCATGGCATTACAAATTGCCGACACAATGGATAAACCTATTCCACTTCCTCCATAAGCTCTGGTTCGAGCCTTATCAACCTTGTAGAATTTATCCCAAATCCGCTCAATGCTGTCCTCCGGTATAGGATTTCCTGTGTTAAACACAATTATTTTTGCCTTTGTCTCATTAAGCTCAAGCTTAATATCAATCTTTTTATCATATTCACAATGATTAATTGCATTTGATATATAGTTTGTAACTATTTCTTCTACCTTAAATTCATCCCCCCATACATAAATAGGGTCATTTTCTGTAAACTGTATTTCTATACCACTTTGTTTTGCCAAAATATCTGCTGAAGAAATAACATTTTTTATTAATAATACTATATCAAATCTTTCCAGTGTTATAGTGTCCGAGCTAAATTCCAACTGATTAAGACTCAAAAGATTTTTAACCATAGAATTCATTTTTTTGGTTTCATCTACGATAACCTCACAGTAATATTTCATACTATCCGGGTCATCCGTAACACCGTCTATAAGTCCCTCTGCATAGCCCTGAATAATGGCAATGGGAGTTTTTAATTCATGAGAAACATTGGATAAAAATTCCTTTCGCATCTCATCTGTTTTCATTTTCTGCTCTATATCGCGTTGCAATTCATTGTTGGCAGTTTTTAGTTCTGAAATCGTATGCTCTAAGGACGCCGACAAATCATTAATATTTTCCCCTAAAACATCTATTTCATCAAACCGCTTTTTGCTGGGAGTATATTTCGCCTCAAAATCAAGCATTTTAAGTCTTTCAGAAATCTTTGCCAAATCCAAAATAGGTTTAGTAATCATACGCGATACATACCAGATAATAAAAGCACTTACCACAATAGCCACAAGTCCTGTATAAGCTAAAAATGTATTTGATATCTCCACACTTTCATGAATACTATCCAGAGCCGTCCTTATTATAAACAGCTTACCACTATCCAAATTACCCCATATATCCAGAAACTCTACCTCTGAGTACCCATCCGCTGATATGGAAATTTCATAATTATCTGTAGCTGTAAGCGCTCTTGCTTCATTTTTAAAGAAAATATACTGCCATAGATTTAGTTTTAGCTCCTTGGCGTCCTTACCCATATATTTAATGGTTCTTGAGTCGGAGTCCACCACCAAAACATCCAGGGAATATTTATCACATATGTATCTTAAACGATCATCAAATTCTTCGCTTCTAAAAGAATTGGACTTATCTGCTTCATTTAGAGTATCATATGCGTTTACCAAGACTCTCTGTTTTTTTACAAGATAATATTTTTCCAAAAATAAGTTATTGGTAATAAAGCAGGCTACTAAAATAAACACTATTACCAGCATAAACGAAAATGCCAACTGCTTATTAATGGAGTATTTTATTTTTTTATTATTTTCCATAATTATGCGCCAGGTTCAAATTTATATCCCATTCCCCAAACAGTTTTAATAAGCTCTCCCTTATTTCCCATTTTACTTCTAAGCTTTTTTACATGAGTATCTATTGTTCTTGCATCGCCAAAATAGTCATAGTCCCATACATGATTTAAAATCTTTTCTCTTGACAGAGCAATCCCCTTATTTTCCAAAAAGAATGTTAACAATTCAAATTCCTTAAAGCTAAGGTCTATAAATTCTCCATCAATAGCTACTGTATGTGCTGTTCTGTCAATAACAATTCCACCTGACTCAAGTGTCCCGCCCTGGCTGTCGCTATTGGTTCTTCTAAGTATTGCTTCCACTCTGGCTACTAATATTTTAGGACTAAAGGGCTTAGTAATATACTCATCCACCCCCAGATTAAAGCCTAAAAGCTCATCATTTTCATCACTCTTTGCAGTAAGCATAATAATGGGAACATCCGAATACTGTCTTATTTCTTTAACAACCTCTGTTCCGTCCATGCGCGGCATCATAACATCTAAAATAACAAGAGAAATATCTTTTGACGACAGGAACGTTTCCACCGCTTCTACCCCATCTTCCGCTTCTATTACCTGATATCCTTTGCGTACCAAAAAATCCTTAACTAATTTTCTAAGCCTCAGCTCATCATCCACTACCAGTATTTTTATATTATCCATAATCAATCCTCTATTCCAAAGCGTTATAATTCAATCTTTAATTACTTAAACACTGCCATCCATAAAGTTTTCCGCGTGTACTAATATCCATATACAAATACGCTTATATTTATTGCAGTATAATAAATATTTGTGTTTATTCTGTGATAGTCACGCCCTCCGCCGGCGCCTCAATATTCAGCTCCCGCTCTTTCTCTCTTATTTTATTTTCCCGCTCTGTAAGCTCCTGTTGCCATGATGCATATTCATTTTCAATCACATTTTTATAGTTAATAACAGTTGGCACATTACCGTTTATACTTATAGCAAACAATAGCACAATTATAATTATCAGCACTATATTCACAGTCAAAAGTGCCCTTATTTTTATTTTGGAACTATCCTTTTTCTTTTTAGGTGCCACAGTCACTATCCTTTTTGGCACATCCTCTAAATGTGAATTATTGTACACCTGATATAGTGGAATTGGCTGTATATCCTCTCTTGGAATTCCCCCCTGTAACATCCTTTTTTGCAGATCATGTAAATAGGAATAGCCCACAGGTGTCCTAAAAAGTCTTCGTTCAAGAGCCCCCTGATAAACAGAAAGAACCGTATTCGCACTACGGTTCTCTATCTTTTTGTCTATATACTTCACAGTCACAAGCTCTGTCTTTGCAAGCTCTACATCTTCCTTTGTTCCTAGAAGAAAGCCATTCACTGTAAATTCTTTTTTAGTATTATTATCCATGCAACTCCCGCTATCTTCTCTTCTTATTCTCTGTTTCCTGAACAGAAACTACTTTTGAATATCTGGCAGCTCTCAGCTTTTCCCGTTGCTTTTCATTTATATATTTTCCAAGAGCATTGCTTTCATGATTTAGCTTACATCCATATAGCATTCGTGCTCTTTCCATATCAAAGCATCTTACTACTATGGCACTTAAATCAAATTTTGCCTTTAATTCTTCATCCATAAATGTAAGATGAACCACGCTCCCCATAGGTACCTCTTCATCTGCGCTACATATAAAGGCAATACCTGTAAGACTAATATCCTTAATAGTCACATCAAAGGGCTTTGAAGCCTTTCCCACCATGGCTACTCCCGGCTCGCCCAGCCACACTCTACAGGCTCCTCTTCTATTTAACGCTCTACCCTCTGTCTTACAGCTTATTTCATGAAACAGCTTGTCCTCAGACGTTTTAATATTTCTTATTTTAATATTAGAAAACTGCCACGCCCTACCTGCTTCAGCATCCGTTACAACAAGTGAAAGTACAAGTCCCTTGGTACCAAAACCCAACATTTTTTCCTGTTGGAATATTGGCTCTGCATAAATGCATCCATTATGAATTTCTGCTACAGTTGTATTAAATTCAAGGGTTTGAAGTCCTATACCTACTATAATCTGTATCCCTGCCGAAACAGCAATATCACTGATAAGCATTTTACTCCCCCATTTGAGTAGTTTTATGGACCAGACGGGAGTCGAACCCGTGTCCGAAGCTCCTTCCACCGTACTTCTACAAGCTTAGCTTATCCATTGACATTCCCTTATGTATACAGTGGTAAGCACCCGTATACACTTAGTAGCTTCATAATACGCCCATATACTCAAAGCTTTGTACATGTCGTTTCTCACATCAGTCGATGCCCGGGTCTTAAAGTGTGAGTGCTCTAAGTCGGACAACTGCCATTAGGCAGCGAGTGCTACTCTATTGTTAGCGTTTAAATTTAATTTTGCGATTAACGTGTCGCAACGGCTTGCTTCTCCGGATTCCAAAACCCCGTCGAAACCTTGACTGGCCCTTATTCAATTAATATATATAAATATATCATTTTAAATGATACATTATCAACCCTACATAATGAATATGTTTATACTAATACCATCCGCAAAATATATTTTATCCCATATTATCTTAAATTTCTTATTTTGAAATCTCTCTGGGCTTCGCGCATTTGGTCTTTCTTAGCTATATCAGCTCTCTTATCGTAATTTTTCTTGCCACGACATAAACCTATTTCCAGCTTTGCCCTACCATCCTTAAAATATACCTGTAGCGGTATCAGAGCAAATCCCTTTTCCTTTATTTTACCCAAAAGCTTATTAATCTCACTTTTGTGCATAAGCAGCTTCTTAGGTCTTAAAGGATCTTTATTAAAGATATTTCCCATTTCATAGGGAGAAATATGCATACCATAGACCCAGACCTCTCCCTTTTCAATTTTAATAAATGCTTCCTTTATGCTGCACTTCCCCATCCTAAGGCTTTTTACCTCAGTCCCGTGAAGCACAAGACCTGTTTCAAATTTTTCATCTACAAAATAGTCATGATATGCCTTTTTATTATTGGCTACCAATTTCATTGCATCCCTCATATAATACCTCAAACCATATCAAAATCCACTGTACGCAGCGTGGTGTCCGCTCCTGCCACCGAAATACGCACCTTTTGTCCCAGCTCATATTTTTTGCCGTGCCTGGTACCCTTTATCTCATAGCTGCTCTCATCATATATATAATAATCTCCTGGGAGCTTTGATATATGAACCATGCCCTCAACCGTGTTTTCAAGCTGGACATAAAGTCCCCATTCAGTTATTCCCGAAACAATACCCTCAAATTCCTCGCCTATATGATTTTCCATATACTGAGCTTTTTTCAGTTTATTAACTTCTCTTTCCGACTCTGCGGCTCTTCTTTCAAGTCTGGAAGAACGCTCTGCCACTTCCGGCAGGATTTCTTCATAATGAGCCAGCTTATTAGGCTTCATTCGCCCTCTGAGCTCATCCTTTATTATACGATGAATTTGTAAATCAGGATATCTTCTTATAGGGGATGTAAAATGGCAATAATATTTACATGCCAGTCCAAAATGTCCCAAACATTCGGTAGAATACCTTGCCTGCTTCATACTTCTAAGAGCTAACGAAGCAATCATATCCTCCTTGCCCGAGCCCTCAATTTCAGCCAGAAGCTTTTGTATTTCCTTAGGATGTATTTCTTCCTTTGCCATATGTATATGATAACCGTAATTATTTATAAATGCAGCCAGCTTTTCGATTTTTTCAGGGTCTGGAGTGCCATGAGTTCTGTATACAAAGGGCTTCTCCAGCCAATAGAAATGCTGCGCCACTGTTTCATTTGCCATAAGCATAAAATCTTCAATCAGCATATTTGCTGCATTTCTCTCATATGGCTTTATTTCCAGAACATCTCCCATTTCATTAAGGATAATTTTACTTTCCGGAATATCAAAGTCAATAGAACCCCTTTTTCTTCTCTGCTCACGTATAAGCCTTGACAGCTCATACATTTTATCAAGCATATCCACCGTATCAGCAAATTTATTTCTTTCTTCCAAATCCCCAAGGGCAATTATCTTATTAACAGAGGTATAATTCATTCTGTGATTAACATTGATTACACTTTCTGCAATCTTATAGTCCACCACCTTGCCATCCGGAGATATTTTCATTATACAGCTAAGGGCTAATCTGTCCTCTCCTGCATTTAAGGAACATATACCGTTTGACAATTTATGAGGCAGCATTGGTATCACTCTGTCTACCAGATATACACTGGTGGCTCTGTTTAATGCTTCGTGATCCAAAGCCGAATTTTCCTGAACATAATTTGCCACATCAGCTATATGTACTCCTAAAACAAAGTTTTTACCCTCCATTTCAAGGGATACCGCATCATCCAAATCCTTTGCGTCCTCTCCGTCTATGGTAACCATAAACAGACCTCTCAAATCATCTCTGCCTGCCAAATCAGCTTCTATCACATAATCCTTTGTTTTCTCAGCCTGATTCATTACCTTTTCAGGAAATTCAGTAGCAAGGCCATAGCCCTTTGCAATGGATAAAATATCCACGCCCGGGTCATTTATATGTCCCAGTATTTCAACAATCCTTCCCTCAGGACTTTTATTATCACTTCCATAGGAGGTTAATTCCACAACTACCTTATGTCCCTCCACAGCTCCCTTGGAATGTTCATTTCTGATATATATATCACTGGAAAGCTTGCGATTGTCCGGCACTACAAAGCCAAAGCTCTTATTGGATTTCTGGTAAGTACCCACTACCTGCTCAGTACCTCTTTCAACTATCCTCACGATTTTAGCTTCAGTCCGTCTGCCCCGCCTGCCCGGCAATATAACAGCCTCTACCACATCTAAATGAAATGCAGTATTTGTATAGCTTTCAGGAACATATAAATCATCTTCCCGTTCCTCTACCTCAATAAAACCAAAGCCCTTGGCATTGCTGATAAATGTTCCGGTTATAATTTCTTCCTGTTCCTTTTTAGGGGAATATAGCTGATACTTGCCCCTTTTGCTTATTTCTATTTTTTTACCTGCAAGTAGCTCCTCTAAAACTTCCTTAAGCAATGGTCTGTCATTGCTTTCTACCTGTAATAATATTGCCAGCTCTTTTTCTTTCATAGGAACATATAAATCACTTCCCATTAGCTCCAATATTAACTTTTTTCTTTCTTCTTTACTTTTTTTCATTAATCTTCCTATTATACAAAAATAACCCCTGCGTAATATTACACAGGGGCTTAAAAATCTCAAAACTAAAATCTTTTGATATTCAGGATGATTGCTATAAGTACAAATGCAACAACAAGCCATCTTGTAATCTTCACAAGCGCACCCTCCATAGAGCGTCCCTTGTTCTTACCCCAATAAGACTCTGCCGCACCGCTTATTGCTCCAAGTCCCGCAGACTTGCCCTCCTGCATAAGCACAATCGCTGCTAATACAACACATACAATAATATAAATAACTGTCAAAATCGTTCTTAAAACTTCCACTTGAAATTCCTCCAATTAGTCATGCAAGAGTTAGTCTATCATAATGCATTATACTTTTCAATACTTTTTTTCACACGCACACGACACGCACACGCACCTAAAGCAATTATTGTCTTACTAACAAAGATTTTCCTGTCATTTCCTTAGGCTGCTCTTCTCCCATAATATCAATAAGAGTAGGAATAATATCAGCAAGGCATCCATTTTCTGCAAGCTTTGCATTTTCAGGACCGTTTACAAGGATAAAGGGTACAGGGTTTGTGGTATGGGCTGTGAAAGGCTCTCCTGTTTCATAATCCACAAGCTGCTCTACATTTCCGTGGTCAGCGCAGATAAACATGCTTCCGCCTACCTCTTCCACAAGCTTAACTACTTCGCCCACACATTTATCAATAACCTCTACTGCTTCAATAGCAGAGTTAAGTACACCTGTATGTCCCACCATATCAGGATTTGCAAAGTTACAGATAATCACATCATAAAAGGCTTTTCCGTTTTCGTCCTTTGCAGTAATAGCCTCTGAAAGCTTATCACATACAGTAAAGGCACTCATACGAGGCTTTTTATCATATGTGGGTATATATTTAGGAGAATTTACAAGTATTCTATCCTCTCCCTCATTAGGTGCTTCCGCTCCTCCGTTAAAGAAGAATGTAACATGTGCATATTTTTCTGTTTCTGCAATTCTTGCCTGCTTCATTCCCTTAGCGGCTAGCCATTCTCCAAAGGTATTGGTTATCTCCACCTTGTTAAATGCCACAGATTTATTGGGAATTGTAGGGTCATAATCAGAGAAGCACACAAATTTAATATCCAGTCTGTTACGGTCAAAGCCCTTAAAATCATTATCACAGAAAGATCTTGTTATTTCACGTGCTCTGTCAGGACGGAAGTTAAAGAACACCACTGAGTCCTTGTCACTGATTACAGCCACAGGAGCCCCGTTTTCCTCTACAACCATAGGCACCACAAATTCATCTGTTACACCCTCATCATAGGAGCTCTGAATGCCTGCTGTTGCAGATGTGGCTTTTACACCCACTCCCTTTGTCAAAGCATCATATGCCTTATTTACTCTGTCATAGTTGTTATCTCTGTCCATAGCATAATATCTGCCTGACACAGATGCCACCTTACCTACTCCGATTTTTTCCATTTCGGCTTCAAGAGCTGCCACAAAATCTTTTCCTGAAGCAGGAGGTGTGTCACGTCCATCCAAAAATGCGTGAACATATACTTTTTCCAGTCCATTTCTCTTTGCAAGCTCTAAAAGGCCGTAAAGGTGGGTATTATGACTATGCACGCCACCGTCTGACAAAAGACCAAACATATGAAGCGCACTGTTATTTTTCTTGCAATTTTCAACAGCTTCCATAAGTCCCGGATTTTCAAAGAATGTACCATCCTGAATTTCCTTTGTTATTCTTGTAAGCTCCTGATATACAATTCTTCCTGCACCCATATTAAGGTGTCCTACCTCCGAATTGCCCATCTGTCCATCAGGAAGCCCTACTGCCATTCCGCTGGCATTACCCTTAACAAAGGGGTATTCTTTCATAAGTCTATCCATAACAGGGGTTTTGGCATTTGCTATAGCATTACCCTCTGTCTTTTCATTTAATCCATATCCGTCAAGGATAACTAATACAACCGGTTTCTTGTTCATTAAATATTACTCCTCTCCATTCCAGCAATATGTGCATAAATTACATTTATCTATTCCTACAGACTCCATAAGGTCGTCTAATCTATGATATCGAAGAGATGTGAAATTAAGCTGTTTTCTAATCTCCTCGTTCATATACTCGTATCTGTCCGAATCAGGATTTGTATATTCCTTTAATACCTCATCCTTTACATCATTACCCTCCTTGGCAGCAATGACTCTTCGGGTAATCAAATCCATTTCCGAACTGCTTCTTGAAAAATTCAAATATTTACAGCCGTACACCAAAGGCGGGCAGGCAGGTCTTATATGTACCTCCTTTGCACCGCTTTTATATAAAAACTCCGTTGTTTCCCTTAGCTGTGTTCCTCTTACAATAGAGTCATCAATAAGTAGCATACTCTTATTTTTTATAAGATTATCCACGGGAATAAGCTTCATTTTGGCAATGAGATTTCTCTGTGATTGAATTGTCGGCATAAAGCTTCTGGGCCAGGTCGGAGTATATTTTATAAATGGGCGTGAAAACGGTATTCCGCTGGCATTTGCATAGCCTATGGCATGGGGAGTTCCCGAATCCGGTACTCCTGCCACAATATCAGGCTTGGCATCATCCCGCTTGGCAAGCAGCGCACCGCAGTTATATCGCATTTCCTCCACGCTTATGCCCTCATAGGATGATGAGGGATAGCCATAATATACCCAAAGGAAAGTACAGATTTTCATATCCTTACCCGGCATTGCCAGGGTGGTTACAGCTTCCGGTGTGATGACCACCACTTCTCCGGGTCCTAGCTCCCTAAGAGCATCATAACCCAAATTTAAATATGCAAACGACTCAAAGGAGGCACAATATGCCCCCTCCTTTTTTCCTATTACAACAGGCGTTCTGCCCATTTTATCCCTTGCTGCATAAACTCCCTTTGAGGTCAAAAGCAATATGGTCATAGAGCCGTCTATAGTCTCCTGAGCGTAGCGAATGCCCTCCACCAGATTATCTTTTTGATTTATTAATGCCGCCACCAGCTCGGTAGCATTAATTTCCCCACCACTCATTTCTAAAAAGTGTGAGTTTCCATTACCAAATATATTATCAACAAGAGCTTTTGTATTATTTATTTTTCCCACTGTACAAATTGCATATGTACCATGATGGGAACGCACGATTAATGGCTGGGGTTCAAAATCCGAAATACACCCAACACCCATAGTACCGTGCATACTGTGAAAATCACTTTCAAATTTAGTACGGAACGGCGAATTCTCAATATTGTGAATTGCTCTGTTAAAGCCCTCCTGTCCCCAAACTGCAAGTCCTGCACGTCTTGTTCCAAGATGAGAATGATAGTCTGTCCCGAAAAACAAGTCAAACATACAATCCTCTTTTGATGTTACCGCAAAAAATCCGCCCATACTATCTCCAATCACATATTTTATTAAGGTAAAATTCCAATTTCCAAAGGTTATTGTAGTAGTTTACAGCCAATCTGTAAATAACTAAAGTACCCAAATTTTTAATAATTATTTGCCTGCTATTGATACAGCGTGCCAATAATTATCGGAACCGATAGCTGCATTTACAGTAATACTCTGTCCCTTAATTAAATTTTTTGTGTTGGTAATAGTTGTTCCCGCGTCCAGTTTTATACTCATAGTACCACCTGATGTATATAGGTATAGCATCTCTTCTGTGGAATTACCTGCTACTGTTCCTGTGAATGAAGTAGTGTTTGAACTTACATTGCCACCGGAGGAGCGGGTACCTGTAATCTTTGAAGCGTGCATCTTGGCATCACTTCCCCTGTATATATATGCAGTAAGTGTATTGCTCTCTGTAAATACGAAGCCGCTTCCTGCCGCACCATCATCCACTATTATATAGTATGTACCATCCTTGGTTTTTAAATATAATTCTCCATTTTTACTATCATTTGTAGGTGTTCCTGTTACTGCCGTTGTTCCGCTTGGTGCTGTAGTGGTTGTAGAAGTGCTTGATCTTACCGTAGATGTAGCTGTTATTGTACGAGCATGCCAGTAGGCATCTGTACCTGTGGAGCCATTTACAGTCACTTTCTGTCCTGCCACGATACCCTTTGTTCCACTTAATACAGTACCGGCATCCAGCTTAATCTTCATTGTTCCGCCACTTGTCTTTAAAAGCAGTATTTCTTCTGTGGAACCGTTTTCCACTGTACCCTCAAAATTGGCAGTACCCGAATTTAGTGTAGTATTTCCCGAGCGTGTACCTATAATCTTAGCCGCATGCATTTTGGCATCACTGCCTCTGTAAATATATGCAGTAAGTGTATTGGAGGTAGTAAATACAACTCCTCCGGATGTGTCTGTATCACTGTCAATAGCAATGTAATATGTGCCGTCCTTTGCCTTTAAATACAATACATCTTCTTTACTATCCGAAGTCGGAGTACCTGTTACTGCTACAGTATTTGCAGGAACTGTGCTAGCGGAATTTGTACCCGTACCGGTATTTGTGGCTGTCACATTTTGACTTGCCGTATTGTAACTTGAAACAGATAAAGCATGATTTACGGCATCACTTCCTCTGGCATAGGTAACAGTTACCTGTGCGCCCGATACTAACATCTTGCATCCGCTTAAATCAGTGGTGCTGTCTATTTTTATCTGCATTGTACCACCTGAGGTGCTTAAGTAAAGCATCGACTCTGTAGTGGCATCTGTTACTGTTCCTGTAATGCTCGCCTTATTTGATGTGGTAGTACTTACAGGTGCCGCTTTCGTACCCGAGGCAATACTTGCCGCATAATAATTGCCATCACTTCCCTTATACATAGATACTGTTACTGTCTTTCCTACAGTTAATATCTTACAGGCTGATGTATTTGTATCCTCATTAATCTTTATTGTATATTTTCCCGCACTTGTATTATACAGATACAACGTTGAGGAATTTGTTCCTCTGCTAACTGTTCCGGTAACTACTGTATTATCCGCGAATATCTCTGTGCCTGTTATCAAAAATACTGAAGCAAAAATAACCATTGCCAAAAGACTTGCCATACAGCGACTTTTTCTTCCGGATTTTCTTATACATCTTTTAATTTTATATGTATTCATCTCTTCCTCCTTATAATCTATTCAATCGTATCCGTTAATATCTTTAATACACCGGCGAGGATACCAGGGTTAAACGCCTGTTCTTTCTTCCCTCTCCCGGTTTGTTGTTTATATACTGCCTTGTCAGCTCGCTTATCTTTTCCATATATGTATTAAATTCTTCATCACTCATAAATAAAGGGGAAGAAAATAAACTGGGTAACACATTTGTCGAATTCTCAACCTCTGCCATACTGCAATCGGCAAAATCCTGGGCTATGCTTAACAAAGTAAACTGAATATTCAGCTCTGTTCTCTCCCCATCTTCCGTCTCCAGAAGCTTTGGTGCCAGACAATAGGTATTCTCCAGTGTCCCTCGTACCTGTTTCTGTCCACAGACAACTATAAATCCATTGTCTGATAAGGTCTTTACCTGTCTATATAAGCTGGCTTGAGGAATATCTCTTAAATTTTCTCCTATTTCCTTTACCGTAACGCTCCCCTTACGAAGTACATATTGTAAAATGCGATGTCTGACCTGATTCAGCAGTAGCTTTTGCTCCTCCTGTTTCATAGCCTTTACCACCTTTCTCACTTTTAATAATATTCTTATTTTTGATAATGTCAAGTAAAAATTTAAGACTTTGAAAAAATATCTTGATTTTGATATTCTTCAAAGTCTCAAAATGCCTACTCTTCTTTGGTATATGCGTGGTCTATATGTATTACAGTCATATAACGGCGGTCATAAACCTGAATTGCTTCATTGATTGCTCTTTTTAGCAATTCATCCTCCAATTTATAATCAAAAGGAACTACCACATCAAAAATAAGATTTGTATGACTATCCCCCTTAACCACTCTGAAATCATGAAAGCTCAATTCCTCTCCTACTCTTTTAATGACTCCATCCACCATACTTTTAATGCTGTTAATTTCCTCATCATCAGTTATTACGGGATCCATATGTATAACAGCTTCACAGTTAAGCTTCTCTCCCAGCTCCTCTTCTATATTATCTATTTCATCATGGATTTTCATTATATCCATATCACCGGGCACCTCTGCATGAAGACTTATCATTACCCGCCCCGGTCCATAATCATGTACTACCAGATCATGCATACCCGTAACCATCTTATGCGCCATAACAATATTTCCCACATCATTTACAAACTCAGTGGTAGGTGGCTGTCCCAGCAAAGGCGTCAATGTGCTTTTCATTGCATCCACACCTGAATAAAAAATAAAAGCAGCCACTAATACTCCTGCATATCCGTCTATGGGTATAGAAAAAAACACTCCGACAATTGTAGCTACAAGCACAAGTGTAGTTGCCGCCATATCTGAAATAGCATCCTTTGCAGTAGCTCCCATTGCAGCACTGGATATCTGTCTGCCGATAGTTGTATTGTAAAATGCCATATACATTTTTATTAATACGGACATTATCAAAACCACCACTATTATTGGAGAATACTCCGGTATTTTAGGCGATAATATATTCTGTATTGAATTTCTGAAAAGTTCCCAAGCCATAAGCATAATCAGTACAGACACCACTAAGCCCGACAAATATTCCAGTCTGCCATGCCCAAAAGGATGCTCTGTATCCGGCTTCTGACTTCCCAGTTTAAAACCCACCATTGTAACTACAGATGAGCCTGCATCTGAAAGGTTATTAAAGGCATCAGCAGTTATGGCTATACTTCCACTAATACTTCCTATTAAAAATTTACCTGTAAACAATACAATATTTAAAACTATACCTACTGCACCACATAAAATTCCATATTTATTTCTAACATCTATTGCCTTTTTGTCTTTATAATTTTTAATAAATATTTTCGCCAATATCTCAATCATTACAATCATCCATTCTTATATGCAATAAAAAAGTCCCTATATCAATGGTACTTATTCCCGCTTAAACGAGGTACTAGTACATCGTTTTCTAAATAACTGCACCATTTACGCAGAATATTTTTCTGAGAGTGCCAGTCAAAAAACGTAGGCGTAGCGGGCTACGCTGAGGATTTTTGACTGGTGCTATCTGGAA
>JBHAJK010000073.1:0-28205 GCA_041826605.1 Lachnospiraceae bacterium | reverse complement strand
CCATTGTGGATACCTATCTCCAAATGAATATGAAGATAGGTATCGAAAAGAGCTAAAGAATTTAGAATTGATTGCAGGTTAAGAATAGTGTTATGAAAAAAGTTCACGTTTAATTTGTACTTTTTCTTGACAGAGTACCAACTTTGATTTTGAGAAGAATACTCTTGATATCACCAAAAGTCTCCAGCGTGTGAAGAAGCAGGATGTGGTTACACCACCCAAAACACCCAAGAGTATCCGTAACATCATCATACCGAACTTTGTGATGAAGGAAGTAAAAGATTATATGTTAAAGCTTTATGATTTGAAAGATACGGACAGGGTCTTCCCCTTTACCAAATCCTATATCAATAATGCGATGGCAAGGGCTTGTAAGAAAACCGGAGTGAAAAAGATACGAATTCATGACATACGCCACTCGCACGGCAGCTATCTTATCAACTTGGGCTGTGCACCACTGCTCATATCAGAACGGTTAGGACACGAAAAAGTACAGACCACCTTAAGCACCTACTCCCACCTGTATCCGAACAAGCATCAGGAAGTGGTGGATATGATACAAAACCAGCATAAAAAGGATATGGCAACATCCGATGTAACTGCCCCGGCAGAAGCATCGGAAATACCAATACCACAGGACAAAAGGTTCAATGTCGTAAATCCAAAGGATAAAATAAGCCCACAGCAAGTCCACGAAAATGACTTAAGCCCATGCGTCGGTTGAAGCCGACGCACATAAAAAGGCTCAACCCCTTGTAAACAAAGGGCTGAGCCAATTAAGTCAATTGATACTCAAAAAGTATTTAATTACTCAATGATTGTAGCAACTCTACCAGAACCTACTGTACGTCCACCTTCACGGATAGCGAATGTAAGACCCTGTTCCATAGCCATAGGATGGATGAGTTCGATTGTCATTTCGATGTTATCGCCAGGCATGCACATTTCTGTACCTGCAGGAAGGTTACAAACACCTGTAATGTCTGTAGTTCTGAAGTAGAACTGAGGACGATAGTTGTTGAAGAAAGGTGTATGACGACCACCTTCATCCTTTGTAAGAACATAAACCTGAGCTGTAAACTTTGTATGGCATGTTACAGTTCCTGGCTTAGCAAGAATCTGACCTCTTTCGATGTCTGTTCTCTGGATACCTCTAAGAAGTACACCAACGTTATCTCCAGCATATGCCTCATCAAGAAGCTTTCTGAACATTTCGATACCTGTTACAACAGACTTCTGTGTCTCTTCCTTAATACCAACGATTTCAACTTCATCAGACATGTGAAGTGTACCACGCTCTACTCTACCGGTAGCAACTGTACCACGTCCTGTGATTGAGAATACGTCCTCGATAGGCATAAGGAAAGGCTTATCTGTTTCACGCTCAGGATCAGGAATGTAAGAGTCAACTGTCTCCATAAGCTTCATGATCTTATCGCCCCACTCGCCTGTAGTATCCTCAAGAGCCTTAAGAGCTGAACCCTGAACGATAGGAGAATCATTAAATCCGTACTCTTCAAGCTGCTCTGTGATTTCCATTTCAACGAGCTCAAGAAGCTCTGCATCATCAACCATATCACACTTGTTCATGAATACTACGATGTAAGGAACACCTACCTGACGAGAAAGGAGGATGTGCTCCTTTGTCTGAGCCATAACACCATCTGTTGCAGCAACAACAAGGATAGCGCCGTCCATCTGAGCTGCACCTGTGATCATGTTCTTAACGTAGTCAGCATGTCCTGGGCAGTCAACGTGAGCGTAATGTCTCTTTTCTGTCTGATACTCAACGTGAGAAGTAGAAATTGTAATACCTCTTTCTCTCTCTTCCGGAGCCTTATCGATATTCTCGAAGTCTACCTTTGCGTTACCTGCTACTCTATCAGCAAGAACCTTTGTGATAGCTGCTGTAAGAGTTGTCTTACCGTGGTCAACGTGTCCGATAGTACCAATGTTACAATGGGGTTTGTTACCTCTTTCAAATTTAGCCTTAGCCATTTTTCTTTCCTCCTAAAAATGATTAATTATTTGTTCAATCTAATCTCCCTTACGGGTTATTTGCCCGATATCTACGATTATATTAGATATATGCCAGATTATCAAGCTTTTTTACCCCAAAGCGACTAATGTCGCTCAGGGGTTATTGTTTTTAAATTACTTTCCTGCCTTTGCAGCTAAAACCTTATCAGCTACGTTCTTAGGAACCGGCTCATACTTCTCAAAGAACATTGAGTAGTTACCACGTCCCTGAGTTCTGGAACGAAGATCTGTAGAGTATCCGAACATCTCTGAGAGAGGTACAAATCCTCTTACAATCTTACCGCCGCCAAGGTCATCCATACCCTCGATACGTCCACGACGAGAGTTAATGTCGCCAATAACATCTCCCATGTACTCTTCAGGCATTGTAACCTCAACCTTCATAATAGGCTCTAACAGAACAGGTGCTGCTTTCTGCATAGCTTCCTTGAAACACATTGAACCGGCAATGTGGAACGCCATTTCAGATGAGTCAACTTCATGGTAAGAACCATCATATACTACAGCGTGTACGCCCACAACAGGGAAACCACCAAGGTTACCTGCCTTTGTAGCCTCTTCAATACCGGCTCCAACTGCAGGGATATATTCCTTAGGAATTGCACCACCTACAACCTCTGACTCGAACTTGAACAGTTCTTCGCCATTGGCATCCATAGGCTCGAAACGTACCTTACAGTGACCGTACTGACCACGACCACCTGACTGCTTAGCATATTTGTAATCCTGTTCAACAGTCTTTGTAAATGTCTCCTTGTAAGCAACCTGAGGAGCACCTACATTAGCCTCAACCTTAAATTCTCTAAGAAGTCTGTCTACGATGATTTCAAGATGAAGCTCGCCCATTCCGGCAATAATTGTCTGACCTGTTTCCTGGTCAGTATGCGCACGGAAGGTAGGATCTTCTTCTGCAAGCTTAGCAAGGGACTCGCCAAGTTTACCCTGGCTCGCTTTTGTCTTAGGCTCAATCGCAAGCTCGATAACGGGCTCGGGGAATTCCATAGACTCAAGAATAACAGGATTACGCTCGTCACAGATTGTATCTCCTGTACCTGTAAGCTTAAAGCCTACAGCAGCAGCTATATCGCCTGAATATACTTTATCAAGCTCTGCTCTATGGTTAGCGTGCATCTGCAAAATACGTCCTACACGCTCTTTCTTATTCTTTGTTGCATTAAGTACATATGAACCTGCATTCAATGTACCGGAATAAACTCTGAAGAATGCAAGCTTACCAACGAAAGGATCTGCCATAATCTTGAATGCAAGAGCAGAAAATGGCTCTTCATCAGATGAATGACGCTCGATTTCATTACCCTCCATATCAACACCCTTAATAGCAGGAATGTCAAGGGGAGATGGCATAAACTCGATAACTGCATCAAGAAGCTTCTGTACACCCTTATTTCTGTAAGCTGTACCACAGCATACAGGGATGGCTGCACATTCGCAGGTTGCCTTTCTAAGTACTCTCTTTAATTCTTCTTTTGATGGCTCTTCGCCCTCAAGGAACATCATCATCAGGTCATCGTCAAGCTCGCAAATCTTCTCTACAAGCTCTTCACGATAAAGCTGTGCATCGTCCTTCATATCATCAGGAATTTCCACGATTGAAATATCATCGCCCTTATCATCATTATAGATATAAGCTTCCATTTCAAAAAGGTCAATGATTCCCTTAAATTCATCCTCTTTACCGATAGGTATTTGGATCATAATTGCATTTTTGCCAAGTCTTGTACGAATCTGTTCAACAGCTCCGTAGAAGTTTGCACCTAAAATGTCCATCTTATTGATGAAAGCTATTCTTGGTACGTTATATGTATCAGCCTGACGCCATACATTCTCTGACTGTGGTTCAACACCACCCTTAGCACAGAACACACCTACAGCACCATCTAAAACTCTAAGGGAACGCTCAACTTCAACTGTGAAGTCAACGTGACCGGGAGTATCAATGATGTTGATACGATGCTCTAAAGCACCGTCCTTTTTCTTGTTGTGATCCTGTAATGTCCAGTGACATGTAGTAGCGGCTGATGTGATTGTGATACCTCTTTCCTGCTCCTGCTCCATCCAGTCCATGGTTGCAGTACCCTCGTGAGTATCTCCAATCTTATGATTTACACCAGTATAATATAGGATACGCTCTGAAGTGGTAGTCTTACCGGCATCAATATGCGCCATAATACCTATGTTTCTGGTTCTATCTAATGGATATTCTCTTCCAGCCAAGGTTTTTTCCTCCTACATTAATTAGAAACGATAATGAGCAAATGCCTTATTCGCTTCTGCCATCTTGTGCATGTCTTCTTTTCTCTTAACTGCTGCACCGGTATTGTTTGCAGCGTCAAGAATTTCGTTTGAAAGTCTTTCTTCCATTGTCTTCTCGCCTCTCTTGCGTGAGAACATTGTAAGCCAACGGAGTGCAAGAGCCTGACGTCTGTCAGGTCTGACTTCGATAGGTACCTGATATGTGGCACCACCGATACGTCTTGCCTTAACTTCAAGCATAGGCATGATATTGTTCATTGCCTCATCAAATACTTCGAGTGCAGGCTTTCCTGCCTTTTCCTCTACTCTGGTAAATGCGCCATATACAATCTTCTGAGCTACACCTTTCTTACCATCAAGCATAATTGTGTTGATAAGCTTTGTAACTACCTTGTTGTCGTACATGGGATCTGCCAGAACGTCTCTTTTCTGAATATGTCCTTTACGTGGCACGATTCTTCCCTCCTTAATTATTGTCAATTAATTCATAGGTACTCACATAGAGTCCGCTTTCTGAAATGGCGGTTACTCTCACTAGTGTCCGTGTCTTCTATCTGACTAAACCAGAATTCCAACACTTTATTAGTTTTGTGGTACTTGCCCTTATGGGCAGTTTTACCGTTTAAACGGCTGGCGACAATTACTTGCCTGCCTTAGGTCTCTTAGCGCCGTACTTAGAACGAGCCTGCTTACGGTTAGCAACGCCTGCTGTATCAAGAGTACCACGAATAATATGGTATCTTGTACCGGGAAGATCTTTTACTCTTCCGCCACGGATGAGAACAACACTATGCTCCTGAAGATTATGACCTTCTCCGGGGATATAGCTTGTTACTTCCATTCCGTTAGAAAGACGAACTCTGGCAATCTTACGAAGAGCTGAGTTAGGCTTCTTAGGTGTTGCAGTCTTAACGGCTGTACATACGCCTCTCTTCTGAGGAGAGCTTGCATCAATTGACTTCTTGTGAAGTGAATTGTAAGTCTTCTGAAGAGCAGGTGCGCCTGATTTCTTAGCTGCAACCTGACGTCCCTTTCTTACTAACTGGTTAAATGTTGGCATTCGGTTTTACCTCCTATTTTAATATTGTTGTGCACAGCTTATGCCTGCACAGTGCGGATGACAGGAATCGAACCTGCACGGTCTCCCACCAGAACCTAAATCTGGCGCGTCTGCCAGTTCCGCCACATCCGCATTCGTAGCCTAGACAGCCACGTTAAATATTATACTAAGCTGCGGTTTCAATGTCAATTGGTATTTTTTGCAATATTTCCCGCCTTATTTTAAAGAAGAAAATACCCGTTACAGTGGCCGACATAAGCTCCGCTATGGGAAACGCCCACCATACATTATTGACATTGCCTGTCAGCGACAGCATATATGCTGTAGGCAGTAGAACCACAAGCTGACGCATAATAGAATTAATCATACTATATACAGCCTTTCCCAAGGATTGAAACAGTGAGCCTGTTACTATACAGTAGGCTGCAATGGGAAAATGAATTGCAATAATTCTAAGAGCCACATCTCCCATAGAAAGCATATGCTCCGATGCATTAAACATTCCAAAGAGCATTTCCGGAATAAGTTCAAACACTATCATTCCCGCTATCATTATAATCATTGCAAATATTACTGCAAATTTATATGTATCCGTTATTCTTGTGCGCTTTTTAGCTCCGTAGTTATAGGCAATAATAGGTATCATTCCATTGTTAAGTCCAAATATTGGCAGGAACACAAAGCTTTGTAGCTTAAAGTATACACCAAATACCGCTACTGCTGTAGAAGAAAAGCCCATCAATATTTTATTCAATCCATATACCATAACTGAGCCTACGGACTGCATTATTATAGAGGGAATACCAATAGCGTAAATCCTTTTGATTATATCCCAGGATGGTCTAAATCCCTTTATAAAAAGCCTTATTTCTTCATTAAACTTAATGTTAAAGGCAAAGGCCACTATACCCGCCGCAATCTGACCGATAACGGTAGCAATAGCTGCACCTCTTACGCCAAGCCTTGGTGCACCCAATAGTCCGAATATAAGTATGGGGTCAAGGATTAAATTCGTAACCGCTCCTATAATCTGAGTACACATGCTGAGTACTGTTTTGCCTGTAGACTGTAGTAATCTCTCAAAGATAAATTGAGCGAACATACCTATGGAAAAACAGCATATAACTGTAAGATAATCAATTCCATATGCTATTATCTGCTCATCCGCTGTCTGTCCCTTATAAAAAGGTGTGATGGCAGTAAGTCCAATTATAAGAAAAACCAGATAACTGCAAAAAGATAAAAACACTCCATGAGTTGCCACCAGTCCTGCTCTTTTACTATCTTTTTCTCCTAATGCCCTGGACACCAGTGCATTTACACCTACGCCCATTCCTGCGCCAAGTGACACCAGTACAGCCTGAACCGGAAACGCCATGGATACGGCAGTCAAAGCATCCTCACTAACTCTGGCAACAAATATACTGTCCACTATATTGTAAAGTGCCTGTACCAGCATAGAAAACATCATAGGCACCGACATACTTAATAACAGCTTGCCTACCGGCATTACTCCCATTTTATTTTCATTTTTTATAACATTTTTTTCTTCCATAAATTCCCTCTATATTAAATCTCAATTTTCCGCAAAAAGGCGGCTGTTAGAAATGCAACAGCCGCATAATTTCTTTAAATTCTATGTAATGTATATTCTCGCTTACCAAGACCGATTTTCTCACTATGGCGCAAACAGGTCTCCCATTCCGCATCAGGATGAGCCAAGTCAAAGTGATCTATATGGTCACGGGTACCGTGCTCATGATTATGAGCAGGATGATTTCTGGCTTCTTCATGACAAGCCTCATCTGCCGCATTTTCATCCAAAATACTACCGGGATTAATAGGCATCTGATTGCACAAATCAGCACAAGCCTGGTCGAGTGCTACCGGGTCAAAGGATGCCAGCATTCCCACATCAGGAATAATGGGAATATCATTTTCCGAATGACAGTCACAGTTAGGAGAAACATCACATATTAAAGATATATGAAATGTGGGTCTGTCCTTGCATACCGCTAAAGCATATTCTGCCATTTTGCAGTTTAAAGACTTAACTGTATCCTTGTAATCCACCCTGATTGCTTTTTTAGGGCAGACCGCAATACATCTTCCACAGCCCACACAACGATTGTGGTCAATAACAGCCTTTCCATTAGATATAATCGGCGCAGAGTGAGCACATATACGGTCGCAAGCGCCACAGCCAATACATAAGTCCTCTTCTACAGTAGGCTTTCCATCTGCATGCTGTTCCTTTTTTCCTGCTGCCGAACCGCATCCCATACCAATATTTTTAATGGCACCGCCAAAACCCGCCATCTCATGTCCCTTAAAATGATTTAAGGATATAAAAATATCCGCATCCATAACTGCCTGACCGATTTTAGCTTCCTTTATGTACTCGCCGTCAACCGGTACTAAAGCTTCGTCAGTTCCTTTAAGTCCATCCCCGATGATTATATGGCACCCTGTGGAAAACGGAGAAAAGCCATTGGCATAGGCAGTGTCCAAATGGTCAAGTGCATTTTTTCTGCTTCCCACATAGAGAGTATTGCAATCCGTTAAATAGGGCTTGCCTCCTAATTCCTTTACATAATCAGCTACTACCTTAGCATAATTAGGACGCAAAAATGCCAGATTACCATATTCTCCAAAATGAATTTTAATAGCAGCATATTTATTGCTAAAATCAATGTTTTCAAAGCCCGCAGTCTTTAAAAGCCTATGAAGCTTTTGAAGTAAATTCTCACGTTCAGTAGTTTTAAAACTGGTAAAATATACCTCCGACATAATTCCTCCTATCTACAAACACCTTATACACAGCCTCTCATATCAACTCTTACGGCGGGATTTAATGTCTTCCCTACTCTTACAGCGGGATAAAAACATCCACCGGATGTTTTTATTATACTACCTGCTTATAAAATATTCAGCCCGGTGTTCTCACTCACTCCAAGCTTTATATTCATACATTGCACGGCCGCTCCCGATGCTCCCTTACCCAAATTATCAAATCTTGCACTTACCAAAATCCTATCTTCATTTCCTGTTATAAAAATCTGGGCATCGTCTCTGCCTGCATATGCATTTGCTGACAAAAAGTTGTTTTCTTTAGCCTCTGAACCAAAGGGCATTACAATTATAAACTGCTCATCCTTATAAAACTCCTCATATAATCTAAAAAGTTCTTCCGGATTGAGCTTTTTTTTCATAATATTTGTAAAAAGAGGCACTGATACAATCATCCCACAGTAGTAGTCATCCACCACAGGAGTAAACAACGGCTTGGCTGATAAGCCTGAAATTGCCTGCATTTCCTTTAAATGCTTGTGCTCCTGACTTAAAGCGTACATTCTGGGAGCCTCTAAATCCTTGGTTTTATCCTCTGACTCATAAAGTGCTATTGCCGCTTTTCCTGCACCACTATAGCCTGATAGGGCTGTGGCAAAGACAGGATAATCCTTCCCTATAATTCCAAGCTTTACTAAAGGATGAACTATCATATTAAAGCCTGAAGCATAGCAACCCGGAACAGCAATTTTTTGACTGTTTTTTATTTTATCTCTAAATTCTTTTCCAAGCTCCGGCAGGCCATATGCCCATTCTGGATTAGTTCTGTGAGCAGTTGAAGCATCAATAATAACCGTATGGTCATTATCATCGTCCAATAGCCCTACCGCCTCTATAGCCGCCACATCAGGTAAGCAAAGAAATGTAATGTCCGAAGAATTAATCAGTCTCTTTCTCTCTTTTAAATCTTTTCTCAGTTCAGGGTCAATTTTTAAAAGCTCCACATCCCTGCGTTCTTCAAATCTTTCCAAAATGCGAAGTCCCGTTGTTCCCTCTCCGCCATCAATAAATACCTTTGTCATACCTACGCCTCTTATATCTTTTAAACCAACACAATCCTTGCATTACAGCTCTGCTACTGTAGGCTCTGCTACTGCAGGCGCTGTAGCAATATCAGCTTTACAGCACATAATTATGATTTACAGTTCTGCTTCCACTTAAGCTCTATCATTCATCTTAAGCAGCTTTGCTGCCTGATCTGCCGATATGCAGGCATCCAAAATCTCCTGAATATCTCCGTTCATAATCTTATCCAGTTTGTATAATGTAAGATTAATTCTATGATCGGTTACTCTTCCCTGAGGGAAATTATAGGTTCTGATTTTTTCCGAACGATCTCCCGTACCAACCTGACTTCTTCTCAAATCCGCCTCGGCATCATGGGCTTTCTGAAGCTCCATATCGTAAAGCTTTGTTCTAAGAAGAGCAAAAGCCTTATTTTTATTCTGCAACTGACTCTTTTCAGTTTGAGAGTAAATTACAATGCCCGATGGGAAGTGTGTAAGTCTTACAGCCGAGTCCGTAGTATTGACACACTGTCCGCCTGCACCGGAAGCACGACATACATCAATTCTAATATCCTTATCATCAATTACAATATCCACATCCTCTGCCTCCGGCATAACCGCCACAGTGATTGTAGAGGTATGAATACGTCCGCCGCTTTCTGTTTCAGGTACACGCTGTACTCTGTGAACACCACTTTCATATTTCATAACCGAATATGCTCCGGTGCCGGAAATCATAAAAGTCACGCTCTTCATTCCACCTATGCCGATTTCTTCCATTTCCATGGTTTCCACTCTCCAACGGCGAGTATCAGCATAGTGCATATACATACGATAGATTTCAGCAGCAAAAAGAGCTGACTCATCTCCGCCTGCACCTGCTCTGATTTCCACAATAACATTTTTGTCATCATTAGGATCTTTTGGAAGAAGTAAAATTTTAAGAGTTTCTTCCAGCTCGGAAATTCTCTTTTTTCCGCTGTTAAGCTCCTCTTTCAGCATCTCCCGCATTTCTTCATCAGACTCACTTTCAAGCAGAGCAAGGCTGTCCTCCACATCCTGATTACACTGCTTGTATTCCTTATACGACTCTACCAGGGGAGTTAAATCCGCCTGTTCTTTCATTAGAGACGTAAAACGTTTTTGGTCGCTTGCTACATCAGGCTCCGATAATTCATTCATTATCTCTTCATATCTATGTAGCAAATCTTCAAGTTTATCGAACATAATAACCATCCATTTCTATCACATATTTATTCCACTTACTACTCTGTCCAGTCCCGAAAAATCCTTTACAACAGTTACATCCTTAAAGCCTGCCGCTTCCATTAGATTTTTCACACTTTCTCCCTGGTCATATCCTATTTCAAAAAACAATTTACCGCTTCGGTTTAAATATTTTCTGCTTTTCTCAATTATTATTCTATAAAATTTAAGTCCGTCCTCATCCCCGTCCAGAGCAAGAACCGGCTCAAAAGCCCTGACCTCCTCCATCAAAGTAGGTATAACATCACTTCTTATATATGGAGGATTTGAAACTATAAGATCAAACTTTTCATTTTCAGAAATATTGTCAAACATATTGCTTTGAATAAAGGTAGCTTCCACCTCAAGCCTTTTTGCATTTTGCTTGGCCACTTCCAAGGCCTCATAGGAAATATCCGCACCTATTCCTTTGCAATCATTCATATATTTCAAAAGACTTATAAGGATGCAACCGCTACCGGTACACATATCAAGTATATTAAGCCCGCTACCGCCATCCTTTAAAATCTCTTCCACTAAAATTTCCGTATCATATCTTGGAATGAGCACATTTTCATCTACTGCAAATTCCAGTCCCATAAAATTCTGGTAACCGGTTATATGCTGCACCGGCATATGCGTAAGTCTTTTTTGGAGAGCAGAAAGTAATTTACTTTCGGTTGCTTCTGACAGTTCCATACTACCTCTTGCAAATAAATCTTCTCTGGTAATACCGCCTATATAGTCAAGAAGCAATAAAGCATCACTTTTAGCCTCCCCAAAACCTGCGGACGCCAATTCTTCATATATACGGCTATAAATCTCGCTATAGGTCACTTACAGCTCCCCCATTGTTTTCAAAATTGTCTGTCAAAAAGCTCTGCCAATCAAATACTGCTTCCACAGCCTTTATGGCAACTTCAATCATATCATTATCCGGTTCTTTTGTTGTAAGCCTCTGGAGCAATAATCCCGGAGCAGAAATGATTTTCACTACTGCATTATCATATTTTCCTGCCAGCTTTATAATCTCATATGAAATACCTGCAATCACAGGTACAAGAGCTATTCTTAACACAATTCTAAGCACCGGACTATCCACTTTTATAAACATAAATAAAATGATACTCACAAACATTACAAAGAGAATAAAGCTTGTACCGCATCTTCTATGAAGTCTTGATGCTCTTCTTACATTCTCCACATTAAGCTCCATACCATGCTCTATACAGTTAATGCACTTATGTTCTGCACCATGATATTGATACAGCCTTTTGATATCTTTCATAGCTGTGATTGAAACCACATAAAGCAGAAATATAAGAAGTCTTATTATTCCCTCAAAAATTGTAAGCAGCGATTGATTTCGCACAAATTTATCTAAAAATGTAGAAAGAAAATAGGGTAATACCATAAATAAAGCGATTGCTATTACCAGTGAAAATACAATAGTCAGAGCTGAAAATACCTTTTCACTCTTGCTGCCTAAGGCTTTATCTGCCTTTGTCTCTTTAGCATCAGTATCTTCATAAAAAGATGCCGAATAATCCAAAATTCTCATCCCCAGAATAAGCGAGTCTACAAAATTAAAAATACCTCTCACAAAAGGTGCCTTTGCAAGCTTCATACCATGAGCTATGCTGTGATACTCCTGCTGCTCTATTTCAATCTCTCCATCAGGCTTTCTAACCGCGACAGCATATAAATCTTTATTTTTCATCATAACGCCCTCAAGCACTGCCTGACCGCCTATGCTTGAGTTGCATAATGTTCCTTTAGCCATTTTTTAATCTCCATTTAAGTAGCCACATATAGCAACTGATTTTTCTTGTATTAATCTTAAATTTTCCACAATACAAGAAAAGGTTGAGATCCCGTTGACCTCAACCTTATCGGTATACTTCTTACTTGTCTGTAACGCCATACTTCTTGTTGAACTTATCAATTCTTCCATCGGCTCTGGCAGTCTTCTGCTGACCTGTGTAGAATGAATGGCACTTACTACAAACTTCAACGTGAATTTCAGGTTTTGTCGAGCCTGTCACAAATGTGTTACCACAGTTACATATAACTGTTGCCTGATAATAATCAGGATGGATACCTTCTCTCATGATTTCACCTCTCTATAGTAAATTAGTTATGTTCTCATCCGCTACTGTAATAATACAGCTATATGATTGTAGCACGGGCTTTTTAAAAGTGCAAGCGTGATTTTTATTAAATAGGGACAATTTTTTACAAAACTTTTTACAAAATTCTCATCTTCTTCATCATATAGCAAAATTCTATATTATTTCTTGTTTTGGTAAACAAATCAATAACCTTATCAGCAGCTTCTTCTGCTTTCATACCGTTAAACGCTCTGCGCACAGTCGCTATAGCTTCCTGCTCCTCCGGTGTCAAAAGCAAATCATCTCTTCGTGTACCTGATTTAAGGATATCAATAGCAGGGAATACTCGTTTCTCGGAAAGCTTTCTATCCAGCACCATTTCCATATTACCGGTACCCTTAAATTCCTCATATACCACGTCGTCCATCTTACTGCCTGTTTCCACAAGAGCTGTTGCAAGAATAGTAAGACTTCCGCCCTCACGCATATTTCTGGCAGCACCGAAAAATCTTTTTGGCATATAAAGTGCCGCCGGGTCAAGACCACCTGATAATGTTCTGCCTGATGGCTGTACTGTCAGGTTGTAGGCTCTTGTCAGTCTTGTAATACTATCAATCAAAATCATTACATCTTTTTTGTGCTCCACAAGTCGTTTTGCTCTCTCAATTACCATTTCAGAAACTCTCTTGTGGTGCTCAGGCAATTCATCAAAGGTAGAATATATTACCTCTACATTAGGTCCCTCAATAGCCTCTTTAATATCCGTCACTTCCTCCGGACGCTCATCAATAAGAAGTACTATCAAATGAATTTCCGGGTTATTTATTTTTACAGACTTTGCCACTTCCTTAAGAAGCGTTGTTTTTCCCGCCTTAGGTGGAGATACAATCATACCTCTCTGTCCCTTCCCCACAGGACTCATTAAATCCATAATCCTCATTGCCACAGATGATGTAGGAGTTTCAAACTTAAGCTTCTCCTCCGGGAATATGGGAGTCATATCTTCAAAATTGCTTCTCTTTGAAAGAGTATTCGTATCAAATCCATTTACACTTTTCAGATACAATAGTGCAGAAAATTTTTCCGTCTGAGTTTTTACTCTGGTATTTCCACAAATAATATCCCCTGTTTTAAGGCCAAAGCGCCTTATCTGGCTGGGCGCAACATAAACATCATTTTCTCCCGGCAAATAGTTTTCCGAACGAATAAAACCAAAGCCATCAGGCATAACCTCTAAAATTCCCTTTACCTGTATGCCACTGTCCAATTCTTTAAATTCATTACTTACATCTTTCTTTTTTTCTGCTGACAGAGCATTTTCCTCTGATGGTTCTGCTTCTTTCGTAGCTACAACCTTTTTCCTACGGTTTTCAGAGGCTCTTCCATTTTCCATCTCAGTTTGCTCGGAATTTTCAGCCTCTACCGGTGCTGCCTCCTCTTTTGCATCCAGCTCAAGCATTTCACTGATAAGCTGTGCCTTTACCTTTTTGGTAACATTTTCGATGCCTCTTTTTTTTGCAATAGCTCTTAAGTCTACCACCGCAAGGGTTTCATACATCTCTTTTGTCATTTTCTCTTACCTCATATATCAAACACTAAACATTTAAAATACATCTTATGGGAAATCCGGCATTGACAAATGCCTAAAGAATTGTTACTCGAACATTTCCGTATATATTATACACAAATAGTTCCAAAAAATACAACCAATTTTCAAAGGTGGTCTACAGATTTAGGTCGGATTTCCTGCCGTCTGTCATTCCACAACTTCCGCTCATATTAAAATATCCGTGAACCTCTCACGTCCACGGATATTCTTATCTGCTTTATTATTTATTTTTAAGAAAAATGTACTGTAAGCTCATTTCCACTTCCTTAGATATGTGCCTTGACTGCTGCCGCCACAACGTCAGCCACTCTGGGGTCAAATGCTTCAGGCATAATCATTTCCTCTGAAAGCTCATCATCGGATACAAGACCGGCTATGGCCTCGGCTGCTGCCAGCTTCATTTCCTCTGTAATCTGTTTTGCTCTTCCCTCCAAGGCTCCCTTAAAAATTCCGGGGAACGCTACCACATTATTAATCTGGTTAGGGAAATCCGAACGTCCGGTTCCTACAATCCTTGCTCCTGCCGCCTTTGCCTCATCCGGCATGATCTCTGGAATGGGATTTGAAAGAGCAAATATAATAGGGTCACTGGCCATGGTCTTTACCATTTCCTGAGTAACAGTATTAGGTGCCGAAACTCCAATAAATATATCAGTTCCCACCATTACATCAGCCAATCCACCCTTTTCGTCATTAGGGTTTGAAAGCTCCAGCATCTCTTTTTTAGACCAGTTTAAATCCTGTCTGTCAGATGCAATAGCGCCTGTTCTGTCCACCATTATAATATTTTTAAAGCCATAGCTTAACAATAGCTTTGCAATGGCAACACCGGCACTTCCTGCACCATTTACTATAATTTTACAATCTTCCTTTTCTTTCTTCACTATTTTTAAAGAATTTATTATAGCAGACAATACCACTATAGCTGTTCCATGCTGGTCATCATGAAATACAGGAATATCCAAAGTCTCTTTTAATCTCTGCTCTATTTCAAAGCATCTGGGAGCTGAAATATCCTCTAAATTTATTCCGCCAAAGGTAGGTGCTAAATATGTAACAGTCTTAATAATCTCTTCTGTATCCTGTGTATCAAGACAAATAGGTACTGCGTTTACTCCACCAAATTCCTTGAACAGAACTGCCTTACCCTCCATAACAGGCATAGCCGCTTCAGCTCCGATATTTCCAAGACCTAAAACTGCGCTTCCATCAGATACCACTGCAATAGTGTTGGCTTTCATTGTGTACTTATAAGCCAGTTCCTTGTCCTTAGCTATTACCTTGCAAGGCTCTGCTACGCCCGGAGTATAGGCAAGAGCTAAATCCTCCCTTGTCTTTACCTTGCTTTTTGCCACAGTTTCAATTTTACCCTGCCACTGCTCATGGAGCTGCATTGCTTTTTCGCCTGTTGTCATTTTTCATTCTCCTCTATTTTTTAATCTTTATTCAAAAACAAGGACTTTATTTTTCCCCGTTCTCTTTGCTTCATATAATGCTTCATCAGCATCCTTTATTGCCTCACTTATACTGGCTTTTTCAAAAAGTTCTCGTATTCCTGCGCTGAAGCTTATATCCGGATTTTCCAGTTCCTGCATACATATACTGCCAAATTTATTTTTAATATAATTAAGCAAAACCTTGGCAGTCTCTTCATCTGTTTTTATTATACATAAAAACTCTTCGCCACCACATCTAAACGCCATAAAGGCGTCTCCAAAATGCTCCCGCAAAACTGAGCCTAAAATTTTTATTACCTCATCCCCGTAAGGATGCCCATATGTATCATTTACTCTCTTAAAATTATCTATATCAAGCATTGCAACACAGGCTTTTCCACTATAATTATATAAATCCTCCTCATGCATTTTTAGAGCCACTCTGGAATATACTCCGGACAGACTATCCATCATCATCTCGCTTAAATACTGCTCACGCTCCTGAATAGCCTTTAATACTTTTTCACGCTGAACTCTGTTAATATTTATAATATACTCTGCTGCAATATGGGATACTATTATAATAGCAATAATCGCCAAAATATTTAGAATATGTCTTGTGGTAAGAATATGGTCCCCATCGTATTCTATAAAGCATACTGCAAAAGTTCGTCTGCTACCACAGTCCACCTCCTATGAAATTATTTTATTGAAACTGATAAAATAATGCAAGGCGGATTGCCTAATTTATTGTCTTTATTTTTTATATTTCCCTTGTATTTTTAATACACAACGCACATATGCCATTTATCCCATTATCCTTTTTTAATTCTAGCCATATGCTCCTTTATTTTGTTCTCGTATCCATTGCCTGATGGCTTATAAAATTCCTTTCCCGTAAGCTCATACGGCAGATACTGTTGCTCTACATAATTATTTTTATAATCATGGGCATATTTATATCCCACACCGTGAGCAAGCTTTTCCGCCCCCTTATAGTGAGCGTCCTGTAAGTGAGGGGGAATAGGCAATGAGCCCGTCTCCTTTACAGTGGACATTGCATCAAATATACCACAGCTTGCATTTGATTTAGGAGCCGTTGCCACATAGGTTACAGCCTGAGCCAAAATAAGCTGTGACTCCGGCATACCTATTCTTTCCACTGCCTGCGCCGCCGCAACCGCTACCTGCAAAGCCTGGGGGTCTGCATTTCCCACATCTTCCGAAGCACATATCATAATTCTTCTTGCAATAAACTTAATATCCTCTCCTGCATAAAGCATCTTCGCCAAATAATAAAGTGCCGCATCCGGATCTGAACCACGCATACTTTTAATAAAGGCGGAAATTGTATCGTAATGATTATCCCCGGTTTTATCAAATCGAACCACACGCCTTTGGATACAATCCTCGATTATAGGAAGTGTAATCTGTATCTTTCCATCTTCATTTCTATCTGTAGTTAGTACCGCCAGCTCTAACGCATTTAAGGCGTGTCTTGCATCTCCTCCGGCTATATCTGAAAGCCCCTCTAAGGCTTCCTCCGTTATAGTGGCATTATACATCCCCATTCCGCGTTCATTATCTGTAAGGGCTCTATTAATAAGCATTTTTATATCTTCTTTTCTTAATGGTTTCAATTCAAAAATCATAGAGCGGGAAATTAAAGCTCCATTTACCTCAAAAAATGGATTTTCAGTGGTGGCGCCAATTAAAATTATTGTTCCATCCTCTACAAATGGCAAAAGGTAATCCTGCTGTCCCTTGTTAAACCTATGAATCTCATCAATGAACAGTATTGTTTTTTTACCATACATTCCCTGTAAATCCTTGGCCTTAGAGGTAACCTCCTCCATATCCTTTTTACCTGCCACAGTAGCATTAATCTGGCAAAATTCCGAACTGGTACTACCTGCTATAACCTTTGCAAGTGTAGTCTTTCCTGTTCCCGGAGGTCCATAAAATATAATAGAGCTAAGCTTATCCGCTTTAATTGCTCTATAAAGCAACTTATCTTTGCCAACTATATGCTGCTGTCCTACCACTTCTTCTAATGTTCTGGGACGCATACGAGCTGCCAGGGGAGATTCCTTTTCCTTATTTGTTTCTCTTATATAATCAAAAAGATTTGTATCCATAAATACCCCAATTAGGAGTGCCCGAAAGCACTCCTACAAAGAACATTATTTAAACTGATTTTGCAAAACATTATATACATATCCTATGGATTTTAACTTTTCTGTTATTTCATCCCTGGATATATTCAGATCTTCACACATTACATCCAGATTTGAATAGTCATCTCTAAGCTTCATATTTACAAAGCTTAAAAGCATTACCGGATTATTTGGTATCATAGTAATCATCCATTCTAAAGCTCAAAGCAGGTATTTTACTTAACCACCTCTGCTTTTAGCTCTCCATTTACTTCATCTATAAGGATATTATCTCCCTCATTTATTCTACCTGAGAGAATAAGCTTTGCCGCCAGAGTCTCCACTGTCTTAGTCATATATCTTTTAAGTGGTCTGGCACCGTACACAGGATCATATCCATTATCTACTATAAACCGTTTGGCCGCCTCTGTTAAGTCTATTTTCAAATCTTTATCGGAAAGTCGTTTGTTTAAGTCAGCCATAATCAGATTAATTATTCCACTGATATTATTCTTGGTAAGTGGCTTAAACATAATTGTCTCATCCAAACGATTTAAAAATTCAGGTCTGAAATGAGCTCTAAGCTCTGACATAACCAGCTTTTCCGCTTCCATATCTATTGTACCGTCCTCATTCATTCCCTCAAGCAAATATACTGAACCAATATTTGAGGTCATAATAAGAATAGTATTTTTAAAATCCACAGTTCTGCCCTGACTATCGGTTATACGTCCGTCATCCAACACCTGTAAAAGTACATTAAACACATCAGGATGTGCCTTTTCAATTTCATCAAAAAGCACTACTGAATAGGGTTTACGTCTGACTGCTTCTGTAAGCTGACCACCCTCTTCATATCCCACATAACCGGGAGGTGCTCCAATAAGTCTTGATACGGAAAATTTTTCCATATACTCGGACATATCGATTCTGACCATATTATTTTCATCATCAAAAAGACTTGCCGCAAGGCTCTTTGCCAGCTCTGTTTTTCCTACGCCTGTAGGTCCTAAAAACAGGAAGCTTCCTATGGGCTTGCCGGGGTCTTTAATGCCCGCCTTAGAACGAATGATGGCTTCCGTAACCTTTGTTACGCCCTCATCCTGTCCTATTACTCTCTTATGAAGCTCCTCATCCAAATGCAGAGTCTTGCTTCGCTCTGACTCTGTAAGCTTAGCCACAGGTATGCCTGTCCATCTGGAGATGATTTTAGCAATTTCTTCCTCTGTCACCGCTTCATGCACCAGGGACATATCCTTTGCCTTAACAGCCTCTTCCTCTATCTCAAGCTGTTTTAAGATCGCAGGAAGCTTTCCGTATTCCAATTCTCCTGCCTTTTCATAATCTCCGTTTCTCTTGGCCAGTTCTATATCATTTTTAAGCTGTTCTCTTTCCTCACGTAGTTTTGAAAGCTTTTCAACCGCTGCCTTTTCATTATCAAGCTGTGCCTTGCGAACATTATACTCATCCTGTAATTCTGCCAGCTCCTTTTGCAGGTCCGCAAGTCTGTCACTTGACAGCTTATCATCCTCTTTTTTCAGAGCCGCTTCCTCTATTTGAAGCTGCATAATCTTTCTATTCATTTCATCCATTTCCGCAGGCATGGACTCCATATCCGTCTTTATAAGAGCGCAGGCTTCATCCACCAAATCTATTGCCTTATCCGGCAAAAATCTGTCACTAATATATCTGTTTGACAGGACTGCTGCACTTACCAAAGCATTATCCATAATTTTTACATGATGATAATTTTCGTAACGCTCTTTAAGTCCTCGCAATATTGAAATAGCATCCTCCACTGTAGGCTCATCCACCATTACAGGCTGAAATCTTCGCTCAAGGGCTGCATCTTTTTCTATATACTGCCTATATTCATCAAGAGTTGTAGCTCCTATACAGTGTAGCTCTCCTCTGGCAAGCATGGGCTTTAGCATATTTCCTGCATCTAATGCTCCATCTGTTTTTCCCGCTCCCACAATAGTATGAAGCTCATCTATAAACAGTATGATTTCTCCATCAGAGTTTTTCACATCCTCCAATACAGCTTTCAGTCTCTCTTCAAATTCGCCCCTATATTTTGCGCCGGCTATTAAAGACCCCATATCCAGAGAAAATACCTTTTTATCCTTAAGCCCCTCCGGCACATCCGCATTTGCTATTCTCTGGGCAAGCCCCTCTACTACCGCAGTTTTTCCTACTCCGGGCTCTCCGATAAGCACAGGATTATTTTTTGTCTTTCTCGAGAGAATTCTTATAATATTACGAATTTCAGTATCTCTGCCGATTACAGGGTCCAACTTCTGCGCCTTTGCCTTTTCCACCAAATCCTGTCCGTATTTTTCCAGAGTGTCATAGGTTGCCTCAGGGTTATCACTGGTAACTCTCTGATTGCCTCTTACAGTCGAAAGAGCCTGTAAAAATCTTTCCTTTGTAATTCCATATTCATTGAAAATTGCCTTAATTTCCCTGTTTGGATGCGCAATCATAGTAAGGAAAATATGCTCTACAGATACATATTCATCCCCCATACGCTTTGCTTCATCCTCTGCGGTTACAAGGACTTTATTTAAGTCGGCGCCTATATGCATCTGACCTCCGCTTACCTTTACCCGCTTTTCCAATGCCGAAACTACACGTCTGTCAAATTCACTGACACGGATTTCCATTTTCTCAATCAGCTTAGGAAGTAACCCATCCTGCTGACTAAGCAGTGCATATAAAAGATGCTCCTGCTCTATTTCCTGATTTCCATACTCCAGTGCCAGCTTTTCACTGTTATTAATTGCTTCTATTGATTTTTGTGTAAACTTATTAATCTGCATATGCTCACCTCCTGCTGCTTTATTTAAACTTTTCATTTACACATGTTGTTGCTTTTGGATTGACATCAAAATTAATTTCAAAATCAATCTCTTTACAATATGCTTTCGCAAATTTTTAACCTATCTATGGTATATCACAATTATTAGCACTCATCAAGTGAGAGTGCTAATAATTACCTTAAATATTTATAAATTCATTATAAACTGCTAAGAGCCGGATTACGAAACTACTTTTAGTCTATATTCCCATTGTGGATTGTGAATACTATGAGCCATTTTTACATTAATTTGAATGCTTTCACAAAAAAATCAAAAGTGACATTCAAACGCGTAGTATCCGGCGCGGTTGCGTTAGCAACTTTTTCCTATTATATAAAAAGACCCTGAGGTTTCATACCACAGGGTCTTGTCATTCTTCCTATTCAACATTTTCCATAATATATTTTTTTACATCTTCTTTTTTTATACCAAGAGCTATCCCCAGCTCTCCACATAGGATATCTTCGGCTGCATGAAAATATCGCTCATCCGTGCTGGTAGCTTTTTTTCCATTAGCCAAACGTTGTTTGCGTCTGCGATAAAGGCTGATTATCATTGCACAAAGAGCTTTACAGTCTGCTGTTCTAAGGGTCTCTGTATACATCCTCTCCCGCTCCTTGTCATCCTTTATCCAGTCAGGCTCAATCTCCTTTATATCATCAATAAGGTTTTGGGCTTCCGAAGCAGTCAGAACCTTACGCAACTTATCACTATCTGCCGGTGTAAAAATAGTACTCCCACGCATATATACCTGATTCATGGTGTAGTATATTCTGTCCTTAGAAACCCCAGGCATATTTATCGGTCCAACACTTTTTATCTGACACACTCCTTTGTTACCATACACAACGTATTCGCCGATTTCAAACATACCTGCTCCTTTCTTTGGATTAACGAAAAATGTAAAAAATGTGAAAAATTCTATAAATATTACACAGTCCACACTCTCCCAACATACACCTATATTCAGTTTAACAAATTTTCTGTTATTTTGTAAGTATATTTTTAATTTCTGACAATTCTTCCGCCTTTGGAGATAATGGTTGCCAATTTATGTTCTGATTATCTCCGTTAAACCTTGGAATTAAATGGATATGGAAGTGAAATACTGTCTGTCCTGCACTTTCATTATTATTTTGTACAATATTAAATCCATCTGCCGAAAGTTTCTCAGTCATAGTCTTTGCTAGTCTTGAAGCCAGTGCAAAGGCTTGTCCTGCCTTTTCTTCAGGCATATCATATATATTTTTATAATGCTCCTTAGGTAAAATAAGAGCGTGACCTTTTGTAGCCGGAGACATATCAAGTATTACATTATAATCTTCATCCTCATAAATTGAATTTGTGGGTATATCTCCATTTGCCAGTTTGCAAAAAATACAATTATCATCTCTCATTAATTACTCCTTTCAAAGCTCCATACTGTGGTACCTATAATGTTGTCCCATATAACGCACTTGTGCCACTACATAACCACTACATAAATGTAAAAATTTCATCGAGACTTCGCATCTGGGCGAAATCTCCTTTCATAGTCATACTTCCACCCATAAAGGCTCTTTGGAATGTCATTCTACCTGCGGTAATCTCATTCATAACCTCGTCCGAAAGATTAAGCTCCACATCCGCTTTAGAAATATTTTCCTTTTTAATATCCAAATCTCCACCACTTACCGTAATAGCAACATTTTTATTATCTATTGTAAGCTTATAAGTTGCTTTAAAGCCCGGTATTGGAGAAAAATGCTCTTTCAGTCTGTCTATATGATCATCGAGATTGCTCTTGTCATTCCCCATCATTCCTCGGAACATATTGGCAAGCTCTAAAATATCCTCTTTTTGCTTTTGTACATATGTATCATCAGAAGCATACTGAGAAAGCTGCTCCGACTCCTGTGGTGTCAAATCAATATTCTGGGATACTGATACCATCTGCTTTACTGCCTGGTTGCTGGCAGGGAATGATGTCAATTTCTGGTTTATTGTACGATATATATTTTCAGCCTTTTTTTCTATGAGCGTTGTATATTCATCGTTCATTTCAAGGGCCGCTGCATCTGCAATATATCCGCAAATACCGCTACAGGGACGACCGCCCAATATTTCCCAGGCCGTAGAAAGATTAAGCTTACCCTCCCTCTCCCCATATGTAGTTGACATAACTATGGGGGACATATAGATTTTAGACAGCTTTTCCTTGTCCGCATATAGCCAGCAGGCATCTAAAAATTGTTGCATAAAGCCACCTATTCCATACCACTCCACAGTAGTAGCAAGAATAATGCCATCCGCTTCCTTTAATGTTTGAGGAAGTGTTGTGATAGTATTTTTCAGTTCATAAAGCATAAAGCGCTCAACCTTTACATTGAGCTCCTCTAAAACTGTCTGCATTTTGTTAATAACATATAAGGTAGGGTCATCCATAAGACCTCTGCCACCATAGTAAATATTGACTTTCATGCTAATCTCCATTAATTTTGCAATTCATTTGCCTGGTCTTCCAGCGGGATGAAACCGTCCGATATACTCTGCCGGCGGGATGAAGCATCCACTTAATATACTCTGCCAGCGGGATGAAACCGTCCGATATACTCTGCCAGCGGGATGAAACCGTCCACTGGACGGTTTCATTATACAACATCTACCACGACTTTTCCAAATCGGATTTGTGTTGAAGCATCTATTTTTACATTTTCTCCACCTGAAAGTCTTTTTTCATTTACATAGGTTCCATTTTTACTTCCCAAATCACATAAAACCATTTCTCCATGCTTAAGCATAATCTTGGCATGTTTCCTGCTAACAGTCTCATCCGAAATACATATATCTACTAAATCATACTTTTTCCCGATTATTGCCGGAAATTCCCTTATTTTGCATTCCTTTTGCTCCCCTGCTTCTTCCCATTTTAAGCTATGATTATTCCCCTCATCTTTGTAAAAAAATACGGTTTCTTCAGTATCAAAAAATACGGTTTCACTGTCGCCTCCCCAATATTCCTCTACAGTTACTGCTTTGTCCGGCATCTTAATTTCCCATTTACTTCTCTCGAATAGTATTGAAGTCATCTTAGTCATTACCCTTGCAAATAAAGAAGCGCTACCATTATTAGCATTATTATCTTCCATACAATATGGCTCATATACATCCTTGAAATCAGGTCTGTCATATGTTGAAATTCTGATTTTGTCAGTTTTTTCCTCTTCTTCCCTAATGTGTATGCTTTCTTTTTCAAACATTTCACAGAACGCAGATATGGAAAAATATTCTTCTTTTGCCATCTTATAAAATTTATAGGCTATATCTACTGCCTTTTCATCTCTATGGTCTATCTTCTCTAAAAAAAATTCAGCAAGCTTATTATACTTTCCCCTCATTAAGGTATAGCTGTCTTCCTCTTTTTGAAAAGGTATATAAACCATATTAAGGCTATCATTCTCAGAATTTTTAAATATATATTCGGGCGAAAATTCTAAAAACTTTTCTTCTAAAAGATAGGAATAGCCTATATTTATAGTCTCCAATATATTAAGCAACAGTTTTCTTAGCTCCGCCCCAGACATAAGCTTACTTTCAAATTCTTCCACTAAAGATATCTGGTTTGTCACATCCAGCTTAATAACTGTTTTATTCTCATAAATCCCCCTTTGAAATGGGATTATATGAATTATTTTATTGTCCTCTAGCATTCTGCTCATAAATTCAAATTCTTCAGTTGTTTCATCCTCGATTAACAAAATGCTTCTTCCAAATTCCTGAATTCTTTCCATATATCCCCCATTGATAGACTTACCTTACTTTCCCCTACCACCTTTTTAATACCTCTTTCAATATATATCCCCCATTACATAGACTTCTTTCCATATAAGTGTAATACCAGCCTTATGCTGAATATCTCCCACATAAACAGGCTTAAAATTAGATTTTTAATTATCCCCCATTAAACAGACTACCCGCGAGTTTTTCTTATTACCGACGCAGGATTAAATTTCATTAGCTTTACTGAATGTTCAAACCCAAAGCTGCTCTCCTTATATATATCCATATTTTTTAGTTTATTCTCTATCTTTCCGGAAGCTGTGACCTCTATAGATAATGCATTTATATTTACGCTTCCTGTGTCCTGATATTGATATACCTGTTCTTCCAATAATTTCTTTAGTTCCCCGGATACATATATCTCTAAATCGTTATTTCCGCCAAACCTAATCTGCTGTCCTCGTAATGCCGCAATATAGCAGGCTTTATATCCTACACAATGGTTATATAAAAAGAATGTTAAATATAACACCATACAAAACAGCAAAAATATTCTGGGAATAATAAAAGATGCTTCCACAGTCATATATCCGTCAATTTTTTCTTTCATATTATACTTTTGCATTTCATTTCCTTACAAAGCTATATATTGAGCCTGCCAACATTCCTATAAAAATAAAGGGAATATAGGGTATTTTACATTTGCCTGCATCACGTTTTAGTAGCAATATCATTCCTGAAAATATAAATGTAATCACACCTAATGTAATAATTCCTATTAAATATTCTGCTACACTAAGCATCATTCCCATGGCTAAAAGAGCCATTCCGTCCCCCGTGCCACATACTTCCTTATTTACACATCCAATAAGTAATAATATTATTCCCGGCAAAATTAAAATCAATTCCATCTCCGGAAAAATTTTTCCATTATATAAATCCACTATTTTACACACTATGGCAAAAAATATTACACTATACATACCGAATTTAGATACCTGCCTCGTTCTAATATCCTCTATGGACAGCTTAAACATTAGTAAAAGAATGGCTAATATTACAATTTTCTTTATCACATATAATCCTCACATAAATCTACATATTTTCTGCTATATCTTTCCCATAATTTATCCAAACCTCTAAATTATTTACATTATTACATTTCCCAATTTCTGTTTTGCCCCAATTCCTTATTTTCCATAGCTATTATTTCAATTGTCACACCAACCAACAAACTCATTTTTCTATATTCATAGGCTAATACATCGTTTTCTAAATAACTGAAGCATTTACGCAGAATATTTTCTTAGAGTGCCAGCCCTATCTTCCACTTCCACAACTACTGCAAGCACCCTTGCCACCTACCTCGGAGAGTTTTACCGTTTTTATTGTACGTTTTAGACCACTACAGGAAGCACTTCCATGATACTTGTTGCCACTTTCTGTCACAAAATACATTCCGGTACTTTGTCCTTTCATGCAAATCTCACATTTTTTGTAGCTGCCTCCACTTCTATTCTTCGCAAAATTAATATTATTTGCCTCTATAAGCTTCAATGTGATTTTTAGATGCCGGCAATCTCTTTTCCTATGATATACCGTGCCACTTTCTGTCACATATACATATTCCTCTTCTTCTCTGGCATTTTGATTATTTAAGAGATTATATCCCGTCCATTTTCTTACACCTGCATTTACCACTACTCCCGTTCCATTAAATCCCATAGTTTTAAATATAGGTGTGATATTTTGATATTTTACCAACTCCACCACATCATCATCTTCGCTTGTATGACTTGCTAATGCTAAAAACTTAGCTTCCTGATGGAGTGACGCCAGATTTTTACAATATGACTCATACATAATAAAGAGAGACAGCATATTAGCAATAAAAAATAAAAATAACGGTACTGCCATAGCCGCTTCAACAGTCATACTTCCATTAAATCTCTTTATTTTTGTATCCTTTCTTTGAAGAGAGAGCGATGTCTTTCTGCGACATAATTTATGACTTGGGATGGTCATAGGGTTAGCCTTAAGAGAAGTTTTGAAAATAATGTGTGTTGTGTCTGCCAAACAGAAAGACATTACTCTCTCCTCAAATTTATTCATATGAATATCCTCTTGCAATATTACAACCATAGCCTAGGCAGGATGATATATTGACTGATGCAGTCATTTGATATATTTGACCGTCCATTTTAAAATAGCTATTTCCTCTTGTTTCTCTTATATCCATTTCCATAACGTCCATAAGCCTCAACGTCAAAGTTTTTGTATCTTTTAGGATAAAGAAGCCTTTTAAATATGTTTCATAGTTGATATTTCCTGTAGGTACCATATATATATCCAAATGTTGCTTAAAGGTTATAAGCTGTGACAAAGGTGTATTCCAGCTATTGTCTGTTTTGGTAAGACTTAGTGAATGTCCATCAAATAATATTCTTAAATCCTTTGCACTTTCAGCATAACCCCAAGCAAATAAAATTGTATATTTTACTGCTTCTACAAGCTCCGGCTGTCCTATTATTGTACAGGCTAATGTTGCCATCGCCAGCGCTTCCTCCTGCCTGGCTGTATTGGATAACAAATATGACATATTTATTACATACCTGGTTTTAAATATAGTCTCCGAAATTTCCTCTAAATTCTCTAAATCTGAAGCTTTTCCTGCCAGCAAATATTCTATCTGATATGACAGTCTGGAATTATCCCTTATATGTTCATAATAGCCACAGTTTTCAAAAATATATTTCTCCAAAATAAGCTTATGTGTCACAGGTAATTGTTGGTATGAGCGAAGTCCCGTTCCCTCACTTATACTGCGTTTACTTACATAATCAGATAAAATTACACTTTCAAGAGGAAGCTGTCCTACATCTCCAAATGCATAATACAGAACATTACTATCGGATAAATATTCTACAGAGTCAGCAGGATTGCTTATGGAATATGGATCCTCATCCTCATCTAATCCACTATTAATTTCCTCCATTATACTGTCCACTTTATTAGCCGCACTTTCTCGTTCCGCCTCTAAACTCCCATATTCCTCAAGTATCTTCTCAATATCTACATTTTCTAATGCTCCATCTGCCATATCTAAAAAATACCTATCCTTTTCATATTGGCAAATCTGATACAGCAGTACTTCTCCCATATTATCTGTAGCATAAGAAATATTGGAAAGTTCCCCATTATCTCCGTGTATGCCGGTTATATTTTTTGTCAGATTATCTGCCTTACCGGAAAAATTTTTATTCATATATCGTAATAAATGTGATTTAGTATATTCCTTTGAGCACACCTGCGAGCCATAGGAACTATCTATAAAAAATAGCCCATATCTGTTCAGCATTTCTCTGTGATATTCTGCGAAAATACTGTCCATGCCCATATCCATTACGCACTCCGCTTCAAAACGTATTGTATGAATACATATTCCCATTAGCATCGTTGTAATAAAGGTAATGATTATGCCCAGCATCAATGACAAATATACCGTAATATATCCGCATATGCTTTTAGATAATCCCTTAAATCTAAATATCCTTTTTCCCACCATATTTTCTATATACTATTTGCCTGATTAACTATCTTTGAAAAAATAGTATTTACCAGGGATGTAAGCTGTGATTTGAAAATTATTACAAGTGAAATCAGCACCACTATAATAAGTATTATTTCTACAGTTCCCATTCCGCCCTTAGTTCCTATTTTATTGATTATTTTTTTCATACATTAATTCCTTTCTTATTCTTCCAAATAATAAATACGACGGTACCATTATGATTATT